>SVTO01000072.1 GCA_015063745.1 Oscillospiraceae bacterium | reverse complement strand
TAAACCGCTTTAGCGGAAGCTGAGAAAGTGGTGCGGGCGTCGGACATTCGGAGCGCGAGTAGCGCTGGCCGGTAATAGCCCCTTATAGGGGCAGTGCAAACCACCGGCTAAGCCGGTGGTTTTGATTCTTACAGCAGCCGGAATACCTGATATGCCGTGTTCGTCAGATTCCGGTACGCATTGGCCGTATCCAGTGCTTCTTCCAGCGTTACCACACCCGGCAGAATCGGGAAGAACGCATCGATCCCGTGCTCGTTGCAGACCCCGGCATCTTCCGTAATGCAGCCCGAGAAAGCGATCACCTTTTTGCCGTACTTCTTCGCCAGCTTTGCCACACCGATGGGGGCTTTGCCCATAACAGTCTGCGCATCCAGCCGGCCTTCACCGGTTACGACAATGTCCGCATCCCGGATGAAATCTTCCAGATGGGTTTCTTCCAGTATGATCCGTACCCCCGCTTCCAGAGTGGCGTTCAGGAAGGCATGGAAGGCAAAACCGAGTCCGCCTGCCGCACCCACACCGGGATGATCCATATCCGCTCTGTCCGATACAGTCCCCGCGATCCTGGCGTAATCGGCAAGCCATGCATCCATTTTTGCAATGGTCTCCGGCGTACCCCCTTTCTGGGGAGCGAATACGGCACTGCAGCCTCTGGGACCGCAGAGAGGATTGGTAACGTCACAGGCTGTGCGGAAGGTACATTCTTCAAGTTCCGGCAGAACATGATCCGCGGAAATCGAAGCCAGCACCTCCAGTCCCTTCGCACCGAGAGGGATGGGATTACCCGCAGCATCCAGGAAAGCATAGCCCAGCGCCGACAGCATACCCGTACCGCCGTCATTGGTCGCACTGCCGCCGATGCCCACGATGAAATGCCGGCATCCGCGTCCGATGGCATCCCGGATCAGCTCACCGACACCGTAGGTCGTGCTTTCCATGGGGTCTTTTTTATCAGCGGGGACCAGTGTGATGCCCGCCGCCGCCGCCATTTCGATCACAGCCGTTTTTTTGTCTTCCAGAATACAGTATTGCGCAGTCACGGGCGTACCGAGGGGACCGCTTACTTCCGCTTCCGCAATGGTTCCGCCCATGCCGGCAGAGAGGGCTTCCACAGTTCCTTCACCGCCGTCGGCCAGAGGACGTACATATACTTCCGCTGCCGGATCCTTCTTCAGTACCGCTTCCCGTACGGCATTCCCCGCCGCAAGGGAGGAGAGACTTCCCTTGAATGAATCTATGGCAATAACAACTTTCATGCTTTTCACCTTATCCTGCAAAAATCATTCCACGATCACGGAAACACCGTCGGGAATCGCCGCAATGCGGATCTCGTCCCGGTTCAGCATTTTCCGGGCGATCTGCAGTGCTTCTTCGATGGAGTGGGCGGGCGTCATATGCATCTCGCAAATGGCTTCGTCGGGCATTTCGGAGATGTAGATCACCCTTGCGTGCATCAGAACCCGCAGTAAGATCTGGGTCTGCCACTGGTCGGGAACGGTTTCGCCCCGGCCTCTGGACAGGAACAGGGACATGGTTTTGTGAATGTCCGGCTCGTCCGCCAGCTGGTGATAGAAATGATCCCCGCCGATACCGTCACCGGATGCCGCCATCATAATGATCACGCCGTCCTTTTTCACGGTAGCCTCCGCCGCTGTCATACCCTTGACCGCCTGATATACGTTCTGGTCCAGGGGATAGCCGCCGTTGGTGGTGATGACCACATCCGCATCCACAGCCCTGACGCCGCAGAGGGAGGAGAGAAATTCCGTACCCGCTCGGTGTGCCTTGACGGGATCCCCGGCGGCGGCGTAAATCACCTTTTTGTCCGCATTGAGCACCACATTCACGATAAAGGCAAGCCCTGCCGTTTCTGCCGCCCACAGCATATCCCTGTGAATGGGATTGCCGTCCAGAATACCCGTTCTGGACATGGGATCGGCGATGAATTCGGAGCAGTGGTTGGCCAGAACCGTACCTCTGCCGGCAATACCGGGAAGTACACTCTTCCGTCCTCCGGAGAAGCCGGCAAAAAAGTGAGGTTCGATAAAGCCCTCGGAAACCAGCAGATCCGCTTCGTATGCAATGGCGTTGATCTCGCAGTCACCGCCGGAGGGCAGCTTGCCGAGATTGACTAACTTTTCTCTTTCGTCACAGTTGTGGACATAGATATTTTCGTTTGCGACAATCTCTTCCCCGAATTTGTCGATCAGCTCAGCCTTTGTGGTGTCTCTGTGACAGCCGGTGGCGATCAGGATGGTGATGTCCGCATCGGGATTGGTGCTGCGGATTTCCTTCAGCATCCGGGGCATGATGAGCTTGCTGGGGACGGGACGGGTGTGGTCGCTGGCAATGATGACGATTTTCTTCTTGCCCTTGGCCATATCGGCCAGTCCGGGAGAGCCGATGGGATTGGCAATGGCCTCATCGATCAGTTCTTCTTCGGTTTTTCCGGCGGAATAATGGTGGATGGAGGATTCCAGAACCCCCGCCAGTTCTTCTTCCCTGAAGGAATACGCCAGTTTTTCTTTCCCGTAGGGGAACAGTACTTCTTTCATATCGTAACCTCTTCTGCAGTATGTATTTCGTCCGAAGTCCGCGGTGACGGACCGTAATCCATTGTTTACAGGGATATTATACCATATTTGCACGGCAATAGCAAGCCGGATGGGAGGAAGAATCCCGACTGCGGCGGTTCTGCGAAAAAAATAACAGTCCAAATGCTGCGGAATTCCCTCCGCTCCATTGCAAAAACGGAATGCATATGCTATAATTAGCATGAACCAGAACTGCATATTCCCATCGGAGGTAAACTGCTATGGAAAACAATATGTGCAACAGACCCATATACATATCCCTGTACGAAAAAGCCATGCCGGACAGCATGAGTCTCGGCGAAAAGGGCGAACTGCTGCAGAACTGCGGCTATAACGGACTGGAAATCAGCGTGGATGAAACGGATGCCAGACTGGCCAGAGTGCTGGATCCTGCCGTAAAGCGGGATGTACTGGCCGAGCTTCGTGCCGGCGGTATATCCGTGCGCACCATGTGCCTGTCGGGGCAGAGAAGATTCCCCTTCGGCAGCCGGGACAAGGCGGTGCGTGACAAGAGCCATGAGATCATCTGCCGCGCCGTGGATTTCTCCGCCGAAGCCGGTATCCGCGTGATCCAGATCCCCGGATACGACGTATGGTATGAGGACAGAGGCGAGGATACCAGAGCCTATTTCGAAGAAGGTCTGCACGCCGTGATTCCCTATGCTTCCGCCGCCGGTGTGATCCTGGCATTTGAGACCATGGAAAACGATTTCATGAACACCTCTGCCAAGGCCATGAAATACGTGGAAGCCGTCAACTCTCCCTACCTGCAGGTATATCCCGATCTCGGCAACATCCGCAACGGTACGGACGAACCCATTGCCGACCTGCAGTCCGCCAGAGGACACATTGCCGCCGTTCACCTGAAGGAAACCGTGGAAGGTGTGTTCCGCAATATGGAATACGGACAGGGCAGAGTGGATTTTGTGGGCTGCATGAAGGAACTGCTGTCCCAGAACGTGGGCATCTACAACTGCGAATTCTGGTACGACGGCAAGACAGAACCGGCCGAATACATCACAAGAAACCTGCGTTATATCGAAAACTGCTTCAAAACTGCCATGGAGGATTGCAATGGGTAAATATCTGCTTGGTCTGGACAACGGCGGAACGGTCTGCAAAGCGGCTGTCTTTGACGAAAACGGACGCCAGATCCTGAAAAAGGGGATCCAGATTCCCCTGACCGTCAACGAAAACGGGCATACGGAACGGAATCCTGCGGAAATTATCGAAAAGAATTTTGCCCTGATCCGCGAGATCACCGCAGAACTGGACGGTCCCATCGCCTGTGTGGGTCTCTCCGGTCACGGTAAGGGACTGTATATGCTGGACAAGGCGGGCAAGCCCCTTGGCAACGGCATCGGCTCCACCGACTCCAGAGCGCTGGAATATGAACTGGCGGCCAGAGAAAACGGACTGGCGGAAGCGGTGTATCCCTATACCTTCCAGAAGGTTCTGGCCTGTCAGCCGGTATGCCTTCTGCGCTGGATGAAGGATAATAACAGAGAACTGTACGACAAAATCGGTTCCGTTTTCTCCGTAAAGGACTTCGTGGGCTATGCCCTGACGGGAGAAATTGCGGCGGAAATCACCGATATTTCCGGTACCAACCTGCTGTCCCTGGCTTCGGGAAATTATGATCCCAGGCTGACGGAGCTGTTCGGTATTCCGGAGATCTACGACTGCCTGCCGAAGCTGATCGGTTCCTGCGATGTCAGAGGATACGTGACCGAAGAAGCGGCGGCAAAAACCGGACTGCCTGCGGGAATTCCCGTGTCCGGCGGTATGTTTGATATCGACGCCTGCGCATTGGGTGCCGGTACCTTTGCCGAAGGGGAACTGTGCGTGATCGCCGGTACCTGGAGCATCAACGAATACATCACCAAAGCACCGGTGAAGGAAGCTTCCATGAACTCCTTCTGGTGCGTGGACGGCTATTATCTGGCAGAAGAAAGCAGCGCGGCCTCTGCGGGTAATCTGGAATGGATGCGGGACATCCTGAAGGACAGAAGCTACAGGGAACTGGATGATCTGGCCGAAGCCGTTCCCGCGGACGGAAGCTGTGCGGTGTTCCTGCCCTTCCTGTTTGCCTCCAACCTGGATCCGCTGGCGAAGGCCTCTCTTGTGGGACTGGAAAGCGGCTACGGCGAGGGAGAAGTGATCCGTGCGATCTACGAAGGCGTTGTGTTCTCCGGTTATACCCATTTGGAAAGACTGCTGGCCAGCATGCCGACACCTCCCGAAAAGCTGAAGCTGGCGGGCGGCGTGGTCAACTCCCCCTTCTGGACCCAGATGTTTGCCGATGTGGCGGGCATCTGCGTGGAAACGGCGGAAAAGACCGAGCTCGGCTGTAAGGGCGCGGCTATGTCTGCGGGTATTGCGGCAGGTATCTTTGCGGATGCGGCAGAAGCGGTTTCCGCCTGCGTACGTCCCGGTACACTGGTACAGCCGAATCCCGAAATGACAAAGATCTACCGTAAAAAGTACGAGATCTACCGCAAAACGGAAGAGGCTCTGCGCCCCGTTTGGCAGGCTATGAAAACATTCAAGGAGAATTGAGGTAAAAGAATATGCTCGAACAACTGAAAGAAGCCGTATGCAAAGCGAATCTTGCACTGGTGGAACATAAAGTGGTAATTTTTACATGGGGCAATGTCAGTGCCATCGACCGTGAAACGGGTCTGGTAGTCATCAAGCCCAGCGGCGTGGACTACAGCGTAATGAAGCCGGAGCACATGGTGGTTGTGGATATCGACGGCAATGTAGTGGAAGGCAATCTGCGCCCCTCCACCGACCTGCCCAGCCATCTGGAGCTGTACAAGGCATTCCCAGAAGTGGGCGGCGTTGTGCATACCCACAGCCTGAATGCCACCGCATGGGCACAGGCCGGCCGTGAAATCCCCCTTTACGGCACCACTCACGCCGACTATTTCCACGGCTCCATCCCCTGCACAAGAGCACTGACCGACGAAGAAATCAACGGCGAATACGAAAAGAATACCGGTATCGTAATCGCCAAGCAGATCGGCGACGTACCGCCCCTGACCCTGCCCGGCGCACTGGTAAAATCCCATGGCGTATTCGCATGGGGCAAGGATGCGGATCAGGCAGTACACAATGCGGTGGTCATCGAAGCGGTAGCGGATATGGCGTACAAGACTGAGTTAATTAACCCGAAGGCTGAACCGGCTTCCGAAGCGCTGGTGGAAAAGCACTACAACCGCAAGCATGGCAAGAACGCCTATTATGGCCAGAAGTAAACGGTGACACATAAAAAAGGGACCCGCACGAGAGTCCCTTTTTATGCATGGAAAATCGGTTTGACGTGAGAATAAACCCGGCATGACCGGGAAGGGAAGGACAAAAAATGCAGTATCAGGTACGCTATTATACTCGTTCCGGCAATACGGAAAAGCTGGCAAAAGCCATTGCGGAGTCCATCGGATGCACCGCGGCAAAGGTGGATACACCCCTTGCGGAAAAGACGGATATCCTGTTTCTCGGCTGCTCCTATTATGCCTTTGACATGGACCCGTCGGTGAAGGCATTTCTGGCGGAAAACAAGGATAAAATCGGCAAAATCGTATGCTTCGGCACATCCGCGATGATGAAATCCATGAAGAAACCCATGAAAAAAGCGGTACAGGAATACGGTATTCCCGTAGCGGAAGAGGAATTTCACTGCCGCGGCGAATTCTGGAAAGCCCACCCCGGCAGACCGGACGCGGAGGATTTGCAGAAAGCGGCCGCATTTGCGAAATCGGTTGCGGAATAAAGGAAAAACGTCAGAATTTACCCGGACAATACATAACGGAAAAGGATAAAACCATATGGGCAAGATCGCAAGAAAAATCGGTGCACTGCTGTATTATACCATCGGAACCCACCTGCCGCTTTCCACATCGGGACTGCATATCGGCCAGAAAGCCTTCCGTGCCTTCTGCGGCAAGCTGATGCTGAAGAAATGCGGCAAAAAAGTGAATATCGAAAAAGGCGCCATGTTCTCCTCCAGGGTATCCCTCGGGGATTATTCGGGGATCGGTATGAACGCCCGCATTAACGGGACCTGCACCATCGGCAACTGTGTAATGATGGGCGGCGACGTGGTGGTGATCACCCATAACCACTCCTTTGCCCGGACGGATATTCCCATGATGGAGCAGGGCTTTGAAGCGGAAAAACCGGTTGTGAT
This sequence comes from Oscillospiraceae bacterium, assembly GCA_015063745.1. Taxonomy (GTDB): domain Bacteria; phylum Bacillota; class Clostridia; order Oscillospirales; family CAG-272; genus UMGS1696. Next base: position 1,149 of record SVTO01000072.1, on the reverse strand, counting down.
CGGGAACGATGTGTGGATCGGCGACAGGGTAGTGATCCTGCCGGGTGTCCACGTCGGTGACGGTGCGATCCTTGCCGCCGGTGCGGTGGTGAACCGGGATGTACCGCCGTATGCCATTGTGGGCGGTGTGCCTGCGAAGGTAATCCGGATGAGAAGATAAAACGGAACACAGCATGAATACCGGAAAGAAAGACGGCGTTCATGCTGTGTTTTTTGTATCGGGAGTGGCTTTATTCTGTTGTATTCCGGCGGTCGCTGGCAATCCATTTCCGCAGCAGGGAATCCGATACGCCCATCAAAGCAGCTGCTTGCCTGTGGGAGATTTCCCCACTCTGCCAGCGGGAGAGGATCTCACCGTAATTCTGCGGCCGTTTGTAAGCGGGTCTGCCGAAATGAACACCGCGTTTTTTTGCAGCGGCGATACCTTCACGCTGCCGCTGACGAATGGCTTCACGTTCCGTCTGTGCAACGTAGGACAATAGCTGCAGCACAATATCGGAGATCAGAATACTGATCAGATCCTGCTGACCGCTTGTATCCAGCAGAGGCATGTCCAGCACAACGATCCGTGCTTTTTTCTCTTTGGTGATAATCCGCCATTGTTCCAGAATTTCATTGTAATTTCTGCCCAGACGGTCAATGCTTTTTATGACGAGGACATCGTTTTCTTTCAGTCTTCTCATCAGCTTCAGATAACCGGGACGTGCAAAATCCTTCCCGGACTGTTTGTCGATAATGATCTCATCCGGCGGCATACTGCATTCCTGCAATGCAATCAGCTGACGATCTTCGCATTGATCCTTGGATGAGACTCGTATGTAGCCATAAATCATCTGTTTCATTCCGTTACTCCTGTTATTCCAAAATTTATCTTATATGCAGTAACAAAGATGTCGTATTTCAATCGTACCATTTGTATTGGTATTCTGCCATAAGGATATCACATAAAGCGCATTCAGACAATAGGTACAAATGACATTATACAGGCAGCGGTAAATAACAGCACAAGAAAACCGGAGATACTGAACAGGTCCAGTAAAAATGGACAGTGACAAAAAAACTCCAATGTAGTAAAATAACTACAAAGGAGTTTTTTGTTATGTCAGGGAAAAAAGGAATCAAACATTACCCGGAAGAGTTCAAAGAACA
>SVTO01000071.1 GCA_015063745.1 Oscillospiraceae bacterium | reverse complement strand
GATATATCGCGCCGGGTGTGGTATTGTGTTGTACTGAAAAACAAATGAGAGGAGATGATGCCCCATGGCAAAACGAAGACCGAACGGCGACGGCATGATCCGCAAGCGTACCGTGATGAGGGGAGTATTATGAGAACAACCCCGCACGATGCGGGGCTGAAAAAGATTATCGGTTGAGCAATGCTTTGAAATCTTCACGTTCTCTGATTGGATCAAAACAACGATTGTTATTCAGACAGCTGATGAAATCATCCACATCGGTTACTCCGGAATCGCATTCCGGCTTTTCACCTTCCACCAGGTTAAACAACGGTGCAGTAAAACGGTAGTATGGTTGCTTTTGGTACTGAACCATTATTTCTGCATGGAAACGTGATTGCTTGAGTGCCACAATTACTTCATCATAACGCTGCTCACTGCAAAGTGCAAATGCTTTATGCAGAGCATTGTACTGCAGTATGTTGTGATAGTACTGATAGTTCTCGTCCGGGAAAAGAATCTTCAGAATCTGTTCCACTGCTTCACATGCCTCAATGGATTTCGATGCGAGTTCCAGTTGGCTAAGGAATTTGTTGAGATCCCGCTCAGCAATCCGTTGGTTGTGAATTGTTTTCTCGGTTCCACTGAGACACCAACATAGAAGATCATTCCGCCTATCTTCGTCTTCCTCCTTCATCGCATATTTTTTTGCGTCATCATCTCTGCCAAGGCTATGAAGGGCGAGAACAATACCAAAAAGTGCTTTTCTCAAGACTTTGTGGTCTGTGCTGTTCTCGAGAACTATCCTATAATGGTTCACAGAGCTTTCCAACAGGCGTGTGTACTCTACATCGTCGAGTAATGATAAAGCCATATCATATTCGGCGAAGGCGAGCCACTCAATATAGTCCATATTTCCGGGATATTCAGCGACAGCACGTACGGCGATCTGATAATTCGCTTCATGGTGCTTCAAGTATTCATGGAATGCCTCATCAAATTCAGCCTTCCGCAAATCTTTCTGATAGGTGTCCATTCCCAGCAGATGATCGGTTGTTACACCGAAAAGATTGGCAAGGGGCGGCAGGAGAGAAATATCCGGCATAGCGGCATCCGTTTCCCATCGGCTGACAGCCTGCGGAGAGATCGAGAGAAGCTCTGCAAGATGCTCCTGCGTCATACCTGCATCGCGCCGTAAATCTTTAATTGTTTGTCCGAAAGACATATATGTTACTCCTCATTATTTACTCGACCGGTCTGTGATTATAGTATACCAAAAAATTTTTGATATGTCCACCTCTCGATAATTGAGGACAGGTTAATTCAAAATAGAATTTTACGACTTGAATACTTCATTAACACTGCGATTATTACAAATCAATTTGCTGGGGCACGCTATCTTCCTGCAAAAATCCCGCCCCACTCCTGCACGTTTGCTGCATTTTGGTTAGAAAAAAGTTAGAAAAGCGGCTTTGTCTAACCGGGACTAGAGGCCACCCTGTGATTATCACCAAAAATCACCCGAAAAAAGGCACGAAAAAAGCCGAAACACTCAAGTTTTTTTGAGCATTTCGACTATCTTCTCATCGGAGTGACTGGATTTGAACCAGCGGCCTCTTGGTCCCGAACCAAGCACTCTACCGAACTGAGCCACACCCCGATGTGCCAATATAGTATACCACATCGGGGGTGCTTTGTCAAGAGATTTTTCCGAATTTCACAAATAATTACATTATCCGGGCAATAACGGAAACTTCAGTACACCGGCGCTTCAGATCATATCCAACCCAAGAATCTCCGGCATCATCATGCCCATCAGAATTTCCGCATTGGTCCAGCCGGATTCGCTGGCGTTGGCAGCCCAGCCCACATCGTGGGGACAACCGTAGGCTTCGCGCAGATCCATGTCAAATCCGCGGCACCAGGAACCGTTGTTTTTTTTGTCATCGCCGATGACCTGGGATTTCATGCAGAATCCGATAATATCCCGCCACAGACCGGCAAACCACTTGTCACCGGTTACATAATACGCATAGGCGAAACCGATGGGAAGCCAGTTGGAGGAGTACAGCATATCCGCTACCGGATCGCCGTTTTCCGTCAGCAGGGAACATTCGCCCATGGATTCTCTGGAACAGGCAGCCTTGTAGCCCGTATCCCATTCGCAGAATCCGCCCATGGGATGCTTGTGAACCTCCAGATCGCATACCACTCTGTACAGCATTTCTCTGTGCTTTTCTTCACCCGTTGCGTCATACAGGGCGGCAAGAGGGAGTACCAGACGGCACATTTCTTCCGTTTCGCTCTGTTCACGGCTGGTTTCGGGGTATACCGACATCAGCGTTTCCAGACCCTTCTTTGCCGTTTCCAGATACACCGCTTTGCCATTGTATTTGTAGCCGAGCAGCAGAGCGGCATGATAGAATGCCGTGTAGTGGGCGGAGTGACTGCCGTTTTCTGCTTCGGCGATTTTTGCAAGGCTTTCTTTTGTTACGCCGGGCATGTCCAGCCGCCATATACCGCAGCCGTCCTTGGCCGTGATCTTCAGCAGCAGATCCAGCGCACGTTCAATCGCGGGAAAGGTGGCAGTATTGCCCAGAAACAGGCAGTCGTACAGGCTGGGCAGGGTTGCTCTGGCGGCATCGTCCGGATAACATACCTGCCATGCGGCTTCTGTCCATCGCATCAGACCGTCAAACAGACCGCCGTGGATCTGCATGGGACCGTAGATGAAGCTGTCGATATTCTCCCCGATTTTCCGGGATGCGGCATCCCCTGCGAATTTTGCATAGAACTTGAAAGCACCGGATGCTTCGCCGCTGCAGTCCGTGCGTACACAGTCTGCAATGGCCTGTACACCGTCGGGATCAATATTATGCCGCAGGCCTTCCAGAATACCGCCCCGGCCTTCGTCAACGAGGAATTCTCTGAGCCATTCCATACCTCTGTCAATGGCTTCTCTGCGGCATTTTTCGAATACGGCATCATCGGTCAGGTCCCCATCGGTACCGTACTGCAGAACCGGTGCGGGCATATGGGCGGGTTCGCTGCCGGTGATCCATTTTGCAATATAGCGGATCAGCTTCTGCCATGCTTCACGGGGGGCAAAACGGGCCTTGTTAAAGTTGCAGAGCTGGAAAGAGGTCATCATCACATTTTCGCCGATCATCCAGAGACCCGGCTTGCTGTCCTGCAGGATTTCTTCTTCCGTGGCATTCAGATGGCTGTGGGCAATGATGTGTGCCTTGTATACCAGAAGGGGCTTGTAGCCTTCAACAGTCCAGTATGGCTCCATCATTTTGTTGGATTCGTCATCCAGCAGATCACCCAGCGCCAGTCCGGGAATACCGTTTTCTTCCGGCACAGCACAGATCAGACGGCTTTGCGTGGTGTTGACAGCATTTGCGGAGTAAATACCCAGAAAACTGTTGACAGCTTCCACATAAATCCGTTTCCCCTTGTCCAGTTCTGCATCCAATGCGGCTCTGACTCTGGCATCGATTATCTTGCCGGAGCCGATCACACAAAAGGAATCGTACGCGGACAGATCAGTGCCGACGGCTTCTTCCACGGTCGTGATGTGGGTTTCCACACCGCAGTTTGTCAGTACATCGGTCAGATCACAGGCTTGCTTTGTCATGATCAGTACTTTCATAATTTCACCTCATACGGAATGATTTCGGGTATGTTGTTTTGTCTGTATTATAACATAGGAAAACGGAAATTACAAGGCTTATTTCATCTGTGAGACAGTACCGCAGACGCATGAAAAATTACACATTTCCATTGACGAAAATACGGATATCTGCTATAATTATAGAAGTAATTTTGTATGGCCGGAAAGACTGACTGCCATTATCCATTGACATTCGGAAAGGAAAACACACTGGTGACAAAACGCCGGTGAAAGGAATAGAATGACAAAAACCATTAATATGACAACGGGGAAACCGGCAAAACTGCTCTTTTTGTTCGCACTGCCGCTTATGTTCGGCAATGTGTTCCAGCAGTTGTACCGGGTGGTGGACACCGCCATTGTGGGACAGGGTGTCGGCATGGAAGCGCTGGCGGCACTCGGCACAACGGACTGGCTGTGCTGGATGGTACTGGCCGTTGCACAGGGCTTTACCCAGGGATTCTGTGTGCTGATGTCCCAGAAATTCGGGGAAGGTGATACAGCCGGACTGCGCAGAACCATCGGCGTATCCATGGGACTGACGATCGTGATCACCCTGATTGTTGAAGTCCTCAGTCAGGCACTTCTGCCTTTTGCCATGACGATGCTCCGTGTCCCCACCGAACTGTACGGGACTGCGGAAGTGTATGCCCGGATTTTCTTCCTCGGCATCCCGGCGGCGATGTATTACAATTTTACCTCCTCCATACTGCGCTCCGTGGGGGACAGCAAAACGCCGCTGTACGCCATGATCATTTCCTCGATTATCAATGTTGTACTGGATATTGTGGCGGTGTTCAGCCTTGGCTGGGGCGTTGCGGGCGCGGCATGGGCAACGGTGTTTGCTCAGTGCTGTGCCGGTGCGGTATGTACGGTCAGAATCATCCGTACCCCTCTGCTGCATTTCGGGAAGAAGGACATGAAACCGAACGGCAGGCTGATCGGTAAGCTCCTGTACCTCGGCTGTCCCATTTCCTTCCAGTGTATCATCATTTCCATCGGCTGTATGTTCCTGCAGACGGTGATCAACGACTACGGTACCGCTTTCATCGCCGGATTTGCCGCCACCAATAAGCTGTACGGCCTGCTGGAAATGGCCGCAATCTCCTACGGTGCCGCCATCACTACCTATGTGGGACAGAACTACGGCGCAAAGAATATGGAACGTATCCGCCAGGGCATACGGGCTGCAATCTGGATCAGTCTGGTTACATCCGCGATTTTCTGCGTGATCATGCTGCTGCTGGGCAAGCAGTTTGCCCTTCTGTTCATCTCGTCCGAATCCCCCGAACTGCTGTCCGCCGCCTGTGATGTGGCATATACCTATCTCGCCGCCATGAGCTTCGGTCTGCCCATACTGTATTTACTGTATGTGTACCTGAATGTTATGGTAGGTATGGGAAAAACCATCCTGCCCATGATTTCCGGCATGGTGGAGTGTTCCATCCGTGTGGTGATTGCTCTTCTGGCAAGTTATTGGCTTGGGAAAAACTGCCTGTACTTTGCCGAACCTGCCGCATGGCTCGGTGCAACGATTCTGATGGCATCTTCTTATTATATTACAATGCACATATACAAACGGAGAGAAAAATTGAAAAAGGAGTGAGAAAATGAGAGATATTCTCATTGTGGACGGTTTGGACAAAAGCTTCAAATTGTCCTCGAAACAGCAGAAACTGGAAAAAACCAAGGAAAAAACACGTCATGCCGTGGATCATCTGTCCTTTACCGCCCGTGAGGGGGAGATTTTCGGCCTTCTGGGACCGAACGGGGCGGGCAAGACGACGACCCTGCGCATGATCGCCACCCTGATCAAGCCCGATGCGGGAGATGCGGTACTGGACGGATGCAGTGTACTGAAGGATCCCGACGGTGTACGGAAAAAGATCGGCTTTCTGACCAGTGAACTGAAGCTTGAGGAGTTCTTCACCCCGGATTATCTCTTTGATTTCTTCTCCGAAATGCACGGCGTACCCGCAGATATCCGCGCGGAACGGAAAAAGGATCTGTTCAAGCGCTTCGGTATCGATACCTTTGCGCAGGTAAAAGCTTCCGGCCTTTCCACGGGTATGAAGCAGAAAACCTCTCTGGCCATCTCTGTAGCCCACGATCCCCATGTCATCATTTTTGACGAGCCCACCAACGGTCTGGATGTTCTGACCGCCCGCGTGGTCACGGATTTTCTGGCGGATCTGCGCAGAGAGGGCAAAACGATCATTCTTTCCACCCATATTTTCAGTCTGGTGGAAAAGCTGTGCGACAGAGTGGGCATCATCATCGACGGAAAGATGATTGCCTGCGATGATCTGGCCAATGTCTGCGGCGGTATGAATCTGGAAGACCGGTTCTTTGATATGTATTACGAAGTGAAAGGAGAACAGGCATGAAAGGTGTACTGACGGTAATGAAAAAAGAACTGCGCCGGTTCTTTACGGATACGCGCATGGTTCTGACGGTTCTCCTGCTGCCCGGCTTCCTGATCTATGTCATGTACTCCTTCATGGGTACGGCAATGACGGGCATGTTCACCGTGGATGACGAGTACCGCTATCGGGTCGGTGTTTCCGAGGAATCGGAATATCTGAATATGTTCTTCGCCGAAATGCCCGTGGATACACAGCAGATGCCGGAAGCGGAAGGCGTGGATGCCATGTTAAACGGCATGCTGGATGTATACATCGCCCTGCCGGCAGATTTTGACGGTACCGTACCGGCATACGACGTAACCGCAGGAAATGCGGCACCGCAGGTCGGCATATACTACAATTCGGCGGATACCAATTCCCAGAGCGCCTACAGCATGATCTATACGGTGTTCGATACCTTTGAATCCTCCCTGACGAACAAGTTTGACATCAACGCAGATCCTTCCATCCAGTATGACCTGGCAGCGGAAGAGGAAACATCGGCCATGATGCTCTCCCTGCTGATGCCGCTGTTGTTGACCATGCTCCTGTTCACGGGCAGTATGTCCGTGGCGATGGAATCCATTGCGGGGGAGAAGGAAAGGGGCACCATGGCAGCTCTGCTGATCACACCGGTCAAGCGCTCCAGCATTGCTATGGGTAAGATTCTGGCTCTGGGCATCACGGCATTCGCTTCCGGTATTATCACCACCGGTTTTGTTATGGCATCCGTACCCAAGCTCATGGGCGAAGCGGTGGAAATTACAGCGGATATCTACTCCGTTACCGACTACATAATGCTGATGTTCGTGGTAGTATCCACAGTACTTCTGTATGTTACGGCGATCTCCCTGCTGTCGGCACTGGCCAAGAGCGTGAAGGAAGCCCAGGCGCTGGTAACACCGCTGATGATGCTGGTGGTATTCGTAGGCCTGACCGCCATGTTCTCCCAGACCGCCCCGACGGAGGTGTACTGGTACTGTATTCCTCTGTACAACAGCGTGCAGTCCCTGCTGGCAATCTTCTCCGCCCAGGGCAATATTCTGCATACGGCAGTCAGCGTGGTTGTGAATCTGGCGGTGGCCGGTATCGGTATTCTGGCATTGGCCAAGATTTTCGACAACGAACGGATTATATTTAATAAGTAATATAAAAGAAAACAGGCTCGTGTCTTCTCTGCATTCTTAGCGGAGAAAGCACGAACACCACCAAGGAAATCTCTTTGGTGGTGTTTTTCTGTCGGTGGAAACTTGCCAAAGCCTCCCTTGTGTAAAGGGAGGTGGCTTGCGAAGCAAGACGGAGGGATTGTAAAAAGCAGATTTTTATTGCAAAACAATCCCTCAGTCACCTTCGGTAACAGCTCCCTTTGTACAAGGGGGCCTTTGCTACACCGTTTCCCTCTGCGGCTAGTGGGTTCGGGCTTCTGCCCGATCGTGCGTAGACTGCCACGCGCTATGCTTGCCCAGACGCGAGCGTCGGGAAAGCGCAAAACAAGTGTTAATTGTATTATTCAAACGCCGTTTGAGAAAACTCAATAACGCAGTTGTTGATTTTCAGCACGAATAATGCTATCATATTATCGGAAGGTGCGCACCTCTAACAACCATTTAGGAGGATTTTATGGCTGAATTAAAAATTACGGAAGTGATTCTCCGCGAAAGAAGAAAACTGAAACTAACGCAAGAAGAGTTAGCCAATGCGCTAATGGTTTCACCGCAAGCTGTTTCCAACTGGGAGCGTGGTGGTTATCCCGACATTACTCTTTTGCCTCGAATCGCAAATTATTTTAAGATAACGGTTGACGAGCTTATCGGCAACGATGAAGCCAGCCACCAAGCCGATGTTGAATTTTTTATGTCAAAGTTTAATCATGCGCTTCCAGCAGAACAGTTGGTTTTGGCAAAAGAATACTATCAAAAGTATCCCTCGGATTTTGCAATTTGCGATTGTTTGGCTATGGCAATTTTACGAAATAAAGAATGTTGGCAAAGAGATTATCCGCTGCTAAAAGAAGTATGCGAGAAAATTATTTCAGATTGCACTTGGGAATATACCCGTCAAAATGCACTGGAATGTATGAGCATCGTATGCCCCGATGATGAATGGGAAAAATGGCAAT
>SVTO01000070.1 GCA_015063745.1 Oscillospiraceae bacterium | reverse complement strand
TACTATTTCTTGGGTCTTGGAGAACACATATTACTGTGCAAATGGAATTGCAGTCACTATATCCATCCGAAACCCATATAAAAGTTTTTTGCCAGGCTTTTTTTCAAAAAAGCCGCGTTCCCCTTTTTACAAGCAATTAAGTTAATCATCATTGACTTACATCTTACTTATACTCAGCCGATGGTGATGGTGAAGCTCTGTTCGTATTCTGCACCGGATGCCAGACGGAGCATATCGCGCTTGGTTTCCAGATCGTCCACCTTGCCGTCATCTGCGGGAACGCTCATCCAGGGTTCAATGCACACATAGGGAGCTTCGGTCTGGGGCTTGTGCCAGAAGCCGACATACTTCATGCCGGGGTAGGTCACCTTTACGAACCGCTTGGACACGCCGCCCTTCAGGGTTACTTCCCCTGCCATATCGGTCAGGAAGATGGCGTCGTTGTCGAACAGGTCGTGGGACAGCTTGAAGCTCTTGCCGCAGCGAACCTTGAAGGGCTTGGTTTCGCCCAGGTAGTAGCAGGTTTCGCTCATGCACAGCTGACGGGGTTCGCACTTTTCGGCGAAGGTCATGGTGTAGTCTTCGAAGGTTTCGCCTTCAGCCAGCGGTACATTGAAGCCGGGGTGACCGCCGATGGCGTAGATCAGTTCCTTTTCGTCGTTGTTCTTTACATGGAAAGTAGTGACAACGGAAGCGCCGTCCAGAGTATAGGTCAGAAGCAGTTCAAAATGGAAGGGATACTGGGCGTAGGTCACATCGGAATCTGCCAGACGGAAGGTCAGACTGGTATCGGTCTGTTCAGCCAGCTCGTAAGCAGTCTTTCTGGCAAAGCCGTGGAGGTTCATTTCGTAGGTCTTGCCCTGGTAGGTGTACTTACCGTCCCACAGACGGCCGCAGATGGGGAACAGGTTGTATGCGTGGCCGGTCCAGTATTCCGGATCTGCCTGCCACAGATATTCCACACCGGTCTTCTTCAGCACCAGAGAGGTCATTTCTGCGCCCATGTCGGTTACGGTTACCTTGATTTTTGCGTTTTCAATCGTATACAGCATTGTTGCTTGTCTCCTTTGGGTTTTGTTTTGGGGTGGTTTTCTATAGTATACCGCAAATCCAGCTTTTTGTAAAGAGGTTTGTTTTTTGTTTTTTGGGTTCTGCTTACAGCGGTGTGGTTTGGCTTTGCTTTTTCTTTTCGCTTACAGCGGGTTTGTTTGGCTTTAACTGTCTGTTTGGGTTCCCTCGCGGGGGCGCTCAGAGGATAGGAGAGAAGGAAGATTCGCGGAATCTCCCTCCTCCCCTACCCTCTAAGGACTCCCACCCCTCCACTCTCTTGTGGGGTTACAAAATATGGTTCTGGTTTAAGACGCCCGTTTTGATTTGCAGGGGTGCAGGATACGGTGAGGCAGTTTTAGGCATTAGGCGTACCGCCGGGTAGTTGAGCGAACATGATGATTGCGGTTCTTTGAGTGCATAGCCTTAGTTGGGCTTCTGAAGAAGAATTAGGGGGTTAGTAGTTACGTAATCCGTAGGGCGGGATGCCCTCATCCCGCCGTCGTACGTTTTGCAATCACGTTACCTCTGTTATACCGTCGTATGTTTTATAATCACGCCCCATCCCCCCAAAAACGGAAGAAAGCCATCTCGGGTGAGACAGCTTTCTTCCATGTCTATTTAGCAGGAGAGAGAGGGATTGGCAAATTCATGTACACCGGTGTTGTCCGGTGCCGGAATCCCGTCGGTCACGGGAATCCGTGGCTGAGGGAGGGTGTACCTAAGGAGCACGGTACATTTCCTGCCCTCAGCGGTGTAATATGTGTAGGGTGTTTGCTTGTGATTGGATCAATAGTCCAGCACGTTGGTGCAGAACTTATCCAGCAGCATAGCCAGCTCGGCACGCTTTGCATTGGCGTTGGGAGTCAGACGGTTGCTGGAGGTGATCAGGAAGGACTTCTTGGCAGCGTATTCCACTGCGTCGTATGCCCAATCCGGGATATCCTTCTTGTCGTTTGCTGCAATGTTGGTACCGGCAGCATTGGTGTTCAGACCTTCAATGTATGCAGCATAGCGATCCATCAGAACATACATCTGTGCGTGGGTGATGTTGTCCTTGGGGCCGAACTTGCCGTTGCCGTAGCCTTCGATCAGGCCGTTTTCGGAAGCCCATGCAATGTAGGGGATTGCGTAACGGATGCTCTGGTCATTGGAAGCAACGTCCTTGAATTCGGAGTTGTAGCCGTACAGATCGGCTGCTCTGTCGGCGTCGATACCGGCCAGACGGCCCAGAACGGTTACGAACATGGCTCTGGTCATGGTAGTGTCGGGTTCAAACTTGGTAGCAGACATACCGGTGAGCAGGCCGTTTTCATATACAAACTCAACGGACTTGTAGTAGGTAGCGCTCTTGTAAACGTCAGTGAACGGGTTGTCCCATGCCTTTTCGGCAAAGGTAACGGTGATGGTCAGGTCAGACTGTACGCCTTCGACGGTCAGCTTGCCGTTATCGGGAACCGTAACGTTCTTGTTGTTCACCTTGACAACGGAAATCATGTAGCCTTCGTTCGGGGTGATGGTGAACTGGGCGTCGTGACCGTGGGTAACTTCCTTGGGACCGGTAACCTTACCGTTCTTGGGAGTGGTGATCTTGATGGTGTACTTGCCGCCTTCTTCGCTGTCTCTGTCGATGACGTATTCATCGTTGTACGCAATGATTACATGGTCGTCTTCGTCAGTGGAGTAAATCAGCTTGGCGTCTTCTCTGTCGGCATTGGTGAATACAACTTCCACAGTGGAGGATGCCTTGGAGGAAACGTAGATGGAACCGCGGATCATGGTCAGGGTATGACCGTTCAGATCGATTTCCATGGGCTTGGTTGCGGGGAAGTCGGAGAGCAGGGTTACATCGCGGCGCAGTTCGATCTGAGGAACACGGCTGCTGGAAGTGGTGCTGGTGTAGATTTCTTCAGCTCTTTCCAGTGCGTCGTACAGGTCTTCGAACGCTTCAGTGATGTAGGTTCTTTCGGTTGCGCTGTAGTATACCAGGATTGCATCGGGGATTTCGACTTCGATTTCGATGTCGTCATACTTGGTAGTGGTGGTCTTGGTACCCACAGTCACCTTCTCGGTATAAGCCACACGAATGGAATCGGTGCCGGCATCGAGAGAGGTGGGAGTCAGCTTTACAGTATAGGTAACACCATTTTCGGTTACGGTATAGGTAGGTCTGTTGGCGGAAGCGATGCTGGAATCGGCGCGGAATACTCTCTGGTTGCCGTCATCATACTTGGCAGTGATGGTGATATCGGATACCATGGGAGCTTCGCCTTCCATGTATTCTTCCTTTTCGGAGGTAGCGGTGATGCTTACCAGCAGGGGACGCTTGATAACCTTGATGTTGTTCAGGGTTGCAGTACCCTTGGTGCCGTCGGGCAGATCAAAGGTCATGGTCAGGCTGCCGGAGAATGCTTTCTGGAAAGCGTTGCTCTTGTAAACGGCAGTGTCTGTGATTGTTACATTCTTGCAGGAAGACAGATTGATGTATTCGCTGGGGGTATTGTCCTTATAGATTACCAGCAGTCTGTAGCCATCCTTGTCCAGAGGTTCGCCGATGAAATATTCGGATTTGGCACCGTCGGAAACCAGCACGATATCCTTAACGGCACTGCTGCTCTTTACGGTGATGGCAACGGAAGTGGAAACTTCATAACCGGTGTTGGGGTCGGCATATACGATCAGGATGGACTTGTCACTGGTGGTCAGTTCATCGCCGTTTCTGGGGTTGCAGATGATCTGAGGATTGTTGTAGGGGATATCTTCAGTTTCGCCGCTGTTGTAGGTCAGGGTCAGCTTCAGGCCGTCCAGTTCCAGGTCATCGCCTGCAGCGTAGTTCTTCTTCAGAGTAGAGGACTTGGCTTCGGCGATCTTCACAACCTGTCTCTTGGTGATCTTGAAGCCGGATACATTGACAACGGCATCCATGGTCTTGCCGCCCACAGTCAGGGTAGCGTCAATGGTCTTATCGCCGTAGCGGAAGGGAGTCAGTGTCAGATCCATTGCTGCGATCTTGGAGTTTTCGCAGGAGTACTCGGTGATCAGAGTGCCGTCTTCTCTGTAAACATTCAGTACAGCACCGGTAAAGTCGGTGATTACCTGTCCTTCAATGTAATCCTTTACCTTCAGGCCGGTCACGATCAGTTCGAATTCGTAGGGAACGATTTCGTTGTACAGTTCGCCGAGGGAAGCGAGAGCAAATACCTGCTTATATCCCGCATAGGAGATTTCCACATCATAATCGCCCATGTACAGCTTGTAATCGTTGTAGGTGATGGCACTTACATAGTCGGTGCCTCTCTTGATGGCGATGTCATACATGGAAATCTGTGTGCTTTCGCCGTTCTTGTAGTTGGCAACCGCAATGATCTTATTTTTCAGAGCGGAAGCGGTGATGTTTTCATTGGTGGGGAAAGGCTTGGTTTCTTCCAGCGCGATGCTGATGTTCTTGATTTCCTGTGCTCTTACAGTGATACCCAGAGATGCTTCCTGGTTCTTCAGAGGAAGATCGGGATTCTGGATATCAAAGCGGAAGTACACGGTGTTGTCGCCGCCCTTGAGAACAACGCTGTTTGCGTATTCGTCTGCGGGATTGGTCTTCACGCCGGTAACAACAGCAGTGATATCTGCGCCGTTGTTCAGCTTACCGCCGGCAACCGTAATGTCACCGGCAGAAATGGTATCTTCGGGGTCAAACACGCTGTTTGCCAGAACGAACTTCAGGGGTTCCTTGTCAGAGATCGCAACGGGAATACATTCCACGTTCAGATCAAAGGTCAGATCCTGGGGCTTGGTGCCGCTGGTCACAGTCTTCTTGTAGGTTGCGGTAATCCGATACGTATCGGTTCTGCCTGCTCTGTTGCCGGTGAAAGTATAACCGGAGCAGACGGACGCACCGCCATCGGTGGTTTTCGCAACGGAAGCGGTGTAATCTTCCGGCACCGTTACTTCAATAGTCACACTGCCGTCCACAGCAACCTGCAGTGCTGCACCGGAAGTCAGCGTCTGGTCTCCGCATTTTACGGTAATCGCGGGTGTAGTACCGGTTCCGGCAGCCCCCACAAAAATGGCCGTGGGGAATACCATCACAACAGCCAGCACCAGGGCGATGATTGCGCTAAGATTCCTCTTCATAGTTTTTCCTTCCTTTATCTTCGGATGCACCGGACGCCCAATCGGCTCTCCTGCCGCCGTCCGCTGCTTTCCATTATTTGACTGCGTTTCTTGTGAAAAGTTCCGCCTTACGCCGATTTCGTTTCCGAATTTACATTTCCGAAACATTAAGGCCGGTTTTGCGGTGCTTTTCTCCCGTTCCGGCTCCCGTCAGCAGAACCGAACCGTGCGTTTTGCATGGTATGCGCCCGTTTCCGGGGAATCACGACCTCAGTCTTTCCGTCAGCGCTTCCTGCAGTACCTGGGAAAAGTTCAGACCCCGCTTCAGAGCCGCCTTGTTCATCCACACCGGAATGGTCAGCGTCTTCTTCACGGACTTCTCAAAATGTACCCGGGCGTATTCATCCACGTCCACGGCAACCATGTTGATGAACGCGTCTGCTGCCTGCAGTTCCATCTCACCGGCGATCGCCTCCGGCTGCAGAGCCTGCATGGGGGACGGTTCCGGTATCGCTTCCCCTTTCTGCCGGCAGGAGTACAGATATCCGGCCAGACAATCAATGGCGGCGGACAGCCCTTCCTCCAGGCTCGGCGCGCAGGTCGCGAGATAACACAGATCGGGAAAAACCACATAATAGCCGCTGTCATCCTTGAAAAAACAGGCAGGATAAGCAGATATCATATGTACCTCCTCGGGTTTTTCCGGCCGGCTCCGCTCCGGTACGGAAGCTCCGTCCATCCGGTTCCGGCTGAGTCAAAGATCCGTCTGCCTCCGAAGCTGCGGTTTCCGCACCAGAAAGCGCTTTCCGCATCCCCGAAAACAAACATTTCTTCATCCTCAGGAAGATTATACCACATTCTACGTATTTTGTCAATACGTAGATAAAAAATAAGTTAAATTTTTCCACGTATTTTTTCAGCACCGCCGTTTCTGCAACGTATCTCTTCAATACGCCCCGTGTTGTTTTTGCACGTATGGTTATAATACGCCTGTTGCAAATGCACACATTTCTTCAATACGTATTGGCACGAATACGTATTGTCCGGACACAGCGCCCCCGAGAAACAAAAAAGGAACGGCATTTTTTCGCCATTCCTTCATTATTATATATGTGATTATATATACATCCCCCGCCCGGCATCATCCGCACCGACCCGACGGTCAGAAATACGTATTCCGCCGAAAAACAAAAAAGAGGAACAACCCATCGGATCATTCCTCATGCATACAGATAATCGGGGGGCAGCCTCTGCCCGGGCGCCGTACTGCGGCTGGGCCATCAAGGACTCGAACCTTGGACCGACCGGTTATGAGCCGGGAGCTCTAACCAACTGAGCTAATGGCCCTTTTGGAATCTGCATACGCAAAGAGTATAACACATCCCCTGCATTTTGTCAAGCGTATCCGTAAAATTTCCCGCGCCATCCGCCTGTGGCAATTCCCACAAACATTTTTTCCGTTGTTGAAAACCGTTTTCCAACGGGGTGTTTTTCCTCAGTGCTGTGGAAAACTGTGGAAAACTACTGTTCTGGGGGTATATATCCCCCAAAATCCGGGATTTTCCGCCTTTCCCCACAAGATATCGCCTTTCCAGAGCGGATTTTTCTCCACACCCTGTGGAAAACACATTTGGAAAACTCCCGCTTTCTCCAATTCCGTTGCTTTTTCCACACCGGTTTTCAACAGCATGGGGAAAACTACCCACAACCCCATGGGGAAATCCCCGTATTTTTCCCCACATGGCTCTTTTGGGCAAAATGTACGACCCGGCGGGATTCCGACAGGTGTTTTTTCTCTCGAATCTTTTGAAATCCTCTTGCAATCCGGGTGTGTTTGTGATATACTATATGCAGCATATCAAAGGATATGTAAATGATTACGTATGATCGGAGAGTGGGCTGAGCGGTCCACTCTCTTGTTTGTAAACAGGCATATCGGCACCGTCCAGGCGGCCGCCGGAACAAAGGAGCAGAATATGAAGAAACCGATCGCACAGCAGGTGTGGGAACTGACGGAGCCCACCGCCATATCTCTCGGGTACACCCTGTGGGATGTGGAATACGTCAAGGAAGGGGCAGACTGGATCCTCCGGCTGACCATTGACAAACCGGGCGCTCTGTCCGGCGAGGTTCCCGGCATTTCCATTGATGACTGTGAAATTTTCCACAGAGCCATCGATCCCCTGCTGGACGAAGCGGATCCCATTGAAGGCGCCTATACACTGGAGGTTTCCTCCCCCGGTGTGGAACGTGTCCTGTCCCGTCCGGAACACTTTGAAGCCTGCGCCGGTCTGGAAGTCATTGCCCGCTGCTTCACCGCAGTCAACGGCGCCAGAGTCTTCCAGGGCAAGCTGGTGGGCATGGCGGATGACAGCATCGTCATCACCACCGAAGCCGGCAACGTAAGCCTTCCCCGCAAGGCCGTTTCCAAGGTGGAAACCGTTTTCGCCTGGTAAGAATCTGCCGGGTACGTATTTTTTCAAAAAACAAAAGAGACAAGATATCATAAACAAGGAGATAGAACAATGAACGCGGAACTGTTTGAAGCGCTCGAGCTGCTGGAAAAGACAAAGGGTATTCCGGTTGATTACATGCTGGAAAAAGTAGAAGCCGCAATGCAGTCGGCCTTCAAGAAGGAATTCGGCTCTTCTGCGGTACGGGTAGCCATCGACCGTGAAAAGAAGGAAATGAAGATCTTCAAGCAGCGGACGGTTGTGGACGTTGTGGAAGACCCCAGGAGTGAAATTTCCTACGAAGAAGCACAGGCTATCAGCAGAAGATACGAACTGGGCACCGTAATCGAAGAAGAAATCAAGACAGCCGCCTTCGGCCGGATCAGCGCGCAGACCGCCAAGCAGGTAATCGTGCAGGGCATCCGGGAAGCGGAAAAGTCCAACATCATCAGAGAATACGAAAAGAAGAGAGAAGAAGTGATCTCCGCCGTTGTCACCAAGCGTGACGAAGTCAACGGCGACGTGGAAGTGGATACCGGTACTTCCACCGCATGGCTGAAGAAGGACGACCAGCTGCCCGGCGA
>SVTO01000069.1 GCA_015063745.1 Oscillospiraceae bacterium | reverse complement strand
CTACATGGCCGAAGCGCTGCTGGATACCGTTCTCGGCAAGCTGAAAACCGAAGATGCGCCCGCGTATACCGTGCTGGATTCCTTCCCGGGTACTGCTCTGGAATATAAGGAATACGAGCCTCTCTTTGCCTGCGCCGGTGAAGCTGCCGCAAAGCAGAAGAAGAAAGCCCATTTCGTAACCTGTGACAACTACGTTACCATGAGCGACGGTACCGGTATCGTTCACATCGCACCCGCATTCGGTGAAGACGACGCCAAGGTGGGCAGAAAGTATGACCTGCCCTTCGTACAGTTCGTGGACGGCGCCGGCAATATGACTGCGGAAACACCCTACGCCGGTGTATTCGTAAAGAAGGCCGACCCCATGGTAATCACCGATCTGGACAAGGAAGGCAAGCTCTTCGACGCACCCAAGTTCGAACACGAATATCCTCACTGCTGGAGATGTGATACCCCCCTGATCTACTACGCAAGAGAATCCTGGTATATCAAGATGACCGACGTCAGAGAAGACCTGGTCCGCAACAACAATACCGTAAACTGGATTCCCGATTCCATCGGTAAGGGCCGATTCGGCGACTGGCTGGAAAACGTACAGGACTGGGCGATCTCCCGTAACCGTTACTGGGGTACTCCCCTGAACATCTGGGAATGCTCCTGCGGTCACAGACATTCCATCGGCAGCATCGCCGAACTGAAGGAACTGTCCGATAACTGCCCCGATGAAATCGAACTGCACCGTCCCTATATCGACGCTGTGACCATCCGCTGCTCCGAATGCGGCGGGGAAATGCACAGAGTTCCCGAAGTAATCGACTGCTGGTTTGACTCCGGCTCCATGCCCTTCGCCCAGCATCACTATCCTTTCGAAAACGAAGATCTGTTCAAGGCACAGTTCCCGGCAGACTTTATCTCCGAAGCCGTTGACCAGACCAGAGGTTGGTTCTATTCTCTGATGGCCATCTCCACTCTGCTGTTCAACTGTTCTCCCTACCGCAATGTTATCGTTCTGGGTCACGTACAGGACGAAAACGGCCAGAAGATGTCCAAGTCCAAGGGCAACGCGGTGGATCCCTTCGATGCACTGAATACCTACGGCGCCGACGCGATCCGCTGGTATTTCTACACCAACTCCGCACCGTGGCTGCCTTCCCGTTTCAGCGGAAAAGCCGTTGTGGAAGGTCAGCGTAAGTTCCTCGGCACCCTGTGGAACACCTACGCATTCTACGTGCTGTACGCCGAAATCGACCAGTTCGATCCCACCAAGTACAGCCTGGACAACTGCGCGCTGTCCGTAATGGATAAGTACATCCTGTCCGTACTGAACACCACCGTAGCGCAGGTTGACGAAAATCTGGCAAACTACAGCATTCCCGAAGCCGCAAGAGTACTGAATACCTTCGTGGATGAACTGTCCAACTGGTATGTACGCCGCTGCCGTGAACGTTATTGGGTTCAGGGTATGCCCGAAGACAAGATCGCGGCTTACATGACCCTCTATACCGCTCTCGTAACCATCAGCAAGACAGCAGCACCCATGATTCCCTTCATGGCAGAAGATATCTACCGTAACCTGGTATGCTCCGTGGATGCATCCGCACCCGAATCCGTACACCTGTGCAGCTTCCCGACCGTGGAAGAAAAGTGGATCGACCATGAACTGGAAGAAAACATGAAGTTCGTTGTGGACGTAGTGGTTATGGGCCGTGCGGCAAGAAACGGTTCCAACAGAAAGACCCGTCAGCCTCTGGCAGCCATGTACATCAAGGCAGAACGTCAGCTGGACGGCTTCTATAAGGACATCGTAGCGGAAGAACTGAACGTGAAGGCTGTGGAATTTGTGGACGATGTTTCCGCATTCTCTTCCTATTCCTTCAAGCCCCAGCTGCGTACCATCGGTCCCAAGTACGGCAAGCTGCTCGGCAAGATCCGTGCTGTTCTGGCTCCCGAAGCGTTGGACGGCAACAAGGCCATGGCAGAACTGAAGGAAACCGGCGCACTCCACTTCGATTTTGACGGTGAAACAGTTGCTCTGACCGAAGAAGATCTGCTCATCGACGTACAGCAGAAGGAAGGTTACTTCTCTCTGGCTGAAAACGGCATCACCGTTGCGCTGGATACCAACCTGACCGACGAGCTGATCCGCGAAGGCTTTGTACGCGAAGTGATCTCCAAGATCCAGACCATGCGTAAGGAAGCGGATTTCGTAGTAACCGACCATATCCACGTATATGTAACCGGCAGCGAAACCGTAGCCTCCATTCTGTCCTCCGATCCCGAAGAAGTCAAGTCTGCGGTACTGGCCGACAGCATGACCTGCGGTGCAGCTGCGGACGGATATACCAAGGATTGGGATATCAATGGAGAAAATGTTACCATTACCGTGGTAAAGGCGTGAACAAAAACGAACGTGTCGGATAAAAAATAGCGAAGTTGTATAGATTGCCCCTGCGGGGTGAAAACTTGTTGTTTAATATGCCGATTAAAAAAACCTTAAAAACTATTGATTTACCCGACGATTTTTGTTATAATATTATTGTAATATCAGGGGCGTGTTTCTTGCGTTACGGTACTTTCCCGGCGGACAAGACATGACCCGGACCCGACATCCCCCGGGGGTGTACTTATCTTAAAAAATGGAGCGTATACTATGATTTCTCGTGATGTTACCATTAAAAATAATGTAGGCCTCCACGCAAGACCGGCTACATTCTTTATCCAGAAGGCAAATTCCTACAAGAGTTCCATCTGGGTTGAAAAGGAAGACCGCAGAGTAAACGCCAAGAGCTTGCTGGGTGTTCTGTCTCTGGGTATCGTAAAGGGTATGACCATTACCTTGCTTGCAGACGGTCCCGATGAAGCAGATGCACTGGAAGGTCTGGCTGCTCTGATCGACACCGGCTTTGCTGAATAATCTGCAAGATCTGTAAGGCGGATTTCCCGTCAGTACAGCTTTCCTTTGGTGCGGTTTTGCATAGGACCGGGCATAGAGGATACAATACCATATAATCAAAACGAGCGATGGTGCAGGATTCTCTCACCCTCGCTCAATTTGTTATAAGCGGTTATCGGGAGGATGCATGGAAGAAAACAAACTGCGTACAAAAAAACAGACTGCGGAATACCTGCGGGAAAAATCCATGGCCCTGCCCAGGGTACCCGGCGTTTACATCATGGAAAACGAACGGGGACAGGTGATCTACGTAGGCAAATCCCGTTCTCTGCGGGACAGAGTTTCCCAGTATTTCCACGGATCCCACGATACCAAAACCACCAAAATGGCCTCTTCCGTCTACGACTTCCGCTTTATCACCTGCGATACGGAAATGGAAGCGCTGGCGCTGGAAAACAGCCTGATCAAACAGCATACGCCCAAATACAATATCCGCCTGAAGGATGCCAAATCCTATCCGTATATCCGTCTGAATATCCGACACAGCTATCCGCGCATTACCATGACCCGCAAACGTGTCCCCGACGGTTCTCTGTACTTCGGCCCCTATTCCTCTACCCAGACCGTGTTTTCCGTGATCAACGCATTGGAAAAAACGTTGGGTATCCCTTCCTGTAAACGGAAATTCCCGGAGGATATCGGTAAGGGCAGACCCTGCGTCAATAAGCAGATCGGCCGCTGTGTGGGACTTTGCACGGGGGATGTATCCGAAGCGGAATACAGAGAAAGAATCGAACGTGCGGCGGATATTCTGCGGGGCGGTACCAGGGATACCATAAACGCCCTGTCCGAAAAAATGTACAAATGCTCGGAGGAAATGCAGTTCGAGGAAGCGGCGCGGTGCCGTGATATGGTGCAGGCACTCCGGAAACTGAACGAAAAGCAGAAAGCCGTTGGTTCCCCGGATGTGGAATGTGACGTGCTGGGGCTGCATATGAAATCCTTCGGCGAAGAGGCGGTTTCCTTCCGTGACTGCCTGACGGTGTTCTATATCCGCAGCGGCTATATTGCGGACAGCGAGCATTTCCTGTTCGACGACGAAGCCCTGCTGACGGAGGAAGAGGAAACCTATGCCTCCGACTCTCCCTTTACCGTATTCATCGCCAGCCTGTACCAGAGCAGGGAATATATTCCGGGAGAGATCCTGTTGTCCTTCCCCCTGCCGGAGCATGACAGAAACCTGCTGACCGAATACATCAGCGACAGAGCCGGCCACCGCGTGAATATCCGTACCCCACAGCGCGGTTCATCGAAATACCTCTGCGATATGGCGGTGTCCGATGCGAAGGTACATTCCGAAAACACCCGCAAACGGGAAGCGGGAGAAGAGAAAATGTTAGTGAATCTGGCCTCCATGCTGGCCCTTGAGGTTCTGCCGGAACGAATTGAGGCCTATGATATATCCAATCTGGGGGATGAGCATATCACAGCCGGTATGGTCACCGCAGTAAACGGACGGCTGAAGAAAAGCGATTACCGCACCTTCCGCATCAAAGGCCAGGACGGTCAGGATGACTACGCGGCCATGCGTGAGGTGATACAAAGACGGCTTGCCCATATCACAGGCGATCCGGAATCCGGGGAGGCTCTGGAGCTTGCCCCCGATCTGATCCTGCTGGACGGCGGCGTGGGTCATGTGCACACGGTTCGTGAGGTCATGGAGGAAGCGGGGTATCCCATTCCCGTGTTCGGCATGGTCAAGGACGAATTTCATAAAACCCGTACCCTTGTGGACGAGGACGATACGGAGATCAACATCGCCAGACAGATGGATGTATTCCGCTTCGTGTACAGCCTGCAGGAGGAAGTGCACCGCTATACCGTGGACAGAATGATGAACGCCAAGCGCAAGACCCTGAAAACCTCTGTTCTTGAAAAAATTCACGGCATCGGCCCGGCCAAAGCCAAGGCTCTGATGACCTCCTTCGGTACGCTGACCGCCATCAGAAAAGCGGAAGTGGCCGAATTGCAGGAGGTGCCCGGAATCTCCGCCGCGGATGCCGAAGCCGTATACACCTATTTCCGTACCAAACAACCGAAAGAATCATAAAGTCCGAATAACAGAAAGGAAACCATCGAATATGCGTATTATTACCGGTTCCGCAAGAGGAACAAAGCTGGAAGCCCTGGAAGGAGAAGCCACCCGTCCCACAGCGGATAAGGTGAAGGAAGCCATGTTCTCCATGATCCAGTTCGACATCGAAGGCCGCGTGGTACTGGATCTGTTTGCCGGCAGCGGTCAGCTGGGACTGGAAGCTCTGTCCAGAGGTGCTGCCAAAGCCACCTTTATCGACGAATCCAGAGATGCTGTGAATATCATCATCGAAAATGCCAAGAAAACCCATCTTTTCGAGAAGTGCCGTGTATCCGTATCCGGTGCCCTGCCTTTTCTCCGCAATGCCGGCGGTAAGGAACGGTACGACATCGTATTCCTCGATCCTCCCTACGCCTCCGGTCTGATGGCGGATTCCCTGAAGAAGATCGCCGACGGGGATATTCTTGCCCCCGGAGCTCTGATTATGTGCGAATGTGATACGGAAAATATCAGCCGCAGTGCCAAAGTGCGTAAGGATGAGGAAGCGACGGCGGAAAGAGTACTGGAAGAAATTTTCGGCGGCAGCGAAGATCTGATGAAACGGTATACGCTGCACCGTACCGCAGTATACGGCAGAACCAGACTGGCCCTGCTGTCCATGGCGGATGAGGAGGCGGAATAATGCATACAGCATTGATCACCGGCAGTTTTGACCCCATTACAGTGGGGCATATGCAGCTGGTAGAAACGGCGTCCCGCCTGTTTGATGAAGTGTATTTGCTGATCTGTGCCAATACGGAAAAAATGTCCGGCGCATTCCATCCCGAAGACCGTGCCGCCATTGCCCGCAAAGCTGTGGAAAAATATGCAAATGTCAATGTAGCTGTCTGCGGCGGACTGGTGTCGGATTTCGCAAAGCAAGTAGGCGCGAAGTATCTGGTCAGAGGTCTGCGCAGCGGTGTGGATTTCGACTATGAGTACGATCTGGCCGGAATCATGAAGCGGTTTGACAGTTCGCTGGAAACCATATTCCTGCCCGCCGACCCCAACCTTGCCTGTGTCAGCGCCACCTATGTGCGTGATTTGCTGAAATACGGCTGCACCCTGGAAGGCTCCGTGCCCGCGGGATGCGAAGAAATGATCCTGGAACTGTACAGGAAAAATCATGAATAAGTGAATCCTTCTCCGACAGTATGGCAGATAATTTTCTGTCGGAGAAGGATTTTTCTGTATTTTTGGGGTTTCCGGGGGGACTTGTTACCATTTTTAACAAATTTACATAAAGAATTCAAACTTTATTGTTGAAAGATTTTGGAAAATCATGTATAATACTCATTAACAGTATTGTAGTGTACTATGCTCTGACGCGGGACGGGTGTTCTGCGGAGGAGCGATATCCGACGGAAAGGAGCAGCGCATGAAAAACGGGCACAGAAATTCTGTAAAAGCAGGCGGCAGTTTGTTTGTCGCACTGATCCGCGGCAGCCTGATTATCCGACTGCTGGACAAGCTGTCCGCAAAAGTGTATAATGCCATCGCAGGCGGTTTCTTCGGCTGGCTGTTCACAGGATATCCGATCCATGCCGGCAGCGGTTTTCTTGCCGCCCTCAGAAATACAAAAATCTGGCAGGGTGCGGGCAGAATCCGTCACTTTATCAACCGGGAGATCGAGGAGAGCCTGGTCTGCAATCTGGTCACCCATTTTCTGAAATGCTTCCTGCGCTGTCGGATTCGTCTGTACGGCGTGTTCGGCATCACCTTCGGCGCATACAGTGCCATTGCCTGTCTGATCACCTCTCTGGCGGACAACACCCTGCTGGCCGATCAGACCAATCTGTATTTCGCTATGGCCATCTGTCTGCTGTCCAGTATTCTGCTGTTTTCCAAATCCACCCTGGCGGAAGCCGTATGCAAATCCGCTGTGGGCAGACTGATCCTGTGGATTCTGGACTATACGCCGGAAGAAGTACGCTATGCTGCCCGCGGGGAAGTGATGTACCGCCAATACTGGGCCTTCATATGGGGCACAATATTCGGTACGGTATCCATTTTTGTTTCTCCCCTGTGGATCATCGGTGCGGCGGTTCTGGTCATCGGCGCCTATATGATTCTGCTGAAGCCGGAAGTGGGCGTGCTTGTTCTGTTTTTCGCCATGCCCCTTTTGCCTACCATGGCACTGGCGTGTATTACCATATTTGTATTTCTGTGTACCATGCTGAAGGTACTGCGGGGGAAACGGATTGTCCGTGTGGAACCGCTGGACATTCTGGTTATGGCCTTTGCGGCGATTACCTTCTTCTCCGGCGTGATTTCCCTGAGTAATGCTTCTCTCAAGCCGGCACTTCTGTATGTGTGCTTCATGCTCGGTTATTTCGAAGTGGTCTGGCTGCTCCGTAAGCGGGATTGGCTGATACGATGCAGTGTAGGTGCGGTGGTTTCCTCCGTGCTTGTATCCCTGTACGGTATTCTGCAGTATTTTACCGGCGTGGAAGGAAAGTCCGAAGCATGGCTGGACAGCGAAATGTTTTCCTCCATCAGCGAACGGGTAACCGGTACGCTGGAAAATCCCAATATGCTGGGAGAATATCTGATTCTGATCATTCCCATCGCCGTGGGTATGCTCATCGGTTTTGAGGGACTGCGCCGTGTACCTGCACTTCTGTGTATCGGTATTACGGGATGCTGTCTCATCATGACCTGGAGCCGCGGCGCATGGATCGGCCTGATGATGGCGGCTGTAATCTTTCTGTTCCTGTGGCACAGACGGGCTGTGTGGATGATTTTTGCCGGAGTGGCCGCGCTGCCGTTTCTGCAGAAAATCGTATCTGCCGACTTACTCCACCGCCTGACCAGTATCGGCGATATGAACGACTCCTCCACTGCCTACCGTGTGCACATCTGGCGTGCCACCTGCAATATGCTGGCGGATCACGGACTAACGGGCATCGGCATCGGCGAAGGGGCATGGGATAAGCTCTATCCCCAGTACGCATTCCTTGCCGTGGAGGCCGCGCCCCATTCCCATAACCTGTTTTTGCAGATCTGGCTGGAAATGGGCGTTCTCGGTCTGGTCGTATTCCTGCTTGTTCTGTTCTTCCTGCTGCAGTCCGTGTTCACCTTCTACAGACGTCTGTATGATACAAGGGAACTGATGCTTCTGCCGGGTCAGGAATATGAGGATGCCGATGACGAGAATACAAACGGCTTCTCCGTATCGTCCTACAACCGGCACATAAACAAAGCCAAAGCCCAGCTCCGTATTTCCTGTGCCGCACCTCTCTGCGGTCTTCTGGCGGTACTGGTCCAGGGCCTTACAGACTATGCATGGTACAATTACCGTGTATATCTGATGTTCTGGCTCGTCATTGGTCTGACTTCCGCTTATGTACGCACCGGCAGTTCCATGATTCTGGAAACACCGCCGGCGGAAACGGACAGTGCATTTACGGATATCGGTTATGCCGGACAAACCGGACGGAAAGCGCGCCGGAAGAAAAAGACGGAGAAATAAGTATACGGTTTCCGAAAGTCGGGGAACGGATATTTTTTGAGAAATGATCGCCGCGCAGATGCGGCAGATGGGAGATAGATATGAGCAAACGGAAACTGCGGATCAACCTGATCGATATTCTGATCCTGGCTGTCATCCTGACAGCAGCTGCCGTGTTGGTATATGTATATGCTGGAATCGGCCGGACGGATGTGCAGGATGTGGAAACGGTATTTCTGGAATATGTTGTGGAAGTGCCCGAACTGGAAGGCAGTATGGCCAATCTTCTGGCCCAGGGTGATGTGGCGGAGGAT
>SVTO01000068.1 GCA_015063745.1 Oscillospiraceae bacterium | reverse complement strand
CGAAAACCCTTGTGGATGGAACTCCAGTACCGTAGTTCATATCTTGGAACGCAAGGAGTACACAGGCTGTACGGTCAACTTCAAGACCTACACCAATTCCATTTGGGACAAAAAGCAAAGGGACAATCCCGTTGAGAAGCAGGCGGTCTTTGAGAACACCCACGAAGCCATTATTGAAAACGATGTCTTTGAGAAAGTTCAGATTATCCGCCAACAGCGACAGCGCAAAACCAAGTCGGGATGCACAAGCAACTTTTCAGGTTTGGTGTACTGTGCCGACTGTGGTGAGAAGTTGTACTACGGAGCCACAAACAACGGTAAGCGTGAGGGAGCTTTCTTCGATTGTTCGCTTCATTGGAAGCACAAGGACAAGTGCAGAACACACTTCATCCGTGAGTCGGTTTTGGAGCGAATGGTGCTGAAACACATCCAGTTGGTCATGGGCTATATTCTCAGATACCGTCAGCATTTCATCTTCGTAATGGAACAACAGCTCCAGATGGAGTCGGCAGAAAAATTGCAGACAAGCCGCAAACAGCTTGAACGCAACGAGCGCCGAATCGCTGAACTGAAAAGGCTGTTCATCAAGATCTATGAGGATAACGCCAAGGGCAATCTGAGTGACGAACGCTATGAGATGATGAGCCAGAACTACGAAGCGGAACAGAAACAGCTTGAAGCAGAGGTTGTCGCTCTGCGACAGGAAATTGAAGTACAGGAAAGACAGAACGAAAGTATTGAGAGGTTCATCCAAACAGCAGACAAGTACGTGGACATCGAGGAAATCGACCCGTGTATGCTGCGAGAGCTGATAAAGGCGATCTATGTGGAAGCACCCGACAAGTCCAGCGGCAAGCGCAGACAGAAGATTCACATCGAATATGACGGCATCGGCTTTATCCCTTTGGAAGAACTTGCGAAAAAGGAAACGGCGTGACCGAAGTCACGCCATCCCTTGAAAACTGTCGTTTTCAAGCATTTTTCAAAATAACTGTTTTACGAAGCCCCGACATTCATGAGGACTTTTTGGTTTGGAATTTGTCTCAGTCAGCAAACTTGAGTTCGATTTCGTGGCCGCATTCGTTGGATCTGTTGATACCGTCGATGATGGCCTGGTTGTACAGGATCTGAGAGGAAGGAATCGGAGCCGGGCCGCCCTTTTCGATCGCATTCAGGAAGGAACGGATCTTGCGGTCCCACAGGTTTACGTTTTCGTTGATTACGGGAATCTTGGTGTCGAACTGCATACCCGCAATGTCGTGGTACAGGGTCATTGCGCCGCCGATAGAGCCGTTCCAGCAGTCGGTGGAGGGGATACGCAGAGCGCCTTCGGTACCGAAGATGATGGTATCACCGGGGGTGTCAGCGTGCATTGCCCAGGAAATACGGAAGTCAAGGATAATGTCGCCTTCCAGACGTACGAATGCTGCTGCAAAGTCGTCTACGGAGAAACGCTTAGCGTCGCCGGACCAGGTGTACTTGGGGTTCTTTCCGAAGTAGTCGGAGGTGTAACCGGTTACGGTCAGCGGCTTCG
Source organism: Oscillospiraceae bacterium (assembly GCA_015063745.1). Classification (GTDB taxonomy): domain Bacteria; phylum Bacillota; class Clostridia; order Oscillospirales; family CAG-272; genus UMGS1696. The sequence continues at coordinate 7,616 of SVTO01000068.1, read as the reverse complement.
GATAACCGATAGCGTTCAGCACCATATCGAGGGAGTAGCAGCCGATGTCACCCAGTGCACCGATACCACCGGTGGACTTTTCGATGAAGGTGGATCCGGGAATACCGCGGCGACGTCCGCCACCGGTCTGGATGTAGTAGATCTTACCCAGTGCGCCGGATTCTACGATTCTCTTGATCATCTGCATATTGGGGTCGAAACGGGGCTGGAAACCGTGGGTGATGAATGCAGTGGACTTCTTTTCTGCAGCGATAACAGCTTCAGCTTCTTCCTGTGTTACGCAGAAGGGCTTTTCCAGCAGTACGGGAATGTTGTGTTCCATGCAGTAGATTGCAGGACCTGCGTGCTGGGTGTTATATGTACAGATGGATACACCGTCCAGATCGGGTTCGTTGTCGATCAGTTCCTTGTGATCCTTATAGAAATGTACGCCTTCGATGCCGTAGTGTGCCATAAACTTTTCAGCCTTACCGGGAATCAGGTCTGCTGCTGCTACGATCTCTACGTCATCACATCTCTTATATGCTTCTACGTGGGATTCTGCGATCCAGCCGGTACCGATAATACCGATTTTAAATTTCTTCTTTTCTGCCATGGTGGTTTTCCGCCTTTCATAAAATATTTTTTATTTTATTTCAATGTAAGCGGCGTTTATTGCGCCTGTGTACATTATACGTTATTCGAATATAAAAATCAAGTATTTCTGTGAAATTTTTCGGTACTTTTTCACGGACAACGTATTGTTTTCCCCACCCTTACAGTCGTCTGTTTCAATAGGCTCCGCAGCGCTTGACTTCTGCGATAATGGCTTTGAAATCCTCGAGGGAAACGGTATTGGGAATGGAATGGTCGGAAGAGAAAATATAGCCGCCGTTTTCTTTCATTTTGGGGACATATTTCCGGATTTCTTCCAGAATGGCTTCCCTGTCGTCCCACAGAACTGCGTTGATGCCGCCGTGGAACACCAGCTTATCTCCGTACTTTTCCTTCAACTCCAGAGGCTTCATACCCGCTTTGACTTCCAGCGGATTCAGGGCATCGATACCGATGTCTACCAGATCGTCCACACGTTCCATGATATCGCCGCAGGAATGGAGATGCACGTACATCCCTCTCTCATGGGCCCAGTCACAGGCCCGTTTATGAAACGGCTTCAGCAATTCCCTGTACATTTCGTTGGAGAAGAAGAGGGCGTTTTTGTATCCCATATCGTCCGGCCAGGTGATGCAGTCCGGTTTGTAGCCGGCGGCAAGGATTTTGTCGAAGCATGCAAAGTCCAGTTCCAGATAGGTTTCGAACATATCCATTACCCATTCCGGTTCTTCGTACATGGCGACAAGAAGATCTTCGGTACCGACCATCCAGGAATGGGTTACGTCGAAGCCAAACCAGAAATCACCGATGATCCAGCGGCCTTCCGCTACCCAGCGATCGTAGTTCTTGTGCAAATAATCCCAGGCTACGCGGTCGTCATCGTATTTCATTCTTGCCTTGGCTTCTTCCCATACCTTGGAATTATTGACGCGGAAATCCAGAAATTCGGGGGTGGAATCTTCATGCTTCCAGCTTTTCTGGGTTGCGCCCCAACGGGTTGTGTAGATTATGTAGTCCTCGGTTTCTTCGATAACGGTATCGGGATAGCGTGGGGAGTTGTCGCATCCGAAATCGGCTACCAGATCCAGGCCCAGATATGTTGTCCATTCCACATCCGTCGGCAGGCCTTCGTTATGCCAGCGGCGGAATGTACCAGCCCACGGAACATCCGTGATGGGTACACGGTCGGCTTCTTTATGCTGATACATTCTTGTAAAGCGTTCTTTGGATGTCATGGTAATCCTCCTTATTCCCGGCAAGGCGACTGTTTCCGGAACTGTGTGGGACTGATCCCCTTCAGGCTGCGGAATTCTGCTGCGAAACTGCTGGCGGATCTGTATCCCACACGGCGCGCCACTTCTCTGACCGACAGATCCGTTGTGTGCAGCAGCTGGCAGGCTACTGTGATCCGGTGCTTCTTCAGATAGGCATGGAGGGTACAGTCTGTGTATTTTTTGAATGTGCGGATAATGTTTTCCGGTGTCATGAACATATGGGATGCCAGTTCTTCGATGGTGATATTCGTCATGTAATGCTTTTCGATATACTGGCGGATCTTTTTCACGAAATCGTTATCGTCCTTCGGCAGAATCCGTTGGGAGATGATCTCTTCAATGATCTTATGCAGGAGGACGGAGATTTTCTGGGAAACCTCAAGGGCCAGTGCACTGCCTTCCGAACGGGTATTCAGGATTTCTTCGAAGATTCGGGTATATCCGGTTGTATCCCGGACAGGATAACGGTAATTACGGCTCTGGTACAGTCTGCGGAATATGTTGGACACGTTTACGCCTCTGACGTGCATCCAGTAGAATTCCCAGTGGTTTTCCCCGGGGGCGGTGTAATAGACGGTTTTTACGTTATTGGGGATGACGGTGATCGTGCCGGGGACAATCGGATAGATTACGCCGTTCAGCTCCAGAATACCGCCGCCGGCAAGGGTTATAAAGACCAGATTGGTATCGTTTCTCTCTCCGTGGTTGATATAATATGCTCTGCTGCAGTCGTGCCATCCGAGACTATCGACGGAATCGATCAGCGGTATCAGGTTTTCCGGGATGGATATCCGCCGTTCTCTGGTTTCACCCATATCTATGATTTCATCGAGATCGGGGTGCCAGAGCATCAGCCGTCCGTTTTTGGGCTGCTGCTGTCTTTCTTCTTCCATATCATCACCACTTTTCACGCACAGGCCGGCCGGTCACTTTTTTGTTGGCGAATCAGGCCGCATTTTACTTATTTGTTTTATTATATCGCAATTCTCCGGGAAGCGTCAACACTTTTTCGTGAAAGTATCAATTTTGTAGCAGGAAAAGTCAATTATGCGATAAATGTACCGTTTGTGATTCTACGCTACGGAGAATGCAAAAAGCCGTCGGATCCCGCAACTGTGTACGGTATACGACGGCTTTTATGTATTATCGGAATTTATAAGTCCGGTTCGGTGATTACCAACCCAGGGACTTCAGATATTCACGGGACTTGGTGATGCATTCCATTCTGGAGAGACCCATGGAAGGTTCGTCCTGTTCAACAACTACCCAGCCGGCACCAGCAGCAACGGATGCTTCCAGAATAGCGGGCATATCCTGCATACCGTGACCTACGGGACGGAATTCGAAGGTGGAAGGTTCATCTTCGGGTTCGTCTTCGTCCAGACCGATCAGGGCGTACAGGTGAGAGGGCAGCTTACCGTCGATGAAGAAGTCCTTCAGGTGAACAACGGGTGCTCTGCCGGTGTACTTGCGTACGTAGTCAGCGGGTACTTCGCCGCCGATGTTTACCCAGCAGGTATCCAGCTGAGTCTGCAGGTATTCTGCGGGAACTCTGTTGTACAGAACGTCCAGACCGATTTCACCGTCAACCTTTACGAATTCAAAGTCGTGGTTGTGATACAGCAGGGTCAGACCGTATTCGCGGGCCTTCTTACCTACCATGGTGATTTCTTCGATGGTCTTTTCGAACTGTTCGGCTCCGGGACGGCGTTCTTCGGTTACGTAAGGTACAACGATGAACTTACAGCCGATTTCTGCGTATGCCTTCATGATGCCGTCGGGATCTGCGATCATATCCACCAGCGGTACGTGTGCGGAAATGGGGTTCAGACCGATTTCTTCACACCACTTACGGATCTGTGCGGGGGAATGGTCGAACATACCGGCAATTTCAACGCCGTCGTATCCGATTTCCTTCACTTTGCGCAGAGCGGCTTCCATATCCGCTTCTACGGAATCACGGATGGAATAAAGCTGTACAGCTACAGGTAATGCCATAATATTTCCTCCAGAAGTAAAAATTATTTTCTCATTTATACTGCGGGAATGTCTGCTAAACACAATCCCACAGGATTAATTATAGTATATTTATCCGGGAAAATCAAGTACTTTTCATACATTCACCGGATATTTCAAGGGGATTTGCCCTTTCCGGCGTTCTTCCTTATTTCTCCGGCGGAACATAGCCTTCCGGATATTCGAAAAGGACAATTTTCCGGAACACGTCTGTGTGGTGGGCAAGGCTTTCCTTCAGTCTCTCGCCGTCACGGATCTGGTTCATGGTAGAGATGCTGCGCAGGGCGATTACAGCGTCCTCCGGGAAGATCTGTGCATCGGTATAGAATTTACAGAACTTTGTTTCGCTGAAACGGATGCCGTATTCGTCGATGGCACCTTCGGGTATTTCTCCGAAGATTTCCGCAAGCGGTGTAAATCCGCCGCCGGACAGGACCATTTTATACTGGTCTTCGGCAAGGATGCAGAGCAGCGTATCTCCTGCCATAACTTCATAGGAGAAGGACTGCTGGGTCATGGCGTTGGACTGGCGGTCGAGGGCAATATCTTCATCCCTTGCTTCCGCTGCCGCTTCCACTTTGGCAAGCTGGTCGGGGCTCATGAAGATCATGTCATTGAGCATAACCTTTTTTTCGCCGTTTCCGTCGTAGTCGTCCATAATATCCTGGATGACGGTGCTGAATCTGGTGTTCTGGTTTACGGTTATGTATTCCGGGCCGGCGTACAGGATGTGGATGTCGATGTTTACCTTACTCATGATCTGTCCGGCAAGTATGCCCACGATCACAACAATGGCGGCAGCTACGATTACCTTCCATTTGTGGTGGTACCAGAAATTGCCCCAGAAGCTTCCCTTTTCAATCACCTGAGGGGCTTCTTCTTCGTCCTTGAAGCGGGCACGGATCATTTTGGCACGGTTGGATTCCTGAATTTCGGGTTCATTTTCGGGTGTCTGTCTGTTATCCATATTGTTTACCTCATCAGCCTTTCGCCTTATAGTACAGCATACAATGGCAGAATCCCTCGAATTCCGGGTCCTCCATCTGTTCTCTGAACTCTTTGCAGATGCATTTATTCTCTTCGGTTCTGGCCAGTCGGCAGGGACAGTATCCGCCCGCCCGCTCCAGCCCTTCCTTCACGGCTTTTACCGTTTCCGCATCGGGATTCAATGTGATTTTTGCCATTATTCTTCTCCTTTCAGATCGTCCAGAAAACTGTACAGCACGTCTTCCGACATGGTGCCCAGGTACTCGTCCATCAGCGTTCCGTCCTCCCAGAGGAAAAAGGTTCTCGGGATGGAGTATACACCCAATGCGGCAGAGCCTTTTGATTCGGAATCATAGTACACGGGGAAAGTATAGCCGTTTTTATCCACGAAGGCATTCACGGTGCTTTCGGTATCCCGGTAGCCGTCGGTCATGTTTACCATCAGGAAGTGGATATCTTCACCGTATTCCAGATAGGCTTTTTCGAAATGGGGCATTTCCACTTTGCAGGGCATACACCATGTGGCCCAGAAGTTCAGAACCACGGGCTTCCCCACATAATCCGACAGGTTTACTGTGTTGCCTTCCCTATCGTATACGGTGAAATCGGGCATTTCTTCACCGGTTCGTTCGGGGGCGGCGGATTCCGATTCGGTTTCGGTGGGAGTCGGGGTTGGTTTGGTTTCGGTTGTATCCCTTCCCTCTTCCCCTGCGGTCGGCGGGGTGTGGTCGGGAATATAGCTTTCGGACAGCCAGCGGTAGCCGAGGATGGCCAGAACCAGCACACCTGCGAAGATGATCAGCATTATCAGATATTTCAGTTTATTCATACGCACCTCACATCATAACGGACAGCGCTGCCTGCAGCAGACCTGTCATCATAAAAATACCGATTAAGATAAGGAACAGGCCGCAGACGGTATTGATGACTTTATAATGCTTTTTGATAAAGCCGAACACGCTGCGGAGACTGTCGATCAGGACGGCGGATATCACGAAGGGGATACCGAGTCCCAGGGAGTAGGCGAGCAGGAGCAGCATTCCCATGAAGGTACTGCCCGCAGAGGAAGCCAGCATCAGGGCGGAGCCGAGGAATGCACCTACGCAGGGAGTCAGATTTACGGAATAGATCATGCCGAACAGAAAGGCGGACAGGATGCCGGTGGTTTTTCGGGTTCCGGACTGCACGCCTTTGAAAAACGGCAGGCGGAGGACTTCCAGATAACTCAGGCCAAAGATTATGACCATGATACCGCAGACGATGTTTACTGCTGTCTGGTACCGGCTGAGAAAACGGCCGAGGGTTCCGGCGAACACGCCAAGCAGGGTGAATACGACGGTGAAGCCGAGCACGAAGGCAAGGGAGCGGGTGAAGGTTTTCTTCTTTTCTCCCGATCCGCCGGCGAAATAGGTGATATACATGGGCAGCATCGGAAGCATACAGGGGGAAATAAAGGATATGATGCCCTCCAGAAAGGTGATCAGATATTGCATGGGTACCTCATTTATTTTTTGGTTTTTCGCCGGAATGGACGGCGGGTTTCTCCTGTGCCGTCTTTTCCGGGCAGAATACAGCACTGGTACTGTATCATACATATAATACCACAGTTTTTCCCGATTTTGTATTCCTTATTTTTTAAGAATATTGAAATTAAATATGACGATACTTCCCGAATACAGAAAAAACCACCCATGGGTATGGCAATGTCATTAACTTAAGCCGCAAATCACGCGATTTGCGGCTTTTGTCATACCATGGGTTCACAATTCCGTTAGTACTTGCGTTTTTACATTGACTATACACTCATCCGATTGTGCTTTTTCAAGAGATATGATATAATTTATATAAAGCTCCTAAAATTTTTTCAACTTTTTTCGAAATCCACACAACCTTTTTTTCTGATTTGTGTCTATTAGACAAGCGCTTAAGAAGAATGAAAATTTTCATACGACTGCGAAAGGAGGATGCATATTGCAAAATCAAAATTATACCGATGAAACGCTCGTCATGCTGACGCTCGCGGGAGATCAGTCAGCCTTTGAAAAGCTGGTGATCCGTTATCAGAACGCCGTTATCGCATCGGCGGTGCAGATCACACACAGCCGCTTTATGGCGGAAGACGCAGCACAGGACGCTTTTGTTACAGCGTGGATGAAGCTGAACACTCTGCAGCAGCCGGATAAATTCTGCGCATGGGTGTGCCGAATTGCAAAAAACTGCGCACTGAACATGGTCACGAGATATCGCAGCTTCATCGACTTCGATCTGGTGGAAAACACCGAGATAACCGAAGATCCCCGCACGAATCCTGCCGAGCTGTATGCATTGTCCGAGGAAAAAGAGGAACTGCATAAAAGTCTCGGTAAGCTGCCCGAAAAGGTGGGACGCATCATCCGTATGCACTACTTCGATGGACTTTCCATTGCGGAAATCGCCGACAGAATGCGCATTTCCGAGGGAACCGTCAAGCGGCAGCTCCATGACGGCAGAAAGCGAATCAGAAAGGAGCTTTGTGCAATGAACGAAACATACTACGATACGCTGGTACAGAGAGTCATGAAAAAAGTGGAAGAACTCAAGCTGTGGCAGCTGAAGAACGACAAAAGCGGCTTTGAAAACGTATACAAGGATGTACTGAGGGATGTGGAAGAGCTTCCGGAATCGGACAGCAAATATCACGCGCTGGCAGATGTACTCATGCGCGGCTGGTGGTGGCTGCCCGGCGATAAAAATGATGCTTTGTTT
>SVTO01000011.1 GCA_015063745.1 Oscillospiraceae bacterium | reverse complement strand
TTTACTACTCTTTGAGTTGTGCTGTCGTTTATTTTTTGTCCTATGTTGATGTTGGTTCTTTTACTACTCTTTGTATCGTGCAAATCGTTCATTTTTTGTGTCCTGTGCGGACGGCACTTAGAGAGGCCTGCAGGCGCGAGGCCCCTCTAAGAACTCCCCCGCTTAGGTGGAAGGGTTGAGGTTTTTGGGTCGGGCGATTCTTTGGGTTTAGCAGGTTCGTTTTTCAATTATGGCTAACCGCCGGAGGGTGCATTAGTTTTGGCATACAGTTGACGGTTCGTTTTGTGGAAAAGTGGGTTTGTGCACAGAAGAATGTGCCGTGCAGAAAGAATTTGGCTGCCGCTTGGTGCGTTGGGAGAGGTTATTGGTTGGGATTTGGTTGGGTTCAGTAGTTGAGTTTCTTTTTAATCAGGCTGCCGCGGATGAATAGGGGAGTTTGACCGCTGACAGGTTGATATTCTAAGGGTGGGTCTGCCTACAGTACAAGGTTGGGTGCATTATAAATTTCGGCTGACCGCCATGTCTTAGGACTGCCGTACAGTCTTCGCGCGGTTAGCACGAATGAGAGTGCACCCAGACTATATCACTGTACACGGCTAAACCTTCCCTAATCCCAACAGTATTCCTCCACTAATGCACCCCTACCGCGGTCAGCGCTGATTTGCATCCTCCACTACTTTGAAACACTAACACCAAACACCGGACCAACGTAGCTCTTAATAAAGCGGGGGAGTTCTTAGAGGGGCCTCGCGTCTGCAGGCCTCTCTAAGTGCCGTCCGCACAGGACACAAAAAATAAACGATAGCAAGATTCATCGAGTAGTAAAAAAATAGCCGTCTGCCAAGGACAAAAATAAAGAATCGATTCAGCCACACAAAGAATAGTAAAAAACCGCATGTCCGCCAAGGACAAAAAAAGAATTCCCCTGCACAACTCATCGAGCAGCAAACAAATAGAACAAAAAATGTAAGATAAATCCACACAAACCATTTCCCCTCCTTGACACAATACAAAGAATATGCTATAATAGGCTCATACGTATGAGTCTATTATAGCATCATAAAGGAGAACGAAAATATGCTGGATCGGAATAGTCATGTACCGCTGTATTGTCAGCTGGCTGAGGAAATCAAACGCCAGATCCTGGCCGGCGAGATCAACCCGGGCGATAAATTGCTCAGCGAATCCGAAATGATGCGGGCTTATGATATCGGACGGCTTACTGTCCGCCAGGCTCTTGCTCAGCTTGTCAATAAAGGATACCTCGCAAAAGAACATGGCAGAGGTACCTTCTGCAAAAGCAGCTTCAGTGCCGATGATATGCTCAATATCGACGTAATCCTCGATATGGAGGATACCTATTTTATCCCCTATTATATCAAAAGTATTTCCGCAGTTCTGAAAGCAGGCGGCTGTAATTTTATCATCAGCGACAGCAAAAACAGTACCTCGGAAATCTGCAGTCTTCTCAGAAATATCTACGAAAAAGGTACGGACGGCGTTATTCTGCAGCCCAGCCATATCGATGAAGCGCCCTCCCACGAACTGGAGGAATGTTTCCGTATGTATCGCCATGCGGGTATTCCCTGCATCATGATCGACTGCATGTACGATATTCAGGATGCATCCTATCTGATCCTGGATGAATACCGCGGCGGTTATCTGGTGGCCGAATACCTCCATGGCCTCGGACATAAGAAAACCATGGTCGCTTATGTGGACGGCTACAAGGATTCCGTACAGCGTAAAATCGGTTTCTGCCGGGCTTGTGAGGAAATGTCTGCGGAAGCTCCCGTTCTTCTTCCCTATGATCCCGCTAAGGGTATTGCCGATACCGGTTTTATGGATATTCTGAAGGCGCAGGGGATTACCGGTATTTTCTGCTACAATGATGAAGTCGCTGTGGAATGTATCCGGATTCTCCAGAACAACGGTTTCCGTGTGCCGGAAGATATCTCCGTCTTTGGATACGACGATTCCGTTCTGGCTTCCGCCTGCGTTCCGCCGCTTACCACGATTGCCCACCCCAAGGAAAAACTGGGTACTCTCGCCGCCGAAACATTGCTGGATATGATCCGTAAAGAACATTACGATCCGTTTGTGAAGATGTTTGCGCCTTCCCTGGTCGAACGCGGCAGCTGCGGCACTGCGGGATGAAGAATACGTGATCTTCATCCCCCGCATAATCCAATTGTTTCTATTATCGCCAAACTTGTCCGTACAACCGAATAAGTTTGGATATATCTATCTTACCATTTCAGGAGGAAAATTATGAAGCCCATCAAAATCTGTATTATCGGTGCAGGAAGCGTATTCTTTTCGCTTTCCACCATCAAAGGGATCTGTACTTCCGACAAACTGCCGCAGTGCACGATCAGTCTTGTGGATATCAATGAAGAAAAACTGAATACCATGTACACCATTACAACCCGTTACATCGAAGATCTCGGCTGTAATGTGACCGTAGAAAAAACCACGGACCGTACCGAAGCACTCCCGGGTGCCGATTATGTACTCAATCTGGCATTGACTGTACCTTACGGTCATTTGCGCGACGGTTTTGAAATCGCCGAAAAATACGGTTTCCAGTACGGCGGCAGTTTTCACATTCTGCATGACGAAGCCTTCTGGAGCAATTTCTACCAGTTCCGTTTCTTCGAAGATCTGGCTCAGGACATGCTCAAATACTGTCCGAACGCCTGGCTTCTGCTGATTGCCAATCCGGTCATCTCCGGCGTTACCCTGCTGCAGCGGAAATATCCCGCACTCAAGATGATCGGTCTCTGCCACGGCTATTCTATGATCGATCAGCTGGCGAAGGATCTGGGTTATACCTATGCGGATGCTACTTTCCAGATTCCCGGAGTCAACCACTTTGTTTTCATGAACAAGGGACACCTCAAGGGACAGGATATCTTCCCGCTCATTGACAAATGGATCGAGGAAAATGCCGAAGAAGCATGGGCGAAGGGTGCCTGGGTATTTAAAAAGATGCGGGTATATCTCTATCAGAACCACGGTGTCTTCCCAATCGGGGATACTGCGGGCTGGTCCGGCGGCAGCTGGCCGTGGTGGTATCATACCGATGTGGATCACGACCGTTATTACGAAGTCGGTGAAATCTCGGCACATGACAACTGGTATAATCTGTTTGATGATAATGCCAATACGTTCCAGCAGTATATCGATATTGCCAACGATACAAGCCGGAAAATGGTTGACATGATCGGCAGAAACGGCGGCAATGATATGACAAACATTGTTGAAGCCATGGTCAGCGATAAGCCCACCGTATTCATTGTCAACGTGCTGAACAAGGGGCATCTGGTTCCCGGTATTCCCGAGGATTTCGAAGTGGAAGTACCTGCGCTCATTTCCGCAAGCGGTGTGTATCCCATGCAGACCGATCCCCTGCCGAAGACGATCATTGCCCATACTCTGCGTGACCGTGTCGCACCGGTGGAAATGGAGCTGGCGGCTTATGAAAACGGCAGTATAGAATATCTGAAGGAACTGATTCTTATGGACAAATGGGCTACTTCCATGTCCCAGGTGGAAGCTTTCCTCGACGAGATTATGAATCTGCCCTACCACGAGGAAATGAGAAAGCATTACCGCTGAAACCCGTGGGGACTGCTCACGGAATCGTCGCGGTGTTTTCCAAAAGCTTTGCTGTATCTTAAATGCCGATAACGGATACATCGGAAAATAATAGAATAAAAAATCGGGTGAAGGGTACTTTTCACAAAGTTTTCCTTCACCCGATTTTCTATTCAAAGAAACTGGCGCATCTGGTGAGCGAGCTGTTCTTCCTGATTGATCAGCCGTTTGGTGATGTCCTTGGACACTTCATCCGCGGCTTTGTACTGGTTCAGATACTTGCTCAGGGATTTTACGCCCATATTGCAGCCGTCCGTCATCAGGTCCGCAATGGTATGGTCGGATTCGTTCATCCGCAGCTTCATGTTGGTCTTCATATAGGACATCCCCTGGGCAATGGGATTGGGGTCCTTGCCGTCGTCATGGTATTTGTCCAGAAGTCCGCTTATTTCCTTCTGCAGATTGTTATGCTGATCCTTGCAGTCGTTCAGATGCTTCTTCATTTCGCCGGAGTGTACGTAATCCAGTACGTCGTCGATGGATTCCACGCCCATCTTGACCCCTGCATCACATTCTCTCAGCAGCTTGATCGTATCCTGTTCTATCATACGCAATACCTCACATTCTTCCCCTATAATCCCGGGTAATCTCAGTATTGCCGCACGTTCGTACAGTATACCTTCCTTATTCTTCCGCAAACATGGCGGTGGACAGATAACGGTCACCCGTATCCGGCAGGAGAACCACGATGTTCTTACCTGCGTTCTCCGGCAGTTTCGCCAGTTGCAGTGCCGCCGACAATGCCGCACCGGCAGAAATGCCCGCAAGCACGCCTTCCGTTTTGCCGAGCATCCGTCCCGCTTCGTAGGCTTCTTCTTCCCGGATGGTCATAACGGAATCGTATACGGTTGTATCCAGTACTTCCGGTATAAATCCGGCGCCGATGCCCTGCAGGCCGTGTGTACCCGCTTTGCCGCCGGACAGAACCGGAGATCCGGCAGGTTCAACGGCTACGATCTGTACGGCAGGATTTTTCTTTTTCAGGTACCGTCCCGTTCCTGTAATTGTACCACCCGTTCCCGCACCGGCTACGAAAATATCCACCTTACCGTCCATATCTTCCCAGATTTCGGGACCGGTGGTCATTTCGTGGGCAGCCGCATTGGCAGGATTTACAAACTGTCCCGGAATAAAGCTGTTCGGGATTTCTTCCGCCAGCTCTTCCGCTTTGGCAATGGCGCCTGTCATACCCAGTTTGCCGTCCGTCAGCACCAGCTCCGCGCCGTATGCTTTCATGAGAATCCGCCGTTCCATACTCATGGAATCCGGCATAACGATAATCACACGGTATCCGCGGGATGTGCCCACTGCCGCAAGACCGATACCGGTATTACCGGATGTGGGTTCGATGATCACGGAATCGGGTTTCAGGATGCCCCGTTTTTCCGCATCGTCCAACATAGCTTTGCCTACACGGTCCTTTACACTGCCCGCCGGATTGAAGGATTCCAGCTTGGCATACAGGTGTGCGGTCAGGTTTTCTTTTGCTTCTACGCGTGTCAGCTCCAGAATCGGTGTGTGACCGATCAGTTCTTCCACGGATTGATAAATTTTTCCCATAAGTTTCCTCTGATTCTGCACAAAACCGTTCTCCTCACAAGGAATCTGCTTCATGCTTATAGTATCCGAAAATGCAGAAAGGCAAACGAACAAAAACATCCGTTTGCCTTTTTTCTTACAAAACGCGGTTGATACCATGACCTTCCTTTACGAAGCTTCCGAGGTTTGCGTCCAGGATGTCCAGAAGACGCAGTCTTGCTTCGCGGGAAGTCCATGCACAATGGGGTGTAATAATGGTGTTTTTCGCAGTCAGAAGCGGATTATCCGGATCGGCCGGTTCTTTTGCAAGCACATCCAGCCCTGCGCCGCCCAGTTTGCCGCTGTTCAGAGCTTCCGCCACGTCGGCTTCGTTCAGCACAGCACCGCGTGAGGTGTTGATCAGCACGGCACCGTCCTTCAATTTTTCAATGAATGTACGGTTGACCATGCCGCGGGTTTCATCCGTCAGCGGGCAGTGGAGGGACAGAAAATCGCTTTCTGCCAGCAGAACTTCCGGTGTCACGTAGGTAATACCGTCTTCTTCTCCGCTGCATTTGGACCGTTTTGTAGCCAGCACGCGCATACCGAAAGCCACGCACATTTTACCGAACTGCTTACCGATGGCGCCGCAGCCGTAGATACCGGCAGTTTTTCCCGCCAGTTCCATGAAAGGCACTACCTGATACCGGAATCCCGGAACACCTGTCCACAAACCGTATTTTACGATCCCCGCAAATCCGGCCAGATCCGTGGCAAAGGCCAGCAGCAGCGTAAAGGCGTGCTGGGCAACGGACATGGTGGAATAACCGGGTACATTGCAGACTTCGATCCCGCGGGCACGGCAGGCAGGTACATCGATCATATCGTACCCCGTGCCAAGAGCGGACACGTATTTCAGATTTGGGCACGCATCCACTACGGCAGATGTAACCTTGGTGCGGTTGGTGAACACGATCTCCGCATCCCCAATCACCGCAGCCGCTTCTTCGTCGGGTGTTTTGTCATATATTGCCGCTTCGCCGTATTTATTCAGGAAATCCCATGTGAGATCTCCCGGATTTACCGCAAAGCCGTCCAGAACTACGATCTTCATATTACAGACGCTTTTCTCCGTTGTGGAGGAGTACGCCGTACGCTTCACCCAGCTTGCCGCCGTTCTTCAGATATGCCTTCAGACTGCGCTGGAGGCTGGTACGTTCCGGCAGGAGATCCAGGTATTTCACACTTGCTCCGTGACCGAATACTCTCCACAGATCCCACCATTCTTCCTGATCTGCGTGATGCAGGTAGTGGAAGCACTCAGCGAACTTGACCATATTGGATTCCGGCTTGCAGAACTGCTTTACAGCGGGGTGGATCAGCCAGGAGTGGGTTACGAAGGGCGTGTAATCCGCCAACTTGTAGTACTGATATGCCAGACGGAAGGATTCTTCCACCGCTTCGGGGGGGAACGGTCCGTCTGCGGGAATATGAGTGAAGATAACCGGAGAACCCTTCTTGATGATGTGGCCGGCGATTTCATAGTCATCGTTTTCGAACTTGGCGTGCTGGAACTCCAAACGGCCATGACGCAGTATACCAGCTCTGAGATTATGATGTACATAATCATATTCCTGCATACCGAATCTGTCGTCTCTGCCATCCACGTAAGTTTCCGTCCACACGCGGATATTCTTCATGGAATCGATGAATACCCGTTCGGAAATTTCCTTTTCCATAAAAATTTCGTGGGACTTCTGTGTGAGCAGCAGGGTGAGTGCCAGAGTACCAAAATATTCTTCAAGTCCAACGGATCTGGCAATTTCGAAAAGCATACTCTCTTTATCTTCATGCTTAACCAGTGCTTCCTCCAGTGCTGTAACCTTGTCTTCTGCCTTTTCCAGAAGCAGCTGCATAGCCGGCTTGATGCGCTCGATCTGTTCTGCGGTAAAACCGATGTTTTCCGCAACATATACTGCAAATTCAAATCTGTTCATTATTTCACCTATTTTCCTCCTCTGTCCGACTGCGGACAGATAAAATCAGTTTTGTTCTTTCCGTGTCAGGCGTTTTTCACCGTCGTACAGGAAAATGCCGAACCCCATCCCCATTGTACCGCCCCGGAGCAGATGGGCTTTCAGGCTTCTCTGCAGAGAGGTGTTTTCGGAAAAGGTTTCCGGATGGTCAAAGTCTGCATGTCTGCCATAAATACGCCACAGATCACCGCATTTCGGACAGTCCTCGGATTCCAGAATATCAAAACATTCCATAAACCGGATGATATTCGAATCCGGTCTGCAGAAATGTCTGTTTCCCGGATAGGTCAGCCAGGATTCACACATAAACGGTGTGATCGGCGCCAGGCGGTAATACCGGTACGCCAGACGGAAGGATTCCTCCGCATCCTCCACAAGCAGCGGCTCGTCGGAAGGAATATGGATTTTCAGAATCGGATCCCCCGTATGCACCGTGATACCGTGGGCTTCGTAATCTTCCTTGGAAAAAGTCTCGATTTCGTATTCCAGTCTGCCGTGACGCAGAACATCACCGACCATATTCCGGCTGATAAAAGCGTAACGGGTCATACCGGTTTTGCCGTTGTTGTCATGGGCATATTCATTGCACGCAATACGGATATTTTTCATGGTATCCGTAAAAATCGCCTCCGGTATCCCCCTCTCCCTATAGATGTCATGTGCTCGGGAGGTGAGCAGCAAGGTGATCGCCAGCATACCCAGATCCTTGTCCAGACCCAGGGATTCCGCAAAGGCTGTTACCTCTGCCGATGTGGTCATATGCCGGGTGAGATGGTCTTCGATTACAGTCAGTCCATCTTCCGCCTGCGCCAGAATCTGTGCCATAACGGGCTTCACAGCAGTCAGATGTTCTTCACCGAAACCGGTGATTTCAGCAATATGTACGCCGAATCCGTATCTGTTCATAGTCTGTTACTTCAAAATTTTCTCGCCGTCGAACAGGAATGCGCCGAATCCGCTTCCCATTACGCCGCCGTTTTTCAGGAATGCCTTCAGACTGCGCTGCAGAGAGGTCTTTTCCGCCAGAGCATCCAGATCATCGTAGCTCGCATTGTCGCCGAATACGCGCTTCATATCCCCACATTTCGGATTGTCGGAATGGTGAATGATCTTGAAGCAGTCGTAGAACTTCCGCATATTGGATTCCGGTCTGCAGTATGCCTCAATGGAAGGATGCAGAAGCCAGGAGCTGCAGATGAAAACGGATACATCGCCGGTCTTGTAGTACTCATGGGCCAGACGGAAGGATTCCAGCACATCCTCGGGACGGAAGGGACCGTCAGCGGGGATATGGGTATCCAGTACAATATCTCCGGGTTTGACAGTGCGTCCGCAAATCTCAAATTCTTCCTGATAATGCTGCATGATGCAGTATTCCAGTCTGCCGTGGCGCAGGAATGCACCTCTGAGGTTCAGGTGGATAAAGCTGTAAATATCCATACCCAGCCGGCCGTCATGGTTTTCCGCATATGTATTGGTCCAGACACGGATGTTCTTCATGGAAGACATGAATACTCTGTCCGGAATATTTTCTTTTACGAAAATTTCATGGGACTTTCTGGTCATCAGCAGGGAGACAGCCAGCATACCCAGCGCTCTGTCCAAGCCCAGGTCGTCCGTTATGGCATAAACCGTCTTATGGTCATCCTTAAACTGTTCCAGTTCCGTTTCCAGAGACGCAATACGGTCTTCGGCTTTGTCCAGAACCAGCTGCATAACGGGTTTTACGCCTTCGATCTGTTCCTTGGTAAAGCCGGTATTTTCTGCTACATACAGTGCAAATTCGTATCTATTCATAACGCTGCTATTTTTTATAGTGTGATCTTGTGGTTTTTACTTATCTCTTAACTCTTGCGTTGCCGCCCCAGATGGACCAAACCTGTTCTTCATCAGCAGGCTGGCCGTAGTCGGTCAGGAAAGTGGTAGCCAGTGCGCCGGTAGCCCAGCCGAACTGTACCCACTTTTCGGGTTCCCATTCACGCAGGATCGCATACAGCATACCGCCTACGAAGCCGTCGCCACCGCCGATTCTGTCGAGAACGTGAATTTCACGGGGTTCTGCAACGTGCCATTCGTCACCGGCCAGCAGGATTGCGCCCCAGATGTGGGTGTTTACGTTGATAACCTGACGCAGGGTGGTTGCAAATACCTGTGCGTTCGGGAATGCCTTCTTTACTTCGCTGATCATTTCCTTGAAGCTGTCGATCTTGGAGGACAGATCCTTACCGCCTGCTTCGGGACCCTTGATGCCCAGAGCCAGCTGGAAGTCTTCTTCGTTACCGATCAGGATATCGGATACGGATGCGATTTCGGTAAAGATAGCACGGAGTTCTTCTTCACGGTTCTTCCAGAAAGAAGCTCTGTAGTTCAGGTCGAAGGAAATCAGAGTACCGTGCTTCTTTGCGGCACGAGCCAGTTCCAGACAGAATTCGCTGGTTTCCGGGGACAGAGCGCCGATCAGACCGGAGAGATGCAGGATCTGTACGCCTTCTACGCCGAAGATACGTTCTACGTCGAAATCCTTGATGTTCAGGGTACGTCCTACTTCGCCTGCACGGTCATTGCATACGCGGGGACCTCGGGAGCCGTAACCGCTGTCTGCGATGTTGAACTGGTGACGATAACCCCAGGGACCGCCCTGTTCTACTTCAGCACCTTCATAGTCGATGCCGCGGGAACGAAGGTTGCGCTTGATGAAGTCTGCGATGGGGCTGTCCTTTACGAAGGTGGTCAGAACCTTGGTCTTCATACCCAGGTAGGAAGCAACGGAAATAACATTGGATTCCGCGCTGGTTGCCTGCATAAAGAAGGTATCGGAAGCCTGTACCGGCTGACCGTTCATGGGGCAGATTCTGACACCCATGGAGGTGGGTACTACGATTGCATACTGACAATTTTCACGAATTTTCATAATACAGTATTCTCCTGTCTGTTATGGAATTTTTCGGTATATTTTACGGCAGGGGAACAAAAAGTCTGTTCCCCTATACCGTGTTGTCTTCTATTCTGTTAGCCGTTTTGGCGCGGATCAGACCACATACTGGCTGGCAGCAGTATCACCGCCGTGACCGGTCCAGTTGGTGTGGAAGAATTCGCCTCTGGGTGCGTCGATTCTTTCGTAGGTATGTGCGCCGAAGTAGTCACGCTGAGCCTGCAGCAGGTTTGCGGGCAGACGGTCGCAGCGGTAGCCGTCGTAGTAGGACAGTGCGCTTGCGAATGCAGGTACGGGCATACCGCACATAGCAGCCTGTGCTACAACCTTACGCCAGCCGGGCAGCAGGGTCTTCATCTTTTCGGTGAAGTAGGGATCCAACAGCAGATTGGTCAGAGCGGGATCCTTGTCAAATGCATCCTTGATCTTACCCAGGAATACGGAACGGATGATACAGCCGCCTCTCCACATCAGAGCGATGCCGCCGTAGTTCAGGTTCCAGCCGTAGGTCTTGGCTGCTGCTCTCATC
Organism: Oscillospiraceae bacterium; assembly: GCA_015063745.1. Lineage (GTDB taxonomy): Bacteria > Bacillota > Clostridia > Oscillospirales > CAG-272 > UMGS1696. The sequence goes on along the minus strand of SVTO01000011.1, from coordinate 50,459 downwards.
AGAGTGTAGCCCTGTGCGTAGGAAACGATCTTGGAAGCCAGCAGTGCGCAGCGGATGTTTTCGATCCATGCAGCCTTTTCTTCAGCGGTCAGTGCGGGAGCAGCGTCTGCTTCACCGGCCAGAACACCGGATGCTGCAACTCTTTCTTCCTTCATAGCGGACAGGCAGCGGGCGAATACGGCTTCACCGATCAGAGTCAGCGGCACGCCTTCGTCCAGTGCTGCGATACCGGTCCACTTACCGGTACCCTTCTGGCCTGCGGTATCCAGAATCTTTTCTACGATGGGTTCGCCTGCTTCATCCTTGTATGCCAGAATGTCGCGGGTGATTTCTACCAGATAGGAGTCAAGGTCGCCCTTCATCCAGTCTGCAAATACTTCGTGCATTTCGTCGTCGGACATACCCAGCAGGTTCTTCATCAGGTGGTATGCTTCGCAGATCAGCTGCATATCACCGTATTCGATACCGTTGTGTACCATCTTTACGAAGTGGCCTGCGCCGTTTTCGCCTACCCAGTCACAGCAGGGAGAACCGTCTTCCACCTTGGCGCAGATTGCCTGCAGGATTTCCTTTACATGGGGCCATGCAGCGGGAGAACCGCCGGGCATCAGGGAAGGACCGTTCAGAGCGCCTTCTTCACCGCCGGATACACCGGTACCGATGTACAGCTTGCCCTTGGATTCAACGTATGCGGTACGGCGTGCGGTGTCCGGGAAGTGGGAGTTACCGCCGTCGATGATGATGTCGCCGTCATCCAGCAGGGGCAGCAGGGTGTCGATCATTGCGTCTACAGCGGAACCTGCCTTGATCATCATCATGATCTTACGGGGCTTTTCTACCTTTTCTACCAGTTCTTCCAGAGAGTATGCACCGATAATGTTCTTGCCGGCGCCTCTGCCGTTTACAAAGTTGGCAACCTTTTCCGTGGTACGGTTGAATACGGCTACGGTGAAGCCCTTGGATTCCATGTTCAGAACCAGGTTTTCACCCATAACAGCCAGACCGATCAGACCGATATTCGCTTTTTTCATAGTGTTTTTCTCCTTATGATGAAATATTATTTACGGATTGTTATTCTCTTCCAGCTTTCATGTTTTCCAACACGCTGTAGGGGATCACCATGTCTCCCAGTCCGCGGCCGATGGAAATGTGCGGCTTGAAGCTGCCGTGGAAATCCGTTCCGCCGGAAATCTTCAGACCGTATTTTTTCGCCAGATCCCGATAGGTCTGTGCCATCTCGGGGGTATAGTCGGTATAATAGCCTTCGACACCGGTCAGGCCGGCATCCACCAGATGCTTCACAAAGTTTTCCAGATCCCCACCGGATTTCTTGGTCAGGTGCAGATGGGCCAGATAGGCATCCCCGCCTGCTTTGCGGATCAGTTCCACCGCTTCCGTATCGGTCAGTGCCTGGGATTCGGAGTAACAGGGACATCCCACGTTCAGCCATTCGTTGAATGCTGCCTTGGGGGATTCGCTGTATCCCTTTTCCGTCATCAGCTTGGCAATATGGGCTCTGCAGAGAATACCGCCGCCCGCTTTTGCCTTGACCTCATCCAGCGTTACGTGGATATTGTACTTTTCCAGCATTTCGCAGGTTTCCCCGATGCGCTGGGTACGGATGGCACGGATATTGTCCACCGCAGCGGCCAGTACTTCGGAATCCGGGTCGATGAAGTAGCCGAGGATGTGGGTTTCCGTATCGGAAATGGCGGACAGCTCAATCGCGGGAACAACCTCCACGCCGATTTCCCTGCCTGCGGCCATTGCTTCCTTTACGCCGTCCATGGTATCGTGGTCGGATACCGCAACCGCTGTCAGACCGGAGGCTTTGGCATGGTGCACCAGTTCCGTCGGTGTCATGGAGCCGTCAGAGCAAAGGGTATGTGTATGCAGGTCGATGATCTTTTCCATTACCGTCATCCTCTGCTTATTCTCTTGTCCAGAGGCCGAGAGCGGGGTTGGAAATATAGAAGATCTCTTCGCCGTTTACGGTATGGTAGCCGTCCGTCAGCACTGCGGGATCGTACAGCTTTGCAGCTTCTTCGTAGGGCATATACTCAAAGCCGACGCCGCGAACTTCTTCTTCGCTCAGCAGTGCGGTACAGTAGGTGATCTTGAATCTGCCGTCGGAGGAACCGTGGATCAGGTGTGCCGCAACGGACAGGTTGGCCTGCAGATCTGCGTTGGCGGGATCGTTGACCAGCTTCAGAACATTTTCTCTGCCGCAATAGCCGTATTTCCGGATCAGACGGTCGTTTTCGGTATCTTCGCCGAACTTGTCCACGGCTGGTGCCAGAACGATGAGCTCGCCGCCGTCTTCGATGGCCATTCTGGTACGGTAAACGGATTTATTGCCAAGCCAGGTACTCTTGAATTCTCTGGGGTCCAGGTTTACGACAACCTTCTTGAAGGGCTTTTCCACATGGATCAGGTTTTTATCCTGGCTCTGGGCAACGGCCATTTCGAAATTGGCTCTGGTTCTGCCTTCGTAGATACCGTGGAAATTGGTCTTGTCACCGGTATTGGTGGTGCAGGTCAGCACATAGGTCAGCGGAATGGAAGCGAGGAAATTCTCTTCCGCGTAATCGAACACCTTACGTACGGGGGAGAAATCCTTACCCATGATCCGTTCCATACCGTAGAATGCGCCCAGCATATGGGAAGCATTAATCATGGAAGAACCGCCGCAGCCTACGAATATGTTTTTGGAGTAGTTTGCCATACCGACTACTTCATGGGGAACAACCTGACCGATGGAGATGATCAGGTCATAGGAGGGATCGAACAGGCGCTTGTTCACTTCCACCTCAATGGGGGTATTCACAAGGCCTTCGGATACTTCTTCCACAAAGGAACCGGGCACTTCACCGATCTTGATCACATCGGTTCTCCAGTTATGGACGATCATTTTGTCGAAGGGCACATTTTCGCCGAAGAAAGCGCGCCATTCTTCTTCCGTCATGGGTACGTGGGTACCGAGAGCGGGCATAATATCGATTTCACAGGTTTCATGGAGCATTTCCCAATACATGGCGACAATCTTTCCCGCGCCGCTGTACATACGGGTAAAATCGGGAGGAAGCAGCAGGACTTTTTTCAGTTCCTTTCCTTTAATGGAGGCTTCCAGGACTTCACGGATGGATGCATCCGACAAACCGCTGTTAGAGGTAAGATACATAGTTAAACCTTTCTTTAGGTCATTGAATTTTGTTATAGCTACACACAAATATCCATCTTACAATATTTTAACACTATGGCAAAATAATGTCAAGGGCATAGGGGGATATTTTATCGTTTTCAATTCAATTTGTACAAGTTTTGTGTGGTTTTGTCCGGGGTAAAAACCGCCGGAACGGAATATATTCATATATATTTGCGTCCGGATATTGACAAGTCAATTTTTATATGGTATACTATAAAAAGTTGACTTGTCAATTTTCTCAAAAAGGAGTAACCCATGCAGCCCAATGAAGAGCGTTTTGCACGGTTTTGCTTTGCCATTGATAAGGTGGCGAAAAACCTGCAGAAGTACAAAAACGAACATCTGGAAAAGTTCGGTCTGCGGAGTATGCATCTGATGTATCTGGTCAGTCTCGGCCATACACCGGAGGGCATGACCGCAACGGAGCTGGCACAGAGCTGTTCCGTGGATAAGGCATTCATTTCCCGCCTGACCGGAGATCTCTGCGACGCCGGTTATGTGGAATACAAAACCAAAAAAAGTACGAAATACAACAACAAGCTGATTCTCACCGAAACCGGTCACAGAATCATGACCGAAATCCAGAAAATCATTGACGATTCCGTACAGCATATCATCGGCGATATCCCTGAAACCCATCTGACCATTTTCTACAGCGTACTCACCCGGATTGCTGACCATCTGGAAGCTGTCCCCGTCTGATCAATTCAAGTATACTAATATTACAGGAGTTTATTGCAATCATGAAATACACTGTCAAGAATCACAAGGTACTGAAGAGAGATCTTCCCAATCCCACAGATGCAAGAAATTATCTGCAGATCATCGCAAAGTGGAACGAAAAACCCGCTATTTTCTGGAAGGAACACGGGGAAGCCAAGAACATCACATTCCATGACTTTTCCGAAATGTGCTGGCATTTTGCCGCAGGTCTGAGAAAACAGTTCGCGGGTGTTCCCGACATCGATGTGCGCATTGCCCTGATCGGCGAAACCTCCGTAAACTGGCTGGCTGCCTATATGGGTACCCTCGCCGCCGGTTATGTGGCCATCCCCATGGATAAGGAACTGGCCCCCGCGGAAATCTGCAAATTCCTGGAAAGCGTGGACGCCACCGCTCTGGTACATTCCGCCACCTTCAAGGATACCTTCGGCAATATCGCCGCCGATCATCCCACGGTAAAGTACGCCATTCCCTTCGGTACGGAGGATGTACAGAGTGAATATGTACTTCCCTACAACACCATTCTGGAAACCGGTACGGCATATTACGAAGCCTGCACGGCCGCTCTGGCAAACGGTGAAGAAAACGAAGACACCGCTTGGCTGACCGCTCCCGTGGATACGGAAAGAATGGCGGAAATGCTCTTCACCTCCGGCACCACCGGTACCTCCAAGTGCGTTATGCTCAGTCAGAAGAATATCTTTGCCGTTATCGCCAATGCTACCGAATGTACCGAATTCACCGACAGCGACGTGCTGGTTTCCGTACTGCCCATCCATCATACATATGAGCTGGCCTGCTTCTTCGCTGGTCTGTCCCTGGGTACGCAGTTCTGCATCAACGATTCTCTGCGCAATGTTATGAAGAACTTCAAGGAATACCGCCCCACCGCGCTGGTTCTGGTTCCTCTGTTCGTCAACACCATGTACAAGAAGATCGTTTCCGAAGCCCAGCGTTCCGGTAAGGGCAAGGTTCTGGAAATGGGTCTGAAGATCGCAGGTGTCATGGGACGAGTTGGCATTGACCTGAGCAATACACTGTTCAAGGATATCCGTGAAGCGTTCGGCGGCAGACTGGTAAAGATCATCTGCGGCGGTGCCAGACTGGATCCTGCTATGATCTCCACCTTCGACCGCTTCGGCATTGCCATTTACGAAGGCTTCGGCATCACCGAGTGTTCTCCTCTGGTAGCCGTTACTCCCTATTACAGACGCAAATGCGGTTCCGTAGGTCCTGCTGTTCCCTGCTGTGAAATCCGCATCGACGGCAGAGACATCGGCGAAAACGGTTACAAGGCCGGGGAAATCCAGGTAAAGGGCGACAATGTCATGCTGGGTTATTACAATAATCCCGAAGCCAATGAAGCAGCATTCACCGAAGACGGCTGGTTCCGTACCGGTGACGTAGGGTATCTGGACGAAGACAAGTATCTGTACATCACCGGCAGAATGAAGTCCGTAATCGTACTGGACAACGGCAAGAACGTATTCCCCGAAGAAATCGAAGAGTATCTGGAACCCATTTCCCTGATCGCCGAATCCGTGGTTGTGGGCAGAGAAGAAAACGGTTCCACCGTACTGACCGCTGTTGTGTTCCCCAGTGCGGATGCCGCTGCTGCCGCCGGTCTGGACAATGCGGGTGTACAGGAAGCGATCCAGAAGGAAATCACCGCGCTGAACAAACAGCTGCCTTCCTTCAAGCAGATCCACAAGATCGAATTCCGCACCACCGAATTCGAAAAGACCACCTCCAGAAAGATCAAGAGACATCTGGTTTAATCCATCAAAACAAAAAATCACCGGGAAGCTCCTTTTACAGAGTTTCCCGGTTTTTTGTGTTGTCGGTATTACAGACGGTACCGCAGGTACACCAGCATGGGTGTTGTGCCTCGGTTGGCAAATGCATGATACGGGATCATGTGAATACGGGTACGGGAGAATTGTTCGTGAAGCGGATAAAACATGGCGTTTTCCGTATTTTCCCTGCGCCAGCCATTTACAGACAGGCGATGGCATCCGTATTCCTCCGTGGGGAGAATCTCCCAATCCGGATCGCTGACATCCAGGTACAGGGAATGCACATCCCCTGCATTATCAAAGCCCTCTGCACAGTATACGACAGGACCATACTGTACTGCCGCTGTGTCTATATTTTTGTATACCAGAACATTGGACTGCAGGAATACAGGTTCCATGACAAGGTCCACGGTAATCTCGCCCTCTCCCACAAAACAGGCGTAACCGTTGATCATGGTATAGGTGCGATTTGCCGAGAAAGAATGGCACCATCCAGGGATACGGACATATACCTCTTTTGTCCCCTTTGCCTGCAGGGTAATGCGTCCGTCATAAGGATATTCTGTTTTCTGCACCACGGTCATACCGTCACAGGCATATTCACTGTCGCCGAACTGGTTCACCCATACGCTTTCTTCTTCACTTGTGTTAAAATACTGACCGACGGATGCCAGAACACGGTTCAGATTGGGCGGACAGCAGGAGCATCTGAATACTTTGACTCTTTCGGAAATGGGGTATCTGTCCCATGTTTTTCTGTAATTATCCGGATGAATTTCCAGAGGATTTTCATAGAAGAATTTATCCCCCGACAGGGACAGTCCGGACAACATACCGTTATACAGTTCCCTTTCGATCACATCGGCAAAACGGCTTTCTCTGTCCAGCAGAAACATCTGATGGGAGAAATACACCATAGCAACAGAGGCACAGGTTTCCGTATACGCTTTATCGTTCGGTACGTCATAGGGAATGGAATACGCCTCGCCGCTGCTGCGTGAACCGACTCCGCCGGTAACATACATTTTATACTTCGTTATATCGTCAAACAGGGCACGGCAGGTATCCGCCAATTCCGTTTCACCGGTTTCACGGGCCAGAGTGGCCATGACAGCGTAAAGGTATCCCGCACGCACGGAATGGCCCGCCGCTGCCATGGAACAATGGATCAACGCCAACCTCTGCCATTCCGTTACGGTACACGAAATCGCCGCCCATTTCGGCTACAGCGATGATCATGCCGAACGGCTCTACAAAAAGAATTTCGGTATTTCCATGAAAAGGCCATCACGGATAAAAAAATGCGGAACATCAAGTCCGTTCTGCTGACCTCGAATCTGCCGCTTTCCCGGATCAGTACCATGTTCGGCTTCGGGGACTGCAGGCAGTTTCAAAAGTTTTTCCGATATCACGAAAGGGTATCGCCCACCGTATTCCGCGCGCTGTATTATAAAATGCACTGTAATACAAACGACAGAGAAATGTAATCCCCGCAAAAGCGCAATCAATGTCCCCATCAAAATGTATAATATTCACTTGTTTTTTATAAATATTTACAAAATACCGTAAAAATCCGAATTTCTCTTGCATTTATGCGGCAGATGTGGTATACTGTATGCAATCTTTTTTTAGCATAGGAGAACCATTATGGGAGAGCTTATTGCATTTGTTTTATATTTTGTTCTGATGTTGTGCATAGGTATTTTCTTCTTCCTCCGTACCAAGAGCGGCGGGGATAAGGAATACTTCCTCGGCGGACGTCAGATGGGGCCGTGGGTTACTGCCATGAGTGCGCAGGCATCCGATATGAGCGCGTGGCTGCTGATGGGGCTGCCCGGCAGTATTCTGGCATTCGGTCTCGGTCAGGCATGGATCGGTATCGGTCTTTGTATCGGTACGATTCTGAACTGGGTACTGATCGCCAAGCGTCTGCGTCGTTTTTCCGCAGCGGCTAACGATTCCATCACACTGCCCCAGTATCTGTCCAACCGTTTTGCTTCCAAGTCCCCGGCACTGCAGATCATCTGTGCTGTGGTATTCTTGGTATTCTTTACGGTATATGTAGCCTCCGGCTTTGTAGCGGGCGCTACTGTATTCACCACTATTTTTGAGATTCCCGAAAACATTGCGATGCTGATTTTCGCGGTTGTTCTGATCATTTACACATTCCTCGGCGGCTACAGTGCCGTTTGTTGGACCGACTTTGTACAGGGTATGCTGATGTTGATTGCTCTGCTGGCTGTGCCGATCATTGTGGTTGTCACCAAGGATCTGGATGTATCCGCTCTGAGCACAGTATATACATACATCGACGGCGGCAATGAAATCACCGCTGCTTTCACCGGCAACCTCTTTTCCGCAACACCTACCGAAATCATCAGCGGTCTGGCATGGGGGCTCGGTTACTTCGGTATGCCCCACATTCTGGTACGCTTCATGGGTATCAAGAAGTCTTCCATGATCAAGAAGTCCGCGCTGGTTGCCTGCATCTGGGTTGTGATTACCCTGCTGTGCGCGATCCTGCTGGCTTACTTCGGAAGAATGCTGATCGGTCATGAGCTTCTGCCCGCCGGCAAGCAGTCCATGGTCTTCATTGAACTGGCAAGAGATCTGTTCCCCGGCTTTATCGCAGGTATTCTGATGGCAGCCATTATGGCGGCATCCATGTCCACCGCGGACAGTCAGCTGCTGGTTGCTTCCTCTTCCTTCACCGCAGACATCTACCGTCCCGTACTCCGCAAGAAGTGCTCCGACAAGGAAGCTCTCTGGGTTGGCCGTATCGTTGTTCTGATCATCGCCGTTGTGGCTTACCTGATCGCATCCAGCGAGGGCGAAGGTGCACAGGCCATCATGAACATGGTGGAAAACGCATGGGCCGGTTTCGGTTCCGCTTTCGGTGCTGTTGTGATCCTGTCCGTATTCTGGCGCCGCTTCACCTATAAAGGTGCCGTTGCCGGTGTTCTGGTCGGCGCAGTTGTGGATGTTCTCTGGCTGATGTTCCTCTCCGCACCCACCGGTATTTACGAACTGCTCCCCGGTTTCGTCGCAAGCATGATCGCCGCCGTTATCGTAACCCTTATCGATAAAGTGCCTTCCGCCGAGATTACAGCAATCTACGACACAGCTATGGACCCGACTATCGATGACTAAATCATAAAACAGTACGTGGGAGTCAGATAAGCTTTTCGGAAAAGTTTTTCTGACTCCCACTTTTTTATCTTCAGAGAGAAGTTTTTATCCAGAAGATTGAATTCTCAGACTGTCGGCGGACGGTCTTTTTTGTGTTCAGACAGCTTCGGCAGACAGGGATACGGTGTTGGGCGTGAGCAGTTTCCGGCGGCTGAAGGATTCGTCGTACAGCCATTTTTCTATTTCGTCATGGGATAAGAGCAAGGGCATACGGTCGTGGATCGGACGGATTTCCGATGTGGGTTCCGTTGTCAGGATGACGAAACGATAGCCTTTGTCCATCTGTCTGAACAGTCCCGCCAGGTACAGTATCCCTCTACCGATCCGGTATTTACGGCCGTCCTTCCATTCGTAATACCCCGATGCGGGTACAACAATGCGGCCGCCTGCAATATCGTCACGGAACAGGGATTTAGAGGCGGCGCTTTCTGCTCTGGCATTGAAGATCAACTTCGTCCTGCCCTCTTTTTCCACGGGATAACCCCATACGGCTGTTCCGGCACGGACGCAGATACTTCCGCCGTACAGTACCGGGGTTGTCATACCGGGTGTGATCTCCTCTTTCCGGAAATACAGCTGACTGCTTCCCTTCTTCTCCCGTTCCACAATTTTCACCAGTTCTTCGTCCTCAATCCAGGACTGGTATCTGCCGCACATGGTTCTCCCTCCGATGTTCCTGTTGTTATACTGTATCATACCATATTCTCACCCGTTCCGGCAAGCAAATTCTGTCGAACCGAATCCGATTCTTTTGGCGGACAGCTTGCCGTCCATATACAGGGTACTGCCGCTTGTGATGGAACGGCCGCCGAATCTGTCACGGATGCTGTCCACGGTTCTCTCCAGCTCCAGAAGCCGTTTTTCCGCCGCGTAGTCGTACAGCATATCCATCTGTTCATCCGCGTTTTCCGACCGGATATAGATGGCACGGACGGATACGGAACGGATGGGACGGTGCCACAAATGTTTTCTGCGGAATACAGCCACCGCTTCCCCGGCGATCTCTTTGGCCAGCTGGGTACTGTACCGCATTTTACTCTGGTATTCCCGGACGGTCATATCGTTTTCCCGGATCTGGACCGCCACACCGGAGGCTTTCAGATGATTCAACCGCAGCTTCTGGCCGATCTCCTCCGACAGATCACGGATCACGCAGGCAACCTCCGTTTCGTTTTCCAGGTCTGCTCTGGTCGTTGTGCCGTGGCCGATGGATTTGATGGGCTCCGATTCCGTCTGCCACATCACTCTGGAGTTTTCCAGTCCGTTGGCATAGGCCCACAGCATATCCCCCGTTTTCCCCAGCCAGGAATGGAGCAGTTCAATCCGCATATTGGCGATATCCCCGATGGTCCGGCAGCCGCGGTAGTAGATTTTCTTATAGGTTTTCATCCCCACGCCCAGCATTTCGCAGGCAGGCAGGGGCCATACGATCTCCCGGAAATGCTCGTACGGGATCAATGTCACCGCATCCGGTTTTTTCATGTCGGAACCAAGCTTGGCGAATACTTTATTGAAGGAGACACCTACCGAAATGGTCAGTCCCGTTTCCCGCTTGACCCGTTCTCTCAGTTCCTCCGCGATCTTTGCACCGCTGCCGAACAGCCCTTCGCTCGCCGTCACATCCAGCCAGCATTCGTCGATCCCCATGGATTCCACCTGATCCGTATATTCGCTGTAGATCTGCCGGACCTGGCGGGAATAACGGACATAATCCTCGCAATGAGCATCCAGAACGGCCAGATCGGGACATTTCGTTTTCGCCTGCCAGATGGTCTCTCCCGTGCGGATACCGAACTTTTTCGCCGGTTCGTTTTTTGCCAGCACAATCCCATGCCGATCCTCTACGGATCCGCCGACGATCATGGGAATGTTTTTGTACTGCGGCAGGCGGAGACATTCCACCGAGGCGAAATAATTGTTCAGGTCGCAGTGCAGTATGGTTCGTGTGTGGGTCTGCATAACAGCCCTCCTCTCTGCAGGTATATCCGGCAAGCGGAAATCCGATCAAATGTTCTGCTGCTATTATACACGAACAGTTGTTCTTTGTCAATGGTTTTTCGAACAAAAGTTCTTTTTCTTTTGCAATATTCCCTGTTCGTCCGGCCGGCGGTATTTTTCGTGAGAAGGCATACGGAGATTTCCGGCAGGCAGAATGTGCGGGGATCTGCACCGGGGATGACTGAAAAGAAAAAATCCGGATCTCCCGGCCATTTGGCAAGAAGATCCGGATTTTTGTTGAAGCTATTCAGCGTGTGTCGTGCTCATACGCTGTACGGTGAATGGAATATTGGGTTTGTCTGTTCTGTTAGCGCTTCTTTTTGGCAATTTTCTTTTCGATTTCGCTCAGATCAAGGGGTTTATAGGCATCAAGCTTCTTATTGTTGTATTCTTTGGTGAAATAAGTGAGCATTTCGGTCATGGTTTTCTCGTAATCCCACAGTTCGATCTGATCGTAGGTATCAAAATAAATATGCTTAGCCTTATCGATCAGCGCATCCATGCCATCCGTTCTGCCCAGTCGGTGCATGCAGGCGGCAATACTCAGGAGGGTGATGGCGTGATTGGCATGTGTACCGCCAATGGGGTAAGCATCATAACCCATCTTGTCGGGGTACATGAACCGCTCGATCACATCCACGCTTTCCTGAAAAGAGGCCATTGCGTTTTCGTATTCTTCCATTTCAAAATAGCGGTGTCCCACCGTATCGCAGGCGATGAACAATTCCTGCCATTCGATATTTCTGAGAACTTTCGCTTCCTGCATACCTTCTTCGCCCTTGATATGGCTTGCGGAAAGACGCATTCTGTCATTCAGCATATAGGGATACATATACGGAAGGGTTTCTATGATTTTTCTGATATCCTCGTAATGTTCCTCGCCCTTTTCCAGTTCCAGATATTTGTAAATATGGATGATATTCGCCTTTGTGCGGCAGGTGCAGAAAACATCCTGGGATACACTGATAATATGACTGCCCAGCTCAAATGCCTTATTGATATGCTCGTCCCCTCTGTCCGCATTATAGGCATACAGTTCAAAGAGTTCTGTTTTCAGCTGAACGGATGCAGGATAGCTTTTCAGACCGTCGAGTAGAATCTGTTCCGCTTTATCAAAATCCGACCAGAAATATTTATTGAATTCGAGACGGATTTCTTCGATTTCCTTTTCCACATTCTTCACATCGAAGTCGAACAGTTCGTCCAGCGACACCTTGAAAAACGCCGCGAGGGTGGGGATCATGGTCATATCGGGATACGATGCGCCCATTTCCCACTTGGACACAGCCTGTGCGGAAATATTCAGGGATGCGGCCAGCTGTTCCTGTGTAAGATTCTGCGCTCTGCGCAATTCACGGATTTTATTCCCGAGATTCATTGTGTAGTCTCCTTTGTTTGTATTCCGGAGGCGCCTTCCGTGATTCTATTATAACATCCCCCATGCACAAAGTCAAACACCCGGTTCTTGAGAAAATTCAACCTTTGGTTGGGACGGTTGAATCCTGCAATCGCCGGGTGAAACGGGTCATTTTGGGGTGGCAGGATCGCTGTTCCCATTCCTGCGGTAAAACGGGCACGGCAGATACAGTTATTCGGCCAGCAGCTGTTCGATTTCCTTCCGCTGTTCCGCAGTATATTCATAGATGGTTGTACTGAACCATTCGGTTTCAACGAAATCCTCCGCAAAGGCATCCATTATCTTTTGGGCAATGCGGAACTGCGTAACCGCTTTGTCCTTTTCTCCCTTTTCCCGCAGACGTTTGCCGGCAATGATCAGCATATCGATCAAATCTTCCGCAGAAATATTCTTCTGCTTTTGCGCCGCTTCATAGCTGTCTTCCCCGTCCAGAAGGGAGGCCATGAGCTCCAGTTTGGTAAAGTAGATTTCGGGAATCCTCTCAAGGGTGGGCCTGATCAGATCATTCTGGCCGTTCTCCCTGTAGCACGTGGCAAGAATACGGCAGGCATCGTATTTTACCGAATCATCCCTGGTGGATTCAATCAGGGATTGGCAAAGGGTGATTACCTCCTCCGCACGGGTATTGTAGTCCAGGACATACAGAAGGTTGTTCAAAATAATATCGTTTCCCGGAAATCTCCGAAGTCCTTCACGCAGGATACGTTCCGACTCTGCGGGGTCGCTGAATCTGCATTTATACGCTTCCAGACAAATCTCCTCGACCTGTTTTTCGGTCTGAAACAAATTGAAATCAAAAAGTTCGTCGGTGGACACGCCGAAAAACGAAGCAATGGCCGGTATCATGATAACATCCGGCATAGTATTTCCGTTTTCCCATTTGGACACAGCCTGAAAGGACACGCCGAGATAGTTGGCGAAAACTTCCTGTGAAATGTTTTTCTGTTTTCGCAGCGATTTGATTTTTTGTCCGAGTTTGAGCATTGTTTTTCCTCCAAATTGTGTTGGATCAGCGCTTATCCTGATAGTATTATAACATATTTATTGGGGAATACAATAACGCATTTGGGGAGAATTTTTCTAATGTGAGTTGAATACAAAAAACGATATAATCGTATTTCAACAGTTATACCGTTCTGTATGTTTTATCGCAGGTACACCAAGGGGGATCTTTCTTTTTGAATTAGTATGATAATAATGATACGGTTTCATATGGTTGTATTAGAGTTGCAACCATATGAGAGGAAATGCAACCATCGTAAAAAAAGTTAGACAAATTGAAATTTACCCTTTTTCAATTTTCAATATTTTGGAGGCTTGGTGTTTAGCCATAGGTAGGTATTTTTTGTAGTATTCGCCATCCGTAGCATCATACTTATGGCCGACAAACACCCATTCACAATATTCGTAGAATAAAAAGCATTCAAGTGTATTTAGCCAGTCAGTATACGAAATTCCCTTTTCTTTGAGCAGATTATCATAATAATAATTAACGGCAAAGTCCTTATCTGCTTGTGTCATATAGAAAAGAGCATCTGTATTATCTTCCACATGTGCTATCAATCGAGCAAACGATACTGGATATGGTAAAATTCCACCCAACTCCCAATCTATCAAAAATGCCTTTTGGTCCGAAATAATAATATTAAAAGGGAGTAAATCATCATGGCACAATGTCTTAGGTATAGATTGATACACTCTTAGAAATTTCTCGTATGCTTCTTCTAACAGCGAATCATTTAGATACTTGCCACGATTTTTGCGTTGAATGAGGCTTTTATCAAAAAAATCCTCCCAATGGTCAAAGGTCCGATTCTCCCAGTTTTTTGTTGCAAAGAAATCAAAGCATCCAATGCGCATAGTAATTTTGTGCGATTACATTCACACAGATTCTCGCCCTCTATATACTCCATCAGAAGATATGTTTTTTCGTCGGTTGTGATAACTTGATATAGGGTAGGAATACTTTCTTTTAATACACTACGGATAGAATGATAGATTTCACTTTCATTTCCCTTGGCTTCCTTGAGAATATATCTGGTATTGTCGGAATCAATTCTCCACACTTGGTACGGTTCATCGTCTTCTTCGTGCTTTAGCTGTGTTATAGTTGCTTTTGGGGATATGAAAACAGCGTCAATGCGGTCTATAATTTTCAATAACTCCATTCCATATCACTCCTTTGTCAAATGCAAGTTTGTCAAACCAATTATAACATAGTCAGGTGAAAATTCAATATTCAAAAAACAAGACCGACCAGTCAGATACTTTCGTATCAAAATGATCGGTCTCATTTGGAGCAGATGACGGGATATCAAATTGGGTTCGTTTCCCTTCTGGTTTATTCCAAAAGAAAAATACCCACAAGGGGTATCTTTCTTTTGGAGCAGATGACGGGAATCGAACCCGCATATTCAGCTTGGGAAGCTGATGTTCTGCCACTGAACTACATCTGCTTATGATATGCAAAATAACTGCGGGTAACAGGGGTCGAACCTGCACGGTTTCCCGCAGGATCCTAAATCCTGTGCGTCTGCCAATTCCGCCATACCCGCATATATTTATCATACCACAATTCCCGGTCTTTGTCAAGTGTTTTTTCCTGCTGTCCATGACCTTTATTCCAGCACCTTTTCCCCGTTCAGACGGAATACGGATTCCAGAATTTCAAGGATTCTGAAACGGATTACGTATTTTTTCTCCTTGTTTTTCGTAATCATCCTGTACTGCTCCGGTGTGAATCCCGCCGCAATATATTCCTCTTCCGTATCCACCGATGCGAATCTGCCGCAAACCGATGGAAACAGGATACACCACCAGTTCTTCCCTTCTCCGCCGCCGATTTTCACCTGCAGAGAACGGTATTCCCCCGCCGGCAGGGTGAAATCGTCGTATTCTCTGGTGGGATACCATTCATCACATAGCTCGGCTTTTGCGGTATAGGTATATCCGTTATCGGCAATGCACTTTTCCGCCGCTTGTTCGATGGTCTCCAGATGCTTCGACAGCAGTTCTTCGGCTTCTGTTTTATCTTGTACATTCTCGAAAACAGGTTGGAGTGCGCAGAGTATACTGTCCCGCACCTTCAGTTTCAGTGCCTGATCTTCCGGGGAATCGGAGGCGGCACGGACATGGAGGCGGATGGTTTCCGTATAGATTCTTTCCTCCTCATGCACGGGCAGGCAGGAGAGAAGGATGGCAGCGATCAGGATGGATATGGCGGATGTGAGACAGAATTTCATGTTTTTCCCTTCGTTTTTCTTTTGATACGGTAGTATTTCCGTACTTTCGAAGATTTATTCCTCATTATGCAAAAAAATACCGCTGTACTGCGTTTTATCCCAGATACAGCGGTATTTTTATCAGATCTTATTCAAAATACTTCTTTGCGGAAGCAAACAGCTTCATGTCATAGTTGCCGGGGACATTCTTGTACAGACCGTTGTTCCAGCGTTCGGAGTGACCCATCTTACCGAGGACGCGTCCGTCGGGAGAGGTGATACCTTCGATGGCCAGCAGAGAACCGTTGGGGTTGTAGTCAATGTCCATGGTAGCCTGACCCTTGTCGTCCACGTACTGGGTGGCGATCTGACCGTTGTCTGCCAGCTGCTTCAGTACGGATTCGGGAGCGATGAAGCGGCCTTCACCGTGGGAGATTGCTACATTGTAGATATCACCTACCTCGGTTTCGGCAAGCCACGGAGACTTGTTGGAGGCCACACGGGTACGTACCAGTCTGGACTGGTGACGGCCGATGGTGTTGAAGGTCAGGGTCGGGCAGTTTTCATCGGTGTCGATGATTTCGCCGTAAGGTACCAGACCCAGCTTTACGATTGCCTGGAAGCCGTTGCAGATACCGCACATCAGACCTTCGCGTACCTTCAGCAGTTCGTTGGTACGTTCGCGGATGATGCCGTTGCGGAAGAATGCGGTGATGAACTTACCGCTTCCGTCCGGTTCGTCACCGCCGGAGAAACCGCCGGGAATGAAGATCATCTGGCTCTGCAGCAGCTTTTCTGCGAAGGTTTCCACGGACTGTGCTACCGCGCTGCTGGTCAGGTTGCGGATTACGATGATTTCAGGTGCAAATCCGGCATTTTCCAGGGCCTTTGCGGTATCGAATTCGCAGTTGGTACCGGGGAATGCGGGAATCAGTACACGGGGCTTAGCAAACTTGGCGTTCGTCTTAACTCTGGTGTAAGCAGGAGCGGAGAATGTGGTTACTTCCGTCTTTTCCGCCTTGGCGTGAACGGGATATACACCTTCCAGCTTGCCGGCGTATACATTGTATACATCGCACAGGCACATGCTTTCGCCCTTATATGTCAGCGCATACTTTTCTTCGGTAGTACCCAGCAGAACTGCGCCTTCCACTTCTGTATCGTCGGTCATTTCCACGATGAAGGAACCGTAAGCATAGCCGAACAGTTCTTCCATGGAAACGGCATCGCTGTATGTAAAGCCTACACGGTTACCGAAGGACATCTTCATAACAGCTTCAGCCGCACCGCCGAATCCGGGCGTGTAGATCGCTTCTGCCTTGCCGTCCTTCACCAGCTTGTGTACGGTTTCGTACAGCGCCAGCAGGGATGCGGTTTCGGGCAGATGGTTCTTATCCATAGCGGGACGGAGCCACAGTACGCGGTGTCCGGCCTTCTTGAATTCGGGAGTTACTACGTTGTTCAGCTTATCGGTGGTTACGGCGAAGGATACCAGTGTGGGCGGTACATCCAGCTGTTCGAAGCTGCCGGACATGGAGTCCTTACCGCCGATTGCCGCAACGCCCAGAGCCATCTGTGCTTCCAGTGCACCCAGCAGGGCTGCCATGGGCTTACCCCATCTTTCGGGAGCACGCA
The DNA here is from genome assembly GCA_015063745.1 of Oscillospiraceae bacterium. Classification (GTDB taxonomy): domain Bacteria; phylum Bacillota; class Clostridia; order Oscillospirales; family CAG-272; genus UMGS1696. The sequence continues at coordinate 33,275 of SVTO01000011.1, read as the reverse complement.
TGGGCTTTTCAAAATATTCCTGGAAGGTCAGGTATACTTCTTCGAAGGAGGCACCTGCGCCGATGAGCTTGGATACGGATTCCACAACTGCCAGGTATGCGCTGTGGAAGGGGCTCTTTTCGGCGATATAGGGGTTGTAGCCCCATGCCATAAAGGAAACGGTATCGGTATCACCGTGTTCGGTGGAAATCTTGTGTACCATTGCCTGAGAAGGTGTATCCTGATACTTACCGCCGAAGGGCATCATTACGGTGCCGGCGCCGATGGTGGAGTCAAAGCGTTCGGACAAACCTCTCTTGGAGCATACGTTCAGATCCCCTGCCAGTGCCTTCATGCCTTCTGCGAAATCTGCGGGGATTTCCTTGGCGAAGCACTTGGGAGAGGTGGGCGCAACATCAATGTGCTTTTCCGCACCGTTGGAGTTCAGGAATTCACGGGAAATATCCACGATCTTCTTGCCTCTCCAGTACATAACCAGTCTGGGATCAGCGGTTACGCTGGCAACGATGGTGGATTCCAGGTTTTCGGCATCTGCCAGTTCGCAGAAGCGTTCTGCATCTTCCTTGGCAACAACCACTGCCATACGTTCCTGGGATTCGGAGATGGCCAGTTCGGTACCGTCCAGACCGTCGTACTTCTTCGGTACCTTATCCAGATCGATGATCAGACCGTCGGCCAGTTCACCGATGGCTACGGAAACACCGCCTGCGCCGAAGTCGTTGCATCTCTTGATCAGTCTTGCCGCTTCGCCGTTGCGGAACAGTCTCTGCAGCTTACGTTCTTCGGGTGCGTTACCCTTCTGTACTTCTGCGCCGCAGGATTCCAGAGAGTGCAGGTCGTGGGACTTGGAGGAACCGGTAGCACCACCGCAGCCGTCACGTCCGGTACGACCGCCCAGCAGGATAACCAGGTCGCCGTCCACGGGGCATTCTCTGCGTACATGATCAGCGGGAGTTGCCGCGATTACCGCACCGATTTCCATTCTCTTTGCCATATATCCGTCGTGGTACAGTTCGTCTACCTGACCTGTTGCCAGACCGATCTGGTTACCGTAGGAGGAATAGCCTGCCGCTGCGGTAGTTACCAGCTTCTTCTGGGGCAGCTTGCCGGCCAGTGTATCTTCCACGGGTCTTGTGGGGTCAGCCGCACCGGTTACGCGCATGGCAGCATAGACATAGGAACGGCCGGACAGCGGGTCACGGATGGCACCGCCGATACAGGTTGCCGCACCGCCGAAGGGTTCGATTTCGGTGGGATGGTTATGGGTTTCGTTTTTGAACAGCAGAAGCCATTCTTCGTCCTTGCCGTCCACATTTACGGTCATCTTAACGGTACATGCGTTGATTTCTTCGGATTCATCCAGCTTGGGCAGCTTGCCGGCGGCCTTCAGAGCGCGTCCTGCGATGGTACCGATGTCCATCAGGTTCATGGGCTTTGCTTCTCTGCCCAGGGTCTTGCGCAGTTCCTTATAATGATTGAACGCATCGTTCAGCAGTTCATCTTCGAAGGTTACGTTGTCGATGGTGGTCAGGAAGGTGGTGTGACGGCAGTGGTCGGACCAGTAGGTATCCGTCATGCGGATTTCGGTGATGGTCGGGCAGCGGCCTTCGGTGCGGAAATAATTCTGCAGGAAGCGCAGGTCATCGTTATCCATGGCCAGGCCGTACTTCTTTACAAATGCCGCAATGCCTTCGTCGTCCAGATCCAGGAAGCCTTCCATAACTTCCACGTCTGCCGGTACATCATACTGTGCGGCAAGGGTTTCCTTGGTTTCCAGACCTGCTTCTCTGGCTTCTACGGGGTTGATAACATACTTCTTTACTGCTGCCAGCTCTTCTTCGGTGGGATTACCGGACAGGATGTATACCTTGGCGGTACGTACATCGGGACGGATATCCTGGGAGATGATCTGGATACACTGTGCCGCGGAGTCCGCTCTCTGGTCGTACTGACCGGGCAGATATTCAACGGCAAACACAATATCTCCTGCCGGCAGTTCGTCGAAGGTAACGTCTACCTGGGGTTCGGAGAATACGGTGGTCTTGGCGTATGCAAACAGTTCTTCGGTGATATTTTCCACGTCATAACGGTTCAGCAGACGTACACCGGTGATGGACTTTATGCCGAGGAATGTCTGAATATCATTGTACAGCGCATTCGCTTCAACCGTCAGTCCTTCTCTTTTTTCAACATATACTCTATATACCATGCTATGCTTCCTCATTTCTCATTGTGAGCCGCAAGTGCTCTGTTGCCGATATCGTTTCGTTTGTATGCATTGGCAAAATGTACGTCTGCCGCTGCGTCGTATGCCAGAGCAATGGTGTCTGCCAATGTATTGCCGCAGGCAGTTACCCCCAGTACACGTCCACCGGCAGTCAGGAGGGTGTTGTTTTCATCCCGCTTTGCACCTGCTATATATACCTTGGCGTTGTGCTTCAGCTGTTCCGGCATGGTGATCGGGAATCCGCTTTCGTACTTTTTCGGATAACCGTCGGACGCCAGAATGACACAGCACGCATATTTGCTGGAAAACTTCACTTCGATATCCGCCAGGTTTTCATTGGCTACGGATTCCATTACGGTGAGCAGATCGGTTTCAAGCAGAGGCAGAACCACCTGTGTTTCCGGATCACCGAAACGGCAGTTGTATTCGATTACCATGGGACCCTTCTTGGTCAGCATCAGACCGAAGTACAGGCAGCCCTTGAAGGTACGGCCTTCCGCATTCATGGCGTTCATGGTGGGCAGGAAGATCTTTTCCATACATTCCGCCGCAATTTCATCGGTGTAGTAAGGGTTGGGTGCAATCGTACCCATACCGCCTGTGTTCAGACCGGTATCGTTGTCGCCCACACGCTTGTGGTCCATGGAGGATACCATGGGAACAACTACCTTACCGTCAGTGAAGGACAGAACGGAAACTTCGGGACCTTCTAAGAATTCTTCGATCACGACTCTGCTGCCGGATGCGCCGAACACCTTGTCTTCCATGATTTCCTTCAGTGCGGCCTTTGCTTCTTCTCTGGTCTGGCAGATCAAAACACCCTTACCCAGCGCCAGTCCGTCCGCCTTGACAACCAGCGGAACAGGTGCGGTTTCCACGTACTGCATCGCCTTGTCAAAGTCTTCGAATACTTCGTAGGCGGCGGTGGGAATACCGTATTTTTTCATCAGGTTCTTGGAGAAAACCTTACTGCCTTCGATTTCAGCCGCGTTTTTGCGGGGGCCGAAGCAGGGGATGCCCAGCTCTTCCAGTGCATCCACGCAGCCGAGTACCAGCGGATCGTCGGGTGCAACCACAGCAAAATCCACGGGATGGGTCTTTACGAATTCGCAGATGGCGGGGATATCCTTGGCGCCGATAGCAACACATTCGGCAATATCCGTCATACCGCCGTTGCCCGGAATCGCATAGATTTTTTCCGCACGGGGGCTTTCGGCGAGCTTCTGGATGATTGCGTGCTCTCTTCCGCCGGAGCCGATTACAAGAATGGTCATATACTTACTCCTCATTTCGTTTGTCCGCATTTTCCGTCCCGTTCCGGTGTCATTCTTCCCTGTCTGTCAGGTGAATTTCCGCCGGAAACAGCCGAAAATGCTGTTTTTCAAAAAACGCACAATGCTGTACCCATGTTTTTGGACATGAGTACAGCTGTGTTTCTGTCGTATTAGTGGTGGAACAGACGCATGCCTGTGAAGCACATAGCCATGCCGTAGCCGTTGCAGCAGTCGATAACCAGATCGTCACGGATGGATCCGCCGGGTTCTGCGATGTACTTTACGCCGGATTTCTTTGCACGTTCGATGTTGTCGCTGAAGGGGAAGAATGCGTCGGAACCCAGAGCAACACCGTCGATGGTGTCCAGATAAGCGCGCTGTTCTTCCTTGGTGAAGGGTGCGGGCTGTTCGGTGAAATACTTCTGCCAGTTGCCGTCGGCGCATACATCTTCTTCATTCTGGTTGATGTAGCCGTCGATTACATTGTCTCTGTCAGGTCTGCCGAGGGTATCCTTGAAGGGCAGGTTCAGAACCTTGTCGCTCTGACGCAGGAACCATGTGTCTGCCTTACCGCCTGCCAGTCTGGTGCAGTGTACTCTGGACTGTTGGCCGGCACCGACACCGATAGCCTGACCGTCTACAGCGAAGCAAACGGAGTTGGACTGGGTGTACTTCAGGGTGATCAGGGCAATAATCAGGTCACGGACAGCAGATTCGGGCATATCCTTGTTTTCGGTTACGATATTGGAGAGCAGTTCACGGTTGATCTTGAAGTTGTTTCTGCCCTGCTGGAAGGTGATGCCGTATACCTGCTTGGTTTCGATTTCCGCAGGAACATAGTTGGGGTCGATCTTTACGATATTGTAGCCGCCCTTTCTCTTGCCCTTGAGGATTTCCAGAGCTTCGGGTTCATAACCGGGGGCAATGATGCCATCGGAAACTTCTCTGGCCAGCATTTTGGCGGTGGTCACGTCACATACATCGCTCAGTGCAACCCAGTCACCGAAGGAACACATTCTGTCAGTACCTCTTGCTCTGGCATATGCACAGGCGAGGGGAGAATCGTCCAGACCTTCGATGTCATCCACAAAGCAGGCCTTCTTCAGCTTTTCGGGCAGCGGAATACCAACGGCTGCAGATGTGGGGGAAACGTGCTTGAAAGAGGTAACAGCGGGCAGGCCGGTTGCTTCCTTCAGTTCTTTCACCAGCTGCCAGGAGTTGAATGCATCCAGGAAATTGATGTAGCCCGGACGACCGTTCAGAATTTCGATGGGCAGTTCAGAGCCATCGTGCATATAAATTTTGGAAGGCTTCTGGTTGGGGTTACAACCGTATTTCAGTTCAAATTCTTTCATATCTGTTCTGTCCCTTTCGTTAATCGTGTTATATATCACTGCCGTACCGGCGGACAAGGCTTTCATACCTTCCCCGGTAATGCAGTAAGCTTTCGTTTGGTTCATCTTCCACAGCCGTCAGTCCCAGATGATTGAGCACCGCCATGGATTTCGGATTGGTTTTATGTACGTATGCTTCGACATATTCCGTTTCTTCCGGAATGATCCCGACAAGATACCGGTACAGCTTCTCAAAAAGGCCGGTACCTCTGTATTCTTCCCTGAACTGGATTTCCTCCATCATGAACACGCCGCCGTTTACGTAGTATTGGAAAAATCCCGCGATCTTCTCTCCGTCACGCAGAAGCAGGATCTGCCGCGGTGCTTTTTCCAGTGCCGGCCCCACAGCAGCAAGCCAGCCCTCACGTCCGCCCGGGAAGGGTTCGTCCGTGTGCAGGATGGGGCTCATATTGTCGTGGAATATCCGGTACAGCGTCGGCAGGATCTCCCCCGCTTCCGCTTTGTCGAGAAAGGCAATCGTCACTGATTCTTGTTTACGATTCTGGTGTCGCTTTCGCCGGTTGCCAGATCGATGTAACGTACAAACAGGGATACCTTGTTGTCTTCGTTCAGGTTTGTCCAGATCAGGTCGGTCAGAGCGTCGATGTCCATATCGGGCAGTTCCAGGGTCTTGGGTTCACCTTCGAAGGAGGGCAGCGGATCGCCGTCACCGTTGTAGGTATGGATGAACTTTGCCTTACCGGGGATGGGGTTGGTGTAGGCATAGGTGAATCTTTCGCAGGAGCTGTCGTCACCTTCCGCACTCTTCAGGATGGACATAGCGTAGTTCATATCGCCGTTTTCGAAGTGGATGATACCGGAAATACGGGGCGTGAAGTTGGGCTTGTCGTCTTCGAAGGTACGGGTACGCAGAGCCTGTTCGAAGGTCATCTGCTTATCCATCAGGTCGTAGATGGTATCGGTCTGGTCGCCGTTGGTTACGATGGTCTTGTTGCCCAGTACACGTACGGGGTAGTAAATGATCAGATGGGGGTCAACCATTTTGGATTCGTCGAAAGCCTTGGTACGCATAGCGTCTCCTTCGGGTACGAATACACGGTTGCGGCTGTTTACGCTTCTGCCCATGATGAAATAGGCGGTAACGGCCTTCTTGGCGTCTGCGCTCTTGCCGATGATGATGCCTCTGCCGTGGTAGGCAAGGGAGTTCAGTTCGCATGCAATGGAAGAAACTTTCATCTTATTCTCCTTTTATATAGACCTTATTGTTTACAATCTGAATTCTGTCGTCGCAGAACAGTCTTACCGCTTCCGGAAGAATCTTCCATTCTGCCTGTTCCATGATCCGCTTCTGCAGGGTTTCGGGGGTGTCGTCGTCCAGAACTTCCACAGCCTTCTGCAGTACGATGGGACCTGCGTCACATTCGGGTGTTACGATATGCACCGTCGCACCGGAAACCTTTACACCCTTTTCCAGAGCCGCTTCGTGTACCCGCAGACCGTAGTATCCCTTGCCGCAGAAGGAAGGGATCAGGGCGGGATGCACATTCAGGATCCGGTTGGGGAAACGCTCGTACACCTGCTCGTCAATGATGGTCAAGAAACCGGCCAGCACGATCAGATCCGCACCGGCTGCTTCCACGGTATCCGCAAGAGCCTTGGAATAGTCGGCGATACTGTCATAATCCTTTCTGGACAGAACCACGGAGGGAATATCGTTATTCTTCGCCCTCTCCAGTGCATACACACCTGGCTTGGAAGAAACCACAAGGGTAATTTTGCCGTTTCCCAGTTCGCCTCTGTGCTGTGCGTCAATCAGCGCCTGCAGATTGGTGCCGCCGCCGGAAACGAACACAGCAATATTGGTTGTTTTCGTCATGCTCTCACCCGTTATGCCAGAACAACGCCTTCATCACCTGCAGCGGTTTCGCCGATGATGTACGCTTCTTCGCCGTTGGCACGCAGGATTTCAACAGCCTTATCCGCATCTTCCTTGGCAACGGTGATGGCCATACCAACGCCCATGTTGTAGGTGTTGAACATATCTCTTTCCGCTACATTGCCTGCCTTTGCGATCAGGTCAAAGATAACGGGAGTCTTTACTGCTGCCTTTTCGATCTTGGCAGTGATTCCGTCGGGCAGAGCGCGGGGCAGGTTTTCGTAGAAGCCGCCGCCGGTGATGTGGGAGATACCCTTCACCTTTACGGCATCCAGCAGAGCCAGAACGGGCTTAACGTAGATTCTGGTGGGTGTCAGCAGAACTTCGCCGAGGCTCTTGCCGCCCAGTTCCGCAACGGGGGTGGTTACATCCTTGTTTTCTACGTCGAATACCTTACGTACCAGGGAGAAACCGTTGGAGTGTACACCGCTGGAGGGCAGTGCGATCATTACGTCACCGGGGATAATGGAGGCGTTGTTGACAACCTGGGAACGGTCCATGATACCTACCGCAAAGCCGGCCAGGTCATAGTCGTGTTCAGGCATCATGCCGGGATGTTCCGCGGTTTCACCTCCTACCAGTGCACAGCCGGACTGTACGCAGCCTTCCGCTACGCCGGCTACGATGGATGCGATCTTTTCGGGGAAATTACGGCCACAGGCGATGTAGTCGAGGAAGAATACGGGACGTGCGCCGCAGCAGATAATATCGTTCACGCACATGGCAACGCAGTCGATACCTACGGTGTCATGCTTGTCCAGCAGCATGGCAAAACGAATCTTGGTACCCACGCCGTCCGTGCCGGAAACCAGAATGGGGTCGGTAATACCGTATTTCTTCATTACGGCTCCCATATCGAACATACCGCCGAAACCGCCGATGCTGTCGCAGACGCCGGTTGTCATGGTACGGGCAATGTGCGCTTTCATAAGCTCAACAGCAGTATAACCCGCTGTAATATCCACGCCCGCTTCCTTGTACGCTTCACTGAAACTCTTCATTTAGATTACCTCCGGAGAGTATTTTTTATTATTTTTATAATTGTTTTTTCTTTGTTATTGCAGAGATACAACTTTATCCGATGGAATCCGTATCTCTCTTCCGTCACAGTTCACATAAACATCCTGCAAATTCGGGTTGTATACAAAGGACTGATCCGCCGCAAACTTCAGATTCTCATATGCTTTTACATAATCGTAAACCTGAATATTCGTAGCATACCAGATTTCTTCCCTATCGCTCACCAGGTCAGTAAACCTTTCGATCATATTCCATCCGTCGCCATGATCGAATTCATAGCTGTGTCCCCACAGATAAAACAAGTGAGGATCATCGGCATAGTTCTTCCCGCCCGGCAAAGCTAAAAACTTCTTCGCCATTTCCATTATATCGGTCTCAAAGTGATAACAGGTAGGCATAAGCTGCAGCCAATCTTTGGGAATGGAAAAATCAAAAGTAGCGCGAGTGGTACGTGCATATTCCAAACCGCAGGAGCGAATGATTTCCACCACTTCATCGTTCCAGTATCCGCTGGCATATGCCATACCTCTTACCGGAATACCCAGCAATTTTTCCAACGCAATCCGGTCCGTTATGATATCTTCGTAAGCCTGCTCGGGTGTGACCTCTGTCAAACTCAAATGCTTATATCCGTGAGCCGCTACCTCATGTCCACCGGAAGTATACAGTTCAATTGCTTCCTCAGCCGGCATGTGTTCTACATATCTTTTGTCACAAAACATACCTGCATTGATATTGAAAGTACCCTTCAGACCGTGATCATTCAGAATTTTCACGAATCTTCTGTCGTGAATCACACCATCATCGTAGCTGAATGTCAGAGCTTTAGAGCGGAATCCGGGATAGCGCAATACAATTTTTTTCATAGTTGAATGCCTTTCTGACCAATCAGTCCAGTCTTACAGTTTCACCGGAAGGAATCATATGGTTAACACCTTTGAAACAGATATACACATCTTCTCTGCCGGGATTGTACACAAAAGAACCGTCCGCTGCAAACTGCAGATTTTCAAAGGATTTTACGTAATCGTACACTTCCCTGTTGGTTGCATACCACACATCGTCCCGACTGCCCACATAGGCACCGAATTCTTCGATGATATTCCAGTTATTGTCCTTCACAAATTCGATGCTGTGTCCCATCAGGGTGAACAGACGGGGTGTCTGTATCCAATGGTAAGCACCTGGCGGGCCTTCCAAGAAATTCTTCGCCAGTTCCATCAGCCGTGGATCTCTGTGCCGGCAGGTGATGGGCATGCGGAGCCAGTCCGTGGGGATATTGAAGTTCCCCGCTTCGGCAGTGGTTCTTGCGTAGACATAACCGCACTGACGCATGATCTCCACAACCGTGTCGTCAACGGCACCGTATGCATAGGCAAAGCCTCTTACGGGAATACCGAATGCCTTTTCCAGCGCGATACGGTCCTGCAGCACCTCATACACCATCATCGGCGTTTCCATCTCGGTCAGCCATTGATGACAATATCCGTGGGCAGCCACTTCGTTGCCGGAGGAGGTATACAGCTCCACAGCCTCTTCCATGGTCAGCGCATAGCCCCCGGGTTCGGTGGCCATCTTACCAGCATTGATATTGAAGGTACCCTTCAGTCCGTAACGGGACATGATCTCAATCAGCTTACGGTCGGAGGAGGTACCGTCATCGTAGGTCAGCGTTACTGCTTTGTCCCGGAAACCGGGGTAACGCAGCCAGGCATATCTTTTCATCATACCCTGTTCCTTTTCCTGTAGGCCGGCAGAAAATTACTTGGCTAACTTTTTCTGCAGAGCAGCATCCTTGGCAAGAACGGTTTCCGCACCCTTCTTACGTGCTTCCTTCAGCTTGGAGGACAGTTCCGTATCGGCTACAGCCAGGATCTGGCAGGCCAGATGAGCAGCATTGGCCGCACCGTTGATGGCTACGGTCGCAACCGGAATGCCGGAGGGCATCTGTACGGTGGCAAGCAGTGCATCCAGACCGTCCATGGCACCGCCCTTTACGGGGATACCGATTACGGGCAGAGTGGTGTTCGCCGCACAGGCACCGGCAAGATGTGCCGCCATACCGGCAGCGGCAAGAATCACGCCGTATCCGTTTTCTTCCGCACCGGAGATAAACTCGGCGGTTTCCACAGGCGTACGATGGGCGGAGAGGACTCTGGCGGTATATTCCACGCCGAAAGAATCCAATACGGCAAATGCTTTTTCCACTACGGGAAGATCGCTGTCGCTCCCCATCAGAATGGCAACCTTTTTACTCATGGGCATACCTCTTTCTCAAATTCGGAGTTATATATTTTGGTTTGTACGTCAAAAATCAAAAAAGGACAAAGCTTTGCTATACACAGTTTCTCTGTATGATAAACAAAACAATGCCCAGACGGTCGGCTGAAGCAGTATATGCTTCGTCACTTTCTGCTCCACGCAGGTGCTCCCGCAGCGATTTCTCGCTTAACCGTCAGTCACAGAAAGTCTATTTTTGCAGGCATCGCCGCAGCTTTGCAGAGCAAGCCGCCATGTTGAAAACCACGCTATTTATATTATCTATTTATATTATACTGAAAATTCACGGAATCGTCAAGAGTTTGGTGAGACAAATTTCCGCTGCTTTCGGCATAAAATGTTGTCACATTGAACAGGGAACGCCATTTTTCTCCCATCGGGATGCATTTATCGCAAAATTCGGTCCACCTCTTGCAATTCCCTGCCCTCCGTGCTATAATAATCTCGTGGATCATTCCGCCGCAAGGTACCTTACGGTTCAAACCGGAAACAGGTGAAAATCCTGTGCGAGCCCGTCACCGTGATTGTGCATGATCCCGGACAAGCGTATGCCGCCATACGTATTTGCCACTGTCCTGACGGATGGGAAGGTGTCCGGGAGCTGCATCAGCCGGGATACCTGCCTTGTGAAACGTACAGATGCTGCGAGCGCCGGCGACCCTTCGGTCATGTACGTACTTTCAAAATTTTATATTTTTCAAGGAGAAACAAACATGAAGAACAAAACAAATCTCATCCGTTTGTCCGTTCTGTTTGTGCTGATGGCGGCGTTAGCACTGTGTCTCGCATCCTGCGGAAAGACCGAACAGAACACCGAATCCGTTACCTTTACCCTGACCGTTATCGGTCCTGACGGTACTGCCACAGAGCACACCGTGACCTCCGATGCGGTCAACCTAGGCGATGCGCTGCTGAATGAAGGCATCATCGAAGGCAGGGACGATCAGTACGGCCTATACATCACCGCAGTGGACGGTATCACCGCCGATTTTGACAAGGACGGCGCATACTGGGCACTGTACATCGGTGAAGAATACGCCATGACGGGCATCAGCTCCACCCCCATCGCGGAGGGTGATTCCTTCCGGCTGGTTTACGAAGTATATGCGTAATGCCAATCATGGGGTACGACTGCGCAAAATGATCGTTTACGCCATGCTGGGGACGATTCTGTTCCTCGGCAAGCTGATCATGGAAGGACTGCCCAACATTCATCCCATCGCCATGTTCATCACCGCTTTCACCATCGTTTACCGCGCCGAAGCCCTGATTCCCATATATGTTTACGTGCTTCTGGTCGGGTTGTACGGCGGGTTTACCATGTGGTGGGTACCCTATGTGTACATCTGGACCCTTCTCTGGCTGGCCATCATGCTGCTGCCGAGAAAGCTGCCGGACCGCATCGCCTTTGTGCTGTATGCCGCTGTGTGCACGCTGTTCGGACTGCTCTACGGCACGCTCTATGCGCCGACGCAGGCTCTGCTCCTCGGCTATGATTTTGCCACCACGCTCAAATGGATCGCATCCGGTTTTCCCTTTGACGCCATGCACGGCATAGGGAATCTGTTCATGAGTATTCTGATTCTGCCCATGGCAAAGCTGCTCCGTCGGCTGAACCGGCAGATCGGTATTCCCGTAATGTGATTTTTCACGCATATATACAGAATTTGTGTAAAAACGGCACAGGTTTATCCGTTAATCTGTGCCGTTTTTCATTTTTTGTTGCACTTACTGCAAAAAACTCCCTCTTTATCCGAGAAAATTTTACGTTCATATTGTCAAAAATGTATTTACTTTTTGAGACTTTTGCGCTATAATATACTTTGAATGACCGGAGCCATTTACTCAGGTCATTTGCGACAATGTCCAAAGAAAAATTCATATAAATGGAGGAAATTCTATCATGGCAAGAAAGAAACTTTCCATGGATGGCAACACAGCTGCGGCTCATGCGTCTTATGCATTTACCGAAGTTGCTGCCATCTACCCCATCACACCTTCTTCTGTTATGGCTGACGTGACCGATACCTGGTCCGCTACCGGTCTGAAGAACATCATGGGCGACACCGTTAAGGTTGTCGAAATGCAGTCCGAAGCAGGTGCTGCCGGTGCCGTTCACGGTTCTCTGGCTGCAGGTGCTCTGACCACCACCTATACCGCTTCTCAGGGTCTTCTGCTGATGATCCCCAACATGTACAAGATCGCCGGTGAGCTGCTGCCCTGCGTTATTCATGTATCCGCACGCTGCGTAGCTTCCCACGCTCTGAACATTTTCGGTGACCACTCCGACGTTTATGCATGCCGTCAGACCGGTTTCGCTATGATGGCTGAATCCAACCCTCAGGAAGTTATGGACCTGGGTGCCGTTGCTCACCTTGCTACCATCAAGGGCCGCGTTCCCGTTCTGAACTTCTTCGACGGTTTCCGTACTTCTCACGAAATCCAGAAGATCGAAGCATGGGATTACGAAGATCTGGCTGATATGGTTGACAAGGACGCCATCGCTGCTTTCCGTGCACGTTCTCTGAACCCCGAACACCCCGTTCTCCGCGGTTCCGCCGAAAACGGTGACATCTTCTTCCAGCACAGAGAAGCCTGCAACAGCTACTATGATGCATTCCCTGCAATCGTGGAAGAATACATGGACAAGATCAACGAAAAGATCGGTACCGATTACAAGCTGTTCAACTACTACGGCGCTCCCGATGCTGAAAAGGTTATCGTTGCTATGGGTTCCATCTGCGACGTTGCCGAAGAAGTTATCGACTACATGACCGCTGCAGGCGAAAAGGTTGGTCTGATCAAGGTTCGTCTGTATCGTCCCTTCGTAGCTTCCAAGCTGATCGAAGCTATCCCCTCCACCTGTAAGAAGATCGCTGTTCTGGACAGAACCAAGGAACCCGGCTCTCTGGGTGAACCTCTGTATCTGGACGTTGTTACCGCTCTGGCTACAACCGGCGTTACCGGTATCAAGGTAGTTGGCGGCCGTTACGGTCTGGGCTCCAAGGATACTCCTCCGTCTTCCATCTTTGCTGTATATGCAAACCTGGATGCAGAATGCCCCAAGAACGGCTTCACCATCGGTATCGTTGACGACGTTACCGGTCTGTCCCTCGAAGAAAAGCCCGCTCCCGATACCGCTGCTGCCGGCACCATCGCCTGCAAGTTCTGGGGTCTGGGCGGTGACGGTACTGTTGGTGCCAACAAGAACTCCATCAAGATCATTGGTGACCACACCGACAAGTACATCCAGGCTTACTTCCAGTACGACTCCAAGAAGACTTCCGGTATCACCATTTCCCACCTGCGTTTCGGTGATCAGCCCATCAAGTCTCCTTACTACATCAACAAGGCTGACTTCGTTGCATGCCACAACTCTTCCTACCTGAAGAAGTATGACATGGTAAGCGACATCAAGCCCGGCGGTACCTTCCTGCTCGACTGCGCTTGGACCACCATGGAAGAACTGGATGCCAACCTGCCCGCTAAGGTTAAGTCCTACCTGGCCAACAACAACATCAAGTTCATCACCATCGACGCTACCACCCTCGCTACCAAGAAGATCGGTAATGCCAAGGTTAAGAACACCGTTCTGCAGTCCGCATTCTTCTCCCTGGCAAACATTCTGCCCAAGGATGAAGCAATCGAATACATGAAGAAGATGGCATACAAGTCCTACATCAAGAAGGGCCAGGCTATGGTTGACCTCAACTATGCCGCTATTGATGCAGGTGCTGATGCTTATACCGAAATCGATGTTCCCGAATGCTGGAAGAACGCCGGCGTAGATGCTCCCAAGGCTGCTTTCTCTTCCAAGAGAGCTGATCTGGATGCATTCGTAAACAAGGTTGTTGCTCCCACCAACGCTATGGCCGGTGACAGCCTGCCCGTTTCCGCATTCTCCGATTACGTTGACGGTACCTTCCCGCAGGGTTCCACCGCTTCCGAAAAGCGCGGTGTTGCCGTTTACGTTCCCGAATGGATTCCCGAAAACTGTATCCAGTGTAACAACTGTGCATTTGTATGTCCTCACGCTGCTATCCGTCCCTTCGCTATGACCGAAGAAGAAGCTGCCAAGGCTCCCGCTGCTACTAAGTTTGCCGCTAAGCCCGTTGTGAAAACCAACTACAAGTTCACCATGGCTGTTTCTCCTCTGGACTGCATGGGCTGTACTCTCTGCGTTAAGGCTTGTCCCGTAACCGCTAAGGCTGAAAAGGACGGTACCGACAAGAAGGCTCTCCAGATGGTACTGGCTTCTACTCAGCAGGATCAGGCTGAACCCTGGGATTACGCTGTTGCCAATGTTTCCGAAAAGCCTGAACTGATCAACGCTACCGTTAAGGGCTCTCAGTTCAAGCAGCCCCTGCTCGAGTTCTCCGGCTCCTGCGCTGGTTGTGCAGAAACTTCTTACGCTCGTCTGATCACTCAGCTGTTCGGCGAAAGAATGTACATCTCCAACGCTACCGGTTGTTCCTCCATCTGGGGTGGCTCCGCTCCCGCAACTCCTTACACCGTTAACAACGAAACCGGCCGCGGTCCCGCTTGGGCGAACTCCCTGTTCGAAGACAACGCTGAACACGGTCTGGGTATCCACCTCGGTCAGAAGGTTATCCGTAACCGCCTGATCGGTTACGTTGAAGAAATGATGGCTTCTGAAAAGGCTTCCGACGAATTCAAGGCTGCTGCTCAGGCATTCCTGGATACCAAGAACGACGGTAAGGCTAACGAAGCTGCTGCCAAGGCTCTGCTCGTTGAAGTGGAAAAGGCTGCTGCTGCAGGTTGTCCCACTGCTCCCAAGATCCTGGCTGAAAAGGATTACCTCGCTAAGAAGTCCGTTTGGATCTTCGGTGGTGACGGCTGGGCATACGATATCGGCTTCGGCGGTCTGGACCACGTTCTCGCTTCCGGCGAAGATGTAAACATCATGGTATTCGATACCGAAGTTTACTCCAACACCGGTGGTCAGGCTTCCAAGGCTTCCAACATCGGTCAGGTTGCACAGTTCGCAGCTGCAGGTAAGGCGATCGGCAAGAAGAACCTCGCTGAAATCGCTATGTCCTACGGTTACGTTTACGTTGCTCAGGTTGCTATGGGTGCTGATATGAACCAGCTGCTCAAGGCTCTGACTGAAGCTGAAGCTTACAACGGTCCTTCCATCATCATCGGTTACGCTCCTTGTGAAATGCACGGTATCAAGGGCACCATGCAGAACTGCCAGCTGGAAATGAAGAAGGCTGTAGATTGCGGTTACTGGCAGATGTTCCGTTACAACCCTGCTCTGAAGGCAGAAGGCAAGAATCCCTTCTCTCTCGACAGCAAGGAACCCACCGGCGATTATCAGGAATTCATCAAGAACGAAAACCGTTACAGCCGTCTGGCTCAGACCAACCCCGAAAGAGCTGCAGAACTCTTCGCAAAGGCTGAAGCCAACGCTAAGGCTAAGTACGAAAGACTTACCAGATTCACTGAACTGTACAAGTAATTCGACATACGAAAACAGCACGTCCAAAACCGGGCGTGCTGTTTTTTTATTTTGTTGTATCGCTTATAACACCGTTTTGATTGAGGATTTCGAATTTCCGCATATTGATAGTGTACTGCAGGGGGACATATTCCCTGCTGCCTGCGTGCTGTGTTCGTTTTTTATATTCCGACGTGGTCATGCCGGTATGCTTTTTGAACAAGCGGCTGAAATACAGGGGATTGTCGTACCCCACCGCAGCGGCAATCTGCTCAACTGTACATTTAGTATTGTCGATCAGGTTCTTGGCATAGGTCATGCGCAGACGGATGATGTACTGCAGCGGCGTGTATTTTGTTATTTTCCGGAAATTCTGAGTCAACCAGTTTGCGGTTATCCCGCGTTCTCTGGCATAATCTTCTACGGAGATTGGTTTTGTATAGTTTTCGCTGAAATACCGGGCGGCTTCTTCCACTTCGTCCAGTATGGTTTCTCCCACCCTGTTCCGTTCCTGCAGATACCGACTGCTGATCAGAAACAGCTGTCTGAGATCCAGAGTCAGCATTTCTTCATAATTGTCACGCATCAGCTGCAGTTCACGGATCATCTGTCCGAAAATCCACTGGTAATCCGAAGAGGTACCGATATAGTAAACATTTGTCCCTTTGGAAAACTGATACCTTTCCAGCAGATTATCCGCATCTCTTCCGGTAAAGCGTACCCAATAAGCTTCCGGCTGTTCTTCCGCGTGAAGCACACACTTCTCTTTTTCACCGGGACGAATAATCAGAAGATGTCCTTTGTCCAATAGGAATTCCTGATCGTATTCGTCGAAATAATGGATCAGGCCATCCGCTACGTAATATATCTGATAATCCTCCCGTTTTCCGGGACGTTCCATGAGTGTGACAGGGGTATTCTGTGCTTTATAGTTTCCCGCAGCTGTCACGGACAACGGTTTATTATCCGTTATCAGCACGTCTTCTTCGCTTTCCGGATAAGCAATATCTTTGTACATAAATTCCCTCCTGTTCCGTGCGCGGCAGCACAATATTATTATACTGCATAATTTCACAAAATGCAATAGGACTCACGTTTTGTGCATATAATTTGTGTTTTTGTGCATTGTAATCCATTGTATACTATGGTATAATCTATTCGTAAAGGATCCAATCGAACAATACGGAGGTTTTCTGAAATGAAAAAATTAGCAACGATTCTGCTGACTGCTGCTATGCTGACTCAGCTTGCCGCCTGCGGTACTGCAGATAACACCCCCACGGAAACCGATGCTGTCACCGAAGCAGTCACCGAACCTGTGGAAACCCGTACGCCCCATACCGTTCCCGAAGGCACGACCTTTGACGGTGCTTCCTTCCGCGCCGGCTTCTTCGGTTCTTCCGCGTGGAAAGATCAGTACTTCGCCGATGAACTCACCGGAGACAATATGGATGATGCTGTATACCGCCGCGAAAAGACCGTTGAACAGGCTCTGGATGTGG
The DNA here is from genome assembly GCA_015063745.1 of Oscillospiraceae bacterium. Taxonomy (GTDB): domain Bacteria; phylum Bacillota; class Clostridia; order Oscillospirales; family CAG-272; genus UMGS1696. Next base: position 16,220 of record SVTO01000011.1, on the reverse strand, counting down.
TCATCAGCTTCAACGAGGATTACGATGTAACCTATGAAGAATACACCAATCTGTTCAAGGCCAACGATGATGTGTATCAGCTTCTGTTCCTGCACAGAATTTCCCACGTGGCGGATCTGGTAACCGGTGGTTTCCTGTATGACTCCACCTATCTTCCCTATGTGGATTTCTCCAATCCCTGGTACAACGGTGAGCAGATCGAAGCGCTGCGTATGGGCAAGCAGATCCATTATATCGTATCTGATCTGCTCATCACCGACCCTGCCTGTATTTTCTTCAACAAGAATATGATCGAAGACAACAATCTGGAAGACCCCTATACGCTGGTAAACGAAGGCAAGTGGACGCTGGACAAGATGATTGATATGTCCATTGCAGTACGCAACGACCGCGACGGCGACGGTTCCTATCTGTCCGAGGACGATGTTTTCGGTATGGAACTGGCCGAATCCTTTGCATTCCTGACCGGATGCGAGCTGTTTTTGACCGAGCTGGATCCCGAAACCAACAAGCACAAGCTCGTGTTCAACAACGAAAACACTTATGCGGTTTTAGATAAGCTTTACCGTCTGTTTGAAAATCCCGGTTCCGTCAATACTGACGTTGCCACACAGATGCCGATCCGCGAATATGTCATGGGCGACACGCTGTTCAGAGCCTCTTTGTCCTCCATGATGGAGAGTGTGGTTACCGTTACGGAGTTTGATTCCGGTGTTGTTCCCTTCCCGAAGAGGGATGAAGAACAGGACCGTTACTACAGTCTGAACTGCAACGGTCTGATGACGGTTTCCGGCTGTATCAAGAATCCCGAAATGGTCGGTGCTGTTCTGGAACGTCTGTCCTGGGAAAGCGGCAACGAGGTTGTGGATACATACTACAACAAGCTGCTGAAGACCCGTTACTCCGCCGATCCGGAAACACGTGCTATGCTGGAGCTGGTATTCGATTCCGTTGCCTATGACCCCTGCGGTCACTATTTCGGCTTTAAGGACGGCTTCTGCGGTCTCTTGTACATGGCCACCGATACAATCTACTTCGGCGCCAATCAGTATGCTGCAAGAATGCGTTCAGAGCGTTCCTTCTGCAACCAGACACTGAATAATTTCTACAGCGCTCTGGAAGCTCTTGAAGCCGCTGACGGCGCAGCCGAAGAAACCGCTGAGTAAACCCCAACAAAAATCCCGATCACAAAAAAACTGCTGTGTCTGAAAAAGATACAGCAGTTTTTGTTTGTATTGTATTACTCGATTCCCTGCAAAATAGCGGTCAGTCTGCAGAATTCGGCTGGTGAAAGCTTTTCTCCGCGGATATCCGTTCGTAAACCCATTTTTTCCAGAGCCGCAGCAGTGACATCCTTAGCATACTTACCGGAGAGGCCGTTTACCAGAGTTTTTCTTCTCTGACCGAAGGCCATTCCGATGGTGTCCGTAACGGACTGCGCAAACTTGGCCGCGGTTTCCGGATCTTCGGGTACACGATCATACACCTGACGGATACCGTCGTGGGGTACGATACCGCATACGGAAGAAGCTACCTTCGGTACCGGGTAGAAATTACCGGCGGATACATCGAACATTTTCATGGCATCCGCTTTCAGACCCACAGCAGCACTCAGCGCGCCGTAATCCCCGTCTTCCGCTGTGGCGCAGATGCGTCTGGCTACTTCCAGCTGGACCATGACTGTGATTCCGGCCAGAGGTACCGGCAGTTCGGGAGACCAGTTTTCCAGAATCCGCATGAGCACGGGAGTGGTGATATAGTAAGGCAGGTTGGCGCATATGCTGACCGTACCGCCTTCCGCGAGAATGTCTGAGAAATGCTCCTCAATGAACGCGGACAGATCGGTTTCCATAAAATCCGCATTCACTACGGTAATATTGTCGTGATCGGCAAACACTTCACCAAGCAGGGGGATCAGGCCTCTGTCAATCTCGATGGCGGTTACCTTATCGTAGTATTCCGACAGATACTGGGTCAGCGCACCGACGCCGGGTCCGATTTCCAGAACACCAGCGGATCTGTCCATGGGCGCAAGGCCTCTGGAACATTCGGCGATACGCTGGGGTACACCGGGATTGATCAGAAAGTTCTGACCGAATCCTTTTTTCGGCGCCAGCTGGTATCTCTCCAGTAAAGCGCGGACTTCTGCCGGGTTACAAACATTCATATTGACCTCATCATTTTCAGAGAATTGTGACCACGTAGCCAACCGTACATTCACTGCCCACAGGAACTGTCGTTTCAGGTGCTTTTTCCTTTGCGGCAGCCAATTCTGTGGTCAGGGCGGGAATGTAGTTGAGAAGTTTCAGGCAGATGCATGCATCGCTTTTATACAGCTGCACTGCAAGAGAACGGAAGCCGACGGGGTCGATTTTGATACCGGTTCCGTTTTTTTCGGAGAACAGACGGATCTGCTTTTCCACAGGACCGGCAGCGGCCAGCGTGGAAATTCCGGAAATACTGTCAGCGAGACGGATGCTGTTGTCGCAGGTCCCGTCCAGGCAGACAGATTCACCGGCAGGCTTTACAGTGCCCTTTTCGGCCTTTCCGGCGGTATCCACAGAAGCGATCTCCAGGCAGTATTCGTCTGCGGAAGCACCTTCCGGAATGGGCAGACAGAACACATTTCCGGTATCGGGATGATATACAAAGGGCTTATCGTCCCGGTTTACTGCCGTGAACTTGGCGGAAAATCCATTTTCGTTGACGGTGTATGTATGCACCAGCTGAAAACGGTGGGGGAAGGCCGCGCAGGTCTGAGCATTTCCATTCAGTACGAAGGAAACCTTTTCCGGCATCAGCAGAACGGGCGCAAAAGCAGGAGAGGACAGCAAAGTATTCTCGGACAATACACAGTATTCTTCCTCTTTTCCGGATCCGGCAGACTCGCAGACAGCAGGAAAGCAAACCGGCTGTCCGTCGCTGCATTCACCGGAGATCAGTGGGATATTATCCTGTGTAAAGGAGATCAGTTTCCCGCCCGCGGTCGTACATACGGCTTCGGAACGGGAAGTATGAACGGTAAACTGCATATACTCCCCTCTTTCTATTGAAAATCAGGTTTCGCTCGGTGGATGGGTAATCAGAATTCCAGGTGCTTTTCGATGTATGCGGCAACTTCTGCGATGGGCATACGAACCTGTTCCATGGAGTCTCTTTCACGTACGGTTACGCAGCCGTCTTCCTTGGATTCAAAGTCGTAGGTAATGCAGAAAGGAGTACCGATTTCGTCCTGTCTGCGGTAACGCTTACCGATGGAGCCGGCATCGTCGTATTCTACGGGGAACTTCTTGGCCAGTTCTGCATAGATTTCGTCCGCTTCATCAGCCAGCTTCTTGGACAGGGGCAGGATGGCAGCCTTTACGGGAGCCAGTGCGGGATGCAGGTGGAGAACCACACGTACATCGTTCTTCTCGGGATCTACGATTTCTTCATCGTATGCGTCAACCAGGAATGCCAGAGCCACACGGTCAGCACCCAGGGAAGGTTCTACAACATAGGGAACATACTTTTCATTGGTTTCGGGATCGAAGTATTCCATGGATTCGCCGCTGGTGTTCTGGTGCTGGGTCAGGTCATAGTCTGTTCTGTCGGCGATGCCCCACAGTTCACCCCATCCGAACGGGAAGAGGAATTCGATGTCGGTAGTGCCCTTGGAGTAGAAGCACAGTTCTTCGGGAGAGTGATCGCGGAGACGGAGGTTTTCTTCACGCATACCCAGCTTGTACAGCCATTCTGCACAGTAGTTGCGCCAGAACTGGAACCATTCCATATCGGTACCGGGCTTACAGAAGAATTCAAGTTCCATCTGTTCGAATTCACGGGTACGGAATACGAAGTTACCGGGAGTGATTTCGTTACGGAAGGACTTACCGATCTGACCTACACCGAAGGGCATCTTCTTTCTGGTGGAACGTGCTACGTTCTTGAAGTTTACAAAAATACCCTGTGCAGTTTCGGGACGGAGATATACGGTGTTGGAATTGTCTTCGGTAACACCGATAAAGGTCTTGAACATCAGATTGAACTTACGGATATTGGTGAAGTCGCCGCTGCCGCAGTCAGGGCAAACGATGTGCTTTTCCTTGATGAAATTGGACATTTCTTCATCGGACCAGCCAGCGGGATTGATGTCTTCCTTATGTTCGAAAGCGTATTCTTCGATCAGCTTGTCGGCTCTGTGACGGCTCTTGCACACCTTGCAGTCCATCAGAGGGTCGGAGAAACCGCCCAGGTGACCGGATGCAACCCAGGTCTGGGGGTTCATGATGATGGCGGAATCGAGACCTACGTTGTACTTACATTCGGTAACGAACTTCTTCCACCAAGCCTTCTTTACGTTGTTCTTGAATTCAACACCCAGCGGGCCGTAGTCCCAGGAATTGGACAGACCGCCGTAAATTTCACTGCCTGCGAAAATAAAACCTCTGTTCTTGCAAAGCGCAACGATCTTGTCCATTGTCTTTGCTTCATTGCTCATGCGTGCACACATAATGATATATCCTTTCGATTTTTATGTAATTATTTTTCAATCGTTTTTCAGTTGAACCGATACTGCATGAAGCGCTTGACAGCGGTCTTCTGATCAGCTTCAAAATAGGCATCCGCATCATCGGTTTCCTGAATATAGGTGCCGGGGAACTGGATTACGCTGGACTGGAATTCCTTTGCGGCGCAGATCATTTCGTAGATGTCCGGGATTTCTTCCACGGTGAAATTGGTCTGGAAAAGCGCATCCATGGGTTCCTTTTCATTGGGATCGGGTTCAACACCTTCCGGCAGTTCCGGAATTTCCAGTGCTTTTTCCAGAAGCAGGGCGAATTCATCCAGAGGCATTTCCGCCAGCTTCTTAATATAGGCTTCCACGATGGCTACGGAATAGGTCCCCTTGACTTCGATTTCCGCAGAGGAGCGTTCCTTCAGGGTGTTCAGAATGTGGGAAGCGTATTCGTTGAAGCTCTGATCTCCCATGGCGAGAACAAAGGAATTGTCGAAATGGTCCACGACCACTTCACCGTCATCGTTGATGTATTCTCTGGTGGTCTCGGAACGGGTGGTATGATACTTCCCTTCCGCGTAGATATTCTTCGGATTGTACACCGGTACTTCCCCGAAGGAACGGATGAATTCATCCATATTATAGCCTTCCAGCAGGAATGTGTAATCCGCTTCAATGCCGGTCAGGCCGCGGACATAACCGCTGATCGCCTCATAACCGTGGAGGGCATATACTTCACCGAGGGTATGATAACCGGTAACCGTATGGACTCGGGTTTCGGGCGTGATGTAGGTATAGGTGAATTCCCGTCTTTCCTTATCCGCACGCACCAGTACGATGGAGGTTGCGGTGATTTCACGGTAATCCCTGGACAGGATACCGTAAGAATCGGAAGCAGTTTTGAAGGAATCGATCTTATCGTGCAGTTCTTCCGTTGTGGGCGTATAATCACCAAAAATATCCGGACGGTAGCCGGAGCATATCACCAGGAAAGAAAAGCTGTTTCCTTTGATTTCCGGCAGGATTTCTTCCGTACCGGTTTCCGTTTCCGCGCCGGTTTCCGTTTCACCTTCGGGATCGTTTACTTCGCCGGAAATGATGTCACCCAGGTCGGACATTTCGGAACCGAGAATATCGCTTACCGTTGCCGTTACAAACTGGGTGGCGAAATAGGCAACCACGCCGAATACCACAGCGGCAATCAGCAGCGTGATGGCAAAATTTTTCAATGCAGACAACATATATTTCTCCCGGGAATTGTATTTTCCCTATTATATAATGTATAATTCCGTTATTTTTCCAAAATACAAACTCTTTTCAATATACATAGATTATTATACAGGAATTTGTATGAAAAAGCAATAGACAGTATGTAAAAAAGCTACGTCTGCGGGAAAATGTTTCGTCTGTTTTCCACAATTACGCACGCTGACAGATAAAATTCCGTAATTCAGCCATATCGATCACTTATGAAACGAACGAAAAAGCAGGCATTCCCGGGGTGGAAATACCTGCTGTACTATTACTTTGTTGTCTGCGCTTCCACCAGGCGCTTGCCGCAGTAGATTTCGCGCAGTCTCGGCTTTTCGATCTTGCCGGTGGGGTTTCTGGGAACATCTGCGAAGATGATCTTTCTCGGACGCTTGTAGCGGGGCATATCCATGCAGAAAGCGTTGATTTCTTCTTCCGTGCAGGTCATGTCGGGCTTGATCTCGATGATGGCCGCCGCAATTTCACCCAGACGTTCGTCGGGCAGACCGATTACGGCTACGTCCTTGATCTTGTCATGCTGACGGAGGAAATCTTCGATCTGCACGGGATACAGGTTTTCACCGCCCGTGATGATAACGTCCTTCTTACGGTCTACCAGATAGATAAAGCCGTCTTCGTCACGCTTGGCCATGTCCCCTGTGTACAGCCAGCCGTCCTTCAGAATTTCGGCGGTGGCTTCGGGGTTCTTATAATAACACTTCATCACACCGGGGCCGCGAACGATCAGTTCTCCTACATCGTCCCCTTCCACGGGCGTTCCGTCGGGGTGAACGATTTCGGTTTCCCACAGGTGGCCGGCCACACCGATGGCGCCTACCTTATGGATGTTTTCCACACCCAGATGTACGCAGCCGGGGCCGATGGATTCGGACAGACCGTAGTTGGTGTCGTAATCATGATTCGGGAATACCTTCTTCCAGCGCTTGATCAGGGACGGCGGAACGGGCTGGGCACCTACGTGCATAAGCCGCCACTGGGATAGTCTGTAGTCGTCCAGGTTCAATTCGCCTCTGTCAATGGCGTCCAGAATATCCTGTGCCCACGGCACCAGCAGCCATACTATCGTACAGCCTTCTTCGGACACAGCACGCAGAACCCATTCCGGCTGTACACCGCGGAGAATAACGGCTTTGCTTCCGGAAAGGAGGCTGCCGAACCAGTGCATTTTCGCGCCGGTATGGTACAGGGGCGGGATGCACAGGAACACGTCGTCACGGGTCTGGCTGTGGTGATTCTGCTCGGTACGGCAGGAGTTGATCAGGGATGTATGGGAATGCAGAATTGCCTTCGGGAAACCGGTGGTACCGGAGGAGAAGTAAATGGCGGCATCCTCTTCCTCTTCCAGAGGCACAGCGGGTGCGATGGAGGAACAGTAGGTTACCATTTCGTCATAGCTGTCGGTAAATTCCGGTGCATTGGGGCCTACATAGAACCAGTCTCTGACTCTGGGCAGATCCTTGTATACGGATTCCACACGGTCGATGAATTCTTCACCGAAGATCAGCACATCCACATCGGCCAGTTCCGCACAGTATTTGATTTCCTCGCCGGTATAACGGTAGTTCATGGGAACCGCCAGTGCGCCGGTCTTCAGGATACCGAAATAGATGGGCAGCCATTCCAGGCAGTTCATCAGCAGGATTGCCACCTTGTCGCCCTTTTTGATCTTTCTGGTGAGCAGAAGATTGGCGAAACGGTTGGCTTTAGTATCAAAATCCTTCCATGTCATTTCTCTGCGGTAACGTCCGCCGGGGGTTGTTTCGATCAGGCTGTATTCACGCCAGGTCTGGTTGGGCTTGGGCTGTGCGGCAGGATTGACTTCCACCAGCGCCACGTCATTCGGGTATAATTTTGCATTTTTTTCCAGCAATTCTGTAATAACCATAACAAACCTCAATTCAGGAAAAATAAAAACGCCTCTGCAGCCACCAAGGACTCAGAGGACGGGAAAACCGTGGTACCACCTCAATTTACCGCTGCTTTCCGGCAAACGGTCTCACACGGCGATGATGCCGCAGTCCGGTAACGGGAACGCCCGTCGCAGCCTACTGGGAAAAGTCCGTTCGGTGCGCTGCTCACAGATGTATTTCTCCACCCTGCTCTCCGGCTCACACCACCCGCCGTCTCTCTTGGCAGCTACGGTATGGATACTTCTTCTGATCATAGCATTTGATATAGTATAACACAGATTCCCGGTTTTGTCAAGTGTTCTGTCGGATTTTGCGGAAAGGCAGCGTATTCTCCGCAGACCGTTCATCCGGTGTCGGGTGGTACCGTAAAAAAGGGGGACAGCCTTTGCGAAGCTGTTTCCCTTTTTCAGCAGGTTTTAATAAACTATACAGGTATTTCAGCCTATACAGGTATTTCAGCGAAATGTTCCGAAAACACTGGTAATAATCGTACCGAAGAAAAACGCAATCAGAACCACCGCGATCACCTGAATTACATATAAAACAAGATACGCTCTGGCAAAATTCTTTCTGTTGATGCCCACCGTACTGCTGAAGCCCCAGTACAGCATCAGGATCAGGCCCACTACCGGAATGGAATAAAGGAACATGGACAGAATATAGTCAAACACAGTCATTGTATCTGCAGGCTGCCGAGCCGGTGCATATGTCATTCGCAATGCACCTCCGCAGCTGCCACAGAAGGTTTCCCCGCCGCGAACCGGTGCGCCGCAGTGAGGACAGATGGGATTACCCTGAGGGGGAATGTTCTGTGCATTGTAATTTTCGTTCATATTGTCTCCTTGATTGTTTTATTGAATAAGATGTAGTTCATGCATCCAGTTTCATGTCGCCTTCACGGATCCAGCCGAGTTTGCGCATGACTTCGCTGAAGATCAGGGCCAGCACACCCGGCAGAATGATGCAGCACACCAATGTACCGATCCACATCCGTACGCCGGAGCCCATGTCGGTCAGAATCCCCAGAGGGCCAACCAAACCGCAGGTACCCATACCCGCCGATACACCCGTACATTCCAGCTTGAATACCAATGTGGAAACCGGTCCGCAGATTGCGCCTGCCAGGGTCGGGGGAATCCAGATCTGGGGACGGCGGCAGATATTGCCCATCTGCAGCATGGATGTACCCAGTCCCTGGGATACCACGCCGTTCCAGCCGTTTTCACGGAAACTGATGACCGCAAAGCCCACCATCTGGGCACAGCATCCCACAACAGCGGCGCCTCCCGCCAGTCCCGTGATGCCGATCATGGCACAGATTGCCGCGCTGGATATGGGCAGAGTGAGAATCACGCCCACTACAGCCGCGATGATGATGCCCATGACAAAAGGCTGCAGGGTGGTTGCCGTGTTGATGAAATCACCGAGGTAGTACATGGCGTAGGCAATGCCAGGGCAAAGCAGTTTTGCCACCGCAAAGCCGGTGAGAATCGTAACCGTGGGTGTTATCAGAATATCCACTTTCGTCTTTTTTGATACCAGCATCCCCAGTTCCACCGCCGCGATCACTGCAAAAAACGCACCTGCGGGACCGGCTGTGTATGCGATGGTTTCCCCGTTTTCCAGCAGGATCTGCGCGCCGAGGCCGTACCCTGCACTTCCTGCCGCCGCTGCGGAAAAGATGACCAGCGGATGGGCTTTCATGGAGCAGGCTATGGCAGCACCGATGGCCATTCCGGATGCACCCGAGGCAATACCGGCAATTTCCACCAGAAAGTCAAGACCCAGATACTGGCCGGCTGTTTTGAATATGGTTCCGATCAGCAGAGAGGCAAACAGGCCCTGTGCCATCGCACCCATGGCGTCAATGAAGTATTTTTTGAGATATGCTTTTACTTTGCTCATGACAAAATCCCCTGTGATAATCTTTGGTAATATCATTATATCACAGTTTTCCCATGGTGACAATGTACAGAATGTTTAATTTTTCGCCCTGCTCCGACAAATAATTCTCCCTCGCAATTCTGCGGATACACCTTGTATTTCGCCCCATTCTGTGGTAAGATAAAAGGACGGGGTAAATTCACCCGTATACTATGGAACGGAGTTACCGTATGGTTAAGACAAATGCAGTCCGTCTGCTCACCGCGGCAGGTATTGATCTGGAAACATTCGAATACGAAGTGGACGAATCCGATCTCAGCGGAACCCACATTGCCGCCACGCTGGGAATCGATCCGGAGAATGTATTCAAAACACTGGTTGCCCGTGGGGACAAGACCGGGATCATGGTTTTCTGTATTCCCGTGGAGCTGGAGCTGGATCTGAAAAAATGTGCGCAGGTTTCCGGAAACAAGAATGTGGAAATGATTCATGTGAAGGATCTGCTGGGACTGACCGGGTATATCCGCGGCGGATGCTCTCCCGTGGGAATGAAGAAAGCCTACCCCACCTGGATCGACGAGACGGCGCTGTTATATGACAAATTTTATGTCAGCGCAGGCAAAAGAGGGGCGCAGATGTATCTGGATCCCCGGGCGCTGGCGGAGTTCATCCACTGTGAATTTGCGGATGTGACTATGTAAACCGGTAAATGAAAAGAAAGCGGACTGCTTCCTTTTGGGATAACAGTCCGCTTTTTGCGTGCTTATTAAACCTTGAAGTTTACAGAAGTGTCGCCCTTCTTGTCTTCACCGAACTTATAGTCGTTGCCGGGCAGGATGGCATTCAGGATGATACCTACGATAGCACCTACAGCCAGACCGGACAGGCTAATGGTCAGTTCGCCGATAGCGAAGCTGATCGCACCGTTGGTGCCTGCTGCGGGATTGAAGCCCAGAGCGCCGGAGAAATTGATACCGATGGACAGACCCATGATCAGAGCCGCGATGATGATGTTGCGGTTCTTGGTGAAGTCTACCCGGTTTTCCACTACGTTACGAACACCTACAGCGGAGATCATACCGTACAGAATCAGGGATACGCCGCCGATGGTTGCTGCGGGCATGCAGGATACCAGAGCAGCGAACTTGGGGCAGAAGGAGAAGACGATTGCATAAACCGCTGCGAGACGGATTACACGGGGGTCATATACCTTGGTCAGAGCCAGAACGCCGGTGTTTTCGCCGTAAGTGGTGTTTGCGGGAGCACCAAAGGCTGCAGCCAGAGCAGTAGCCAGACCGTCACCCAGCAGAGTGCGGTGCAGACCGGGTTCTTCTACGAAGTTCTTGCCTACAGTGGAGGAGATGGCACACATATCGCCAATATGTTCGATCATGGTAGCCAGAGCGATGGGCATCATGATCAGGATTGCGCTGATCAGAACGCCGCCGTCCACGTTGCCGAAGAGGAGAATACGGTGTCTTCCATAGCGAAAGGCAGGCCGATCCATTTTGCTTCTGCTACGGGAGTGAAGTCAACCTGCTGGAAGATAGCTGCAACGGCATAGGAACCGATTACACCCAGCAGAATGGGAATAATCTTGATCATGCCCTTACCGAAGATATTGCAGATAACAACGATCAGGATGGCCACCAGTGCGATCCACCAGTTGGTAGCACAGTTGTTGATAGCGGAGTTTGCCAGAGTCAGACCGATACAGATGATAACGGGACCGGTAACGATCGGCGGGAAGAAGCGCATAACCTTTGCCGCGCCGAAAATTCTGAACAGAAGAGCCAGAACCAGATATACAGCACCGGCGCACATAACACCTACGCCTGCATAAGGAATCCAGTTCAGACCTTCCTGATTGCCTACCAGGGAATTTACTGCAGCGTAACCGCCCAGGAATGCGAAGGAAGAACCGAGGAATGCGGGTACTTTACCCTTTGACAGGAAGTGGAACAGCAGAGTACCAAGTCCTGCGAACAGCAATGTTGCGGATACGGAGAGTCCTGTCAATGCCGGGACGAGGACGGTTGCACCGAACATAGCGAACATGTGCTGGAAGCCGAGAATAAGCATTCTGGGCGCACCCAGCGGACGGGCATCGTGAATACCCTCAGCGCCGATTTGTACTTTTTCTTTTGCCATAAAATCCTCCTTGCCACAATGTGGCTTTTTAAAATTTTTGTGTTGACTCAAAAGTCAGCGCAGGATCTATTGCATGGTCGCCGCAAGCACTACGACGTCCCCTATGCCGTAATTATTGTTCCATGCAGATGCACACGCCGGTGGTACCGTCATATTCCTCCATCTGCACACAGACGATTTCTTCCTTGGAAGTGGGTATATTCTTTCCGATATAATCCGGACGGATCGGCAGTTCTCTGTGACCTCTGTCCACAAGTCCCGCCAACTGGATGCTCCCCGGCCGGCCGAAGGTCAGAATCGCTTCGATGGCCGCACGTACGGTACGTCCCGTATAGATTACGTCATCCACAAGGATCACGGTTTTGCCGGTGATATCGAAGGGAATCTCACTGCCTCCGTATGCGGGCGTATCCGGCTTTTCGGGCAGGTCGTCACGGAACATGGTGATGTCCACATAGCCTACCGGAATATCCACATTGTCGAATTTCCGCATATTTTCCGCCAGAATTCTGGCAATCGGACCGCCGCGCCGTTTGATTCCGATCAGGCAAAGTTCTCCCGGATCCCTGTTTTTCTCGATGATCTCATGACTCACACGGACCAGTGCACGCTTTACGGCAGCTTCGTCCATGATCTGCGATTTCACAACCAGCATGATCTTCTCCTTTCCGGCAATCCATTGGTTTTGTACATTCCGATCGGCAAACCGTATGTTTGGCCGGAGAAAGAAAAAAATCCTGCCTGCCACGACAAGATTTCTCAAACAACCGACTTACACAAAGTCCGCCTCTATTATTTTTCAAAATCTTTCCGGCATCTCTGTACCGCTTAAAAATTTCTTTTATTATTATAGCAAATTATTTCCCGTTTGTAAAGACCTATTTCCCGGAATCCCGAAAAAAATTCATTTTTCTTCTATATTTTCTTCTCATATGCCACTCTCGGGTCGCCGTTTGCCAGATAGATCACACCACAGCAGGTGAATCCGTTCTTTTCCAGCATCCCTCTCATGGCCAGGTTTCCTTCATGTGTATCGATGCGCACGCTGGTCATGCCGATCTCTGCCGCCATTTCCGCCGCTTTATCCATCATACATCCCGCAGATCCCGTCCCCCGTGCTGCCATGGAAACCGCCACACGGTGTACTGCGGCATAATTATGGGTATCGCCCGTCAGCCAGACGCCGTTATGGATCACGTCATAGGTAGGCTCTCCGTCGTCAATAAAGGCAAACACGCCGCAGATCATGCCGTCATCCCCACAGATCAGCCACAGGCGGGACAGGGCAATATCCTCTCTGACATCCGCCTCGGCCGGGTAGCCGTTCTGCCACTGGTCGATCCCGAAGGTACGGATGGACTTTCTGCCTTCTTCATATATACTCATCAAAACCGGTACGTCCGCCGGTTCGGCTTTGCGAAACTGCATGGTTTACCTCTCTTATCTTCTGCAATACAGAACAATATCCGAAAACACAAAACTGTGATACGATGTAATCATACCACAGTTTTGACAATTATGCAAGATATTCCGGGAAAATCAATGTTTCCCGCTCCGGTATATTACCGGAACATCAGTTTCATGAACAAGCCGCCCTGAACAGTTCTGTGACGGAAGCCGCGCATTTCGGAGGTGTCACAGTAATACCAGTCGGTCATGGGTACCCGTGTACGCATGGTGTTGTATGCCGCCCAGAGGGAATCTGCCAGCTGGTTGAAATCTTCTTTGGATTCCGCCAAGGATGCCGCCCAGATGAGCCAGTCGGATTTGGTGTACTTATCTCTGGAATCCAGCGGAACACCGTAGGGCAGGATTTCCTTCTTGTACCGTTCGATTTCACCGCGGAAGAAGGCATCGGTGAACAGATTGGTCTGCCACAGCTTGTCCCATACGGAATTGTACTTCAGAGAGAAGGTACCGGGTTTATTGTATGCCAGACGGAAGCTGCCGTCGTCGTTGGCGGCCTTTTCCATCAGATAAGCGGCGTAGGAACGGGCGGTTTCCATCATCTTTTCCGCTTCTTCCGTTTCGCCCAGACGGCTCAGGATACGGCTCCAGCCTGCGATACCCATGATGGCCTTGATGGACAGATTGACATTATGGGCAAGATGTCCCGCAAAGTCGTCGGTGCAGAGCTGGTTTTCAGGGTCCAGACCGTATTCGATCAGATAACGGCTCCACTTACGCAGGGTATCCACATAGGGCTTAACGAAAGAAGTATCGTTATCCGCATCGCAGATTGCCGCAAAGAGGATGATCATATTGCCGCATTCCTCAACGGGCATCTGGTATTCGGTATAAATGATCGGCTTACCGTCCCGCAGTCTGTCCACACCGTACACCTGTCCTTCTACCAGAGGATAGGTTCCTGCATCGTGAGGAGCAAAATCGGGTGTCCATTCTTCGCTTTCCGCATAGTACATAACCGGACGCATCAGACCCTTCAGCAGTTCGGTATTGTACAGTAAGAACAGGGGAGAGGAAGGATAGGTTACGTCAACTGTAGCTGCACAGCCGTTGGAGAAGCATTCCTTGGAAATGTAGAGATTGTTGCCGTTCTTATCCACAACCAGTTTATGACCGGCCATGACCTGACGTACGGCAAGCATGAGCAGTTCCGCATATTTTTCGCTTCCCTTTTCTGTCGCATCTGCGCGAAGCTTGTCGGAGAACGCATTGCATCGTGCCAGAAGCGTGTCGTATTCGTCTGCCGCTTCCACAATGGCTTCTTCGATGGTTTTGCCGTCCTTCTTCCAGTATGCCTTCAGGTGTTCGCCGAAATAGCGGATACTGTCGATATCATCATATGCAAACAGGAACAGCGCATCTCCATGTACTTCCGCTTCCGCGCTGATGGCGTACAGATTGTTCAATACGGTGTGGTTTACCTTGGCTTCTCCCTTTACGCAGAGATACAGATACCCCCATTCGATACGCAGGTCGTCTCCGGCGCGGGTGAGGATTTTCTGATTGCCGTTACCCATACGGATTGCCGTAATACCGGGGATTTCTGTTTTATCTGCCAGTGCACGGCCTTCGCCCTTTACGTTCAGTACCAGTTCTTCGCTTGCTGTAAATTTCACAGAAACAGTGTGTTCCCTGCCGTCCAGGTTTTCCACGGATACCTTGCAGTATACGACGGGGCGGGAGGCGTAGTACAGATCATCCACCAGTACGGGAGAGGTGAAATGTACCGTCAGACGGATTTCGTCGCAGGTACAGGTGATGATGGTGGAAAAGGCATCAACCTCCACATTTTCAATCTCCATGTCGGGAACCGTATTTTCAGCTGCGGTTTTCAGACCCAGGAAATGGTATTCTTTTCCGTCCACGAATACTCTTCCGGACATACTGTTGGGATAACCGGTCCAGTGGATGGTATTCTGCAGAACGCTTTTTTCTGCCCAGACGGAAAAATAGGGGTCGATATTGATGAGCGGTGTTGTCGGCGGACGCATTTTCATGTTCGTTTTCTCCTTATCTTACGATTTGTGGTTTTATTTATGTTCCTTTGCACTTGTCTTCTGTCTGTATTTATAGTATAATAGATTACAGGATGGTTTTAAATGTATATTTTAATTGAAAATGTGAGGAATACAATTTGCAGGAGTATCTGAAACACTTCATCGAGCACAGGGAGGCAATGCCCTTGTCCGTTACCCTTGCCGGTATCACTTATCCCGATCCCACATACCGTATTGCAAGAGCCGTTTCCAACGTGACAGTCATCGAATACATAACGGACGGCGAGGGGTATGTGGACATTGACGGAGAAGTGCATCCTGTGGGCAGGGATACGATCTACCTTCTCCCAGAGGGAAGCAGGCATAATTATTATGCGGACAGGGACAATCCTTTTACCAAGATTTTCATGAATATTACCGGCAGTCTGACAGACCATCTGATTCTGGCATACGGGTTGTCGGGAAAACATTTTTTCGACGGCGGTGTTCTGAAACCCGTATTTGAACATATCATCTCCCTGCTGCAGTCCGACCGTCCGGAGACGGAAGTTCAGGCTTCTCTTCAGGGGATCTTCGTGGAGATTCTCGCCGGTCTTTCCATAGCACAGCGGGAAAACAACTACAGCAATGACGCTCTGCGGATGAAGCGTTTTCTGGATGCCAATTCAAACCGGCTTGTATCGGCGGAAGAACTGGCGAAAACGGTCTTCCGTTCCAAGGATTACTGTCTGAAGCTCTTCCGCAGGGAATTCGGCATCACACCTTACGCTTACCAGATTGAGCGGAAAATGCAGACAGCCAAGGCCCTTCTGGCAGACTCGCTCATGCCGGTGGGAGACATTGCTGAAAAGCTCGGATACTCGGATATCCATTATTTTTCCAATCTGTTTCAGAAAAAGTGCGGATGCAGACCGACGGACTACCGCAAAAGCAAACGGTAAACGGATGGTATCTGTAAGTTCTTTGTCGAAATTTTCACGAACCACTTGCATTTTTCCGATCCTTCCTTTATAATGGAAGAACAGATAATCCATCTCATTA
>SVTO01000010.1 GCA_015063745.1 Oscillospiraceae bacterium | reverse complement strand
TTGTTCTTTGAACTCTTCCGGGTAATGTTTGATTCCTTTTTTCCCTGACATAACAAAAAACTCCTTTGTAGTTATTTTACTACATTGGAGTTTTTTTGTCACTGTCCATTTTTACTGGACCTGTTCAAACAAAACGGTATCTTCTGCTTTTCTTTTACATCTGCTTGCGTATTCTCTCAAACGCACCTTTCTCAAGCCTGGAAACCTGTGCCTGGGAAATGCCGATCTCCTCTGCAATCTCCATCTGCGTTTTGCCTTTATAGAACCGCATCTGAATAATCTTCTTCTCCCGTTCCCCCAGCTTGCCGATGGCTTCCTTCAGCGCAATATCCTCCAGCCACATCTCGTCCGTGTTCCTGTCATCGCTGATCTGGTCCATCACATATATGGAATCCCCACCGTCATTGTAAACCGTCTCATATAAGGATACCGGTTCAATGATAGCTTCCAGCGCCCGTGACACAGCCTCTACCTTTTCACCGAGTACTTCCGCGATTTTCTCAACCCCCGGCTCCGAATCCATCTCGCCCTCCAGCTGTTCCCGCACCTGCAGCGCCCGATAAGCCAGATCCCTGACCGAACGACTGACCCTGATACTGTTGTTGTCCCGCAGATACCGCCGTATTTCCCCTATAATCATCGGAACTGCGTAGGTCGAGAATTCCACCTCTATATCGGTATTAAAGTTGTCCACAGCCTTTATAAGGCCAATACAGCCAATCTGAAATAAATCATCCATATTTTCCCGCCGGTTTGTGAAACGCTGTATAATACTGAGTACAAGACGAAGATTGCCGTCAATGAGTGCCTCTCTTGCCGCCATATCCCCATTTTTCACTTTCAATAATAAAGCTTTTTTCTCCTTTGATGTCAGTGTGGGCAGTTTCGACGTATCCACGCCGCAGATCTCCACTTTATTGTAATACATCAGAGAACCTTCCTCGTTTGGAATTGCTGATAACAGTATTGCCTGTCGCAAACGGGACTTATGCAGAAAAACTTCTGCCACATATTGTCTGGGAAAGAATAAAAAGAAAAATCCGGACTGCGCCGGAAATAAGGGAAAACAAGCGTAAAACAGGGAAAATACCGGATAAATCAAGGGAAAATTTATATATTCCGGTTGAAAAACTTTGTAAGCTGTGGTACAATATTATAAGTATGTGTAAAAGGAGGAAGAATATGTTAATCGGACTTTGCGGAAGAAGCGGATCCGGAAAAGGATACATCGCTGCCATGTTTGCGAAAAGAGGCATACCTTCCATCGACACAGACCGCGTATACCGTGACCTGACAGGCCCGTCGGATGTTCTTTCGCCCTGCATGGAGGATCTGAAGGAACGTTTCGGTGCTGCCGTTGTATCCGCAGACGGCTCCCTGAACCGTGCGGTAATGCGCTCCTATGTGTTCGGCCCCGGAAACGCAGAATCCCTCGCAGATCTGAACCGTATCACCCACGCACATATTCTGAGACGAACAATGGAAGAAGCCGCCGCATTACGTGAACAGGGTGCGGACATTATTCTGATTGATGCTCCTCTGCTGTACGAAAGCGGATTCGATAAAAAATGCCGTGCCGTTATCTGCGTAACCGCACCGGAGGAAAAGCTGATCGCCCGCATTATGAAGCGGGACGGAATCGGCAGGGAAGACGCTGAAAAACGGCTTCGCACCCAAAAATCCGCAGCGGAACTGGCAGATAAAGCGGATTTCGTTATCGAAAACGATGCGGAAAAAGATATTCTGCAGGACCGTGTGGACCGGATCATAACAGCACTGCGTTCCCTGCAGCCGGCAGCGGAAATATCTGAAAAACAATAGGATAAAACCATGAGATTCAAGAATACTATCATCAGAAGTATCGTAATCATCACCATATTGGTGTTGTCCCTGATTTGCGGAAGCATATATCAGGCGGTATGGCACCGTATTGATCTGAATAACCATCCCAGAGAATATACGGAATTCGTGGAAAAATACGCCGTCCAGTACGGTGTGCCGGAATATATCGTCTATGCCGTAATCAAAAACGAAAGCGACTTTTCCAGCAATAAGCTCTCGGAGGACGGCGAGATCGGTCTTATGCAGATTTCACCGAAGACCTTCGAATGGCTTCTGACCCTGACCAAAGAAAACCTCGATAAAGGTATTCTCTACGATCCCGAAACCAATATCCGTTACGGAACATATATGCTGTCCTATCTGTTTACGGAATACAGCCGCTGGACAACGGTATTTGCCATATACGATGCGGGAGAGAACACCGTAAACGAATGGATGGAAGACCCCACCCTGGTGGATGATATCGGCAACCTCAAGAAAATTCCGGATAAGGACGTGGATGAATACGTCAAATCCGTAGAAGAAACCATGGAAATCTATCAGAAACTATATTATTCTGTATATTGAGAAAGGAACTACGAATATGGCAGACAAGACCAAAGGACAGGCCCTGAAGGAACAGCTCTTCTACAAGAAGAAGACCGCTTTTGAAATCAAGACACAGGAAGATCTGGCAGCAGCCCAGAAATACGCAGAAGGCTACAAGACCTATCTGGATAACGCAAAGACCGAAAGAGAAGCCGTAGCATACAGCGCTAAGATGCTGGAAGAAGCAGGCTTCCGTGAATACACCCTCGGTGAAAAGCTGAATCCCGGCGACTGCGTATACTATACCAACCGCGGCAAGAATATTTTCGCTCTCCGTATAGGTACCGAACCAATCGAAAACGGCGTGCGTATCTGTGCTGCTCACATTGACTCTCCCCGCCTGGACCTGAAGCAGCATCCTTTGTACGAAAACGAAGGTATCGGCTACTTCAAAACCCATTACTACGGCGGCGTGCGCAAGTATCAGTGGGTAACCATTCCTCTGGCACTGCACGGCGTAGTATCCACCAAGAACGGTGAAAACATCAATATCTCCATCGGTGATGAACCCGGCGATCCCGTATTCTGCATCACTGACCTGCTGCCCCACCTTTCCAAGGATCAGAACGCCAAGCCTCTTTCCACCGCATTCACCGGTGAAGGCCTGAACGCAATCGTAAGCTCTTCTCCTTACTTTGAAGAAGACGGCACCGTAACCCCTGCGGATGAAAAGGTGAAACTCAACGTAATGGCAGCTCTGTATGAAAAGTACGGCATCACCGAAGCGGATTTCATGAGCGCAGAACTGGCATTTGTACCCGCCGGCAAGGCTGTTGACGTAGGTCTGGACCGTTGGCTGATCGGTGCATACGGTCACGACGACAGAGTATGCGCCTATACCGCACTGACCGCAGCAATCGATAATAAGAACAGCGAGCATACCATCCTGACCGTTCTGGCCGATAAGGAAGAAACCGGCAGTGACGGCGTAACCGGTATGAAGAGCTTTTTGATCATGGACCTGATCGACGAGCTGGCATGTGAACTGGGCGGCAATCCTGCTGTAATCCGCGCCAACTCCAAGTGCCTGTCCGCTGACGTGGCAGCAGCACTGGATCCTCTGTATCCGGAAGTATCCGAAAAGCGCAACAACGCTCTGATCCATTGCGGCGTAGCCATGGCCAAGTACACCGGCTCCGGTGGTAAGGGCAATACCAGCGACGCATCTGCGGAATTTGTTGCGGAAGTGCGTAAGATTTACGACGATAACGGCGTAATCTGGCAGACCTCCGAGCTGGGTAAGGTAGACCAGGGCGGCGGCGGAACGGTTGCCAAGTATATCGCCAACTGGAATATCGATACCGTGGATATCGGCGTACCCGTACTGTCCATGCACGCTCCCTTCGAAGTGATCTCCAAAGCAGACCTCTACGAAGCATACTGTGGCTTCATCGCATTCGGCAAATAAAATACAGACAAAAACCAATGGGGAAACGGTACAAAACAGACCGTTTCCCCAGTCGGGATTATTCAGAAAAACATCTCAGGAGAACAGAATCGTGTATAAAGATCTTACCGCACTGGAACAGAAAATTTACGACATGGGTATTGTACCCGTAGTAACCATAGAAGACGCTGCCAAAGCCGTACAGCTGGCCGATGCATTGACCGAGGGCGGACTGCCCTGTGCGGAAATCACCTTCCGTACAGCTGCTGCTGCCGACGCCATTGCCGTTATCCGCAAGGAAAGACCGGATATGTTGGTAGGCGCAGGTACCGTCCTGTCCGTTGAACAGCTGGAAAAAGCCATCGAAGCCGGTGCACAGTTCATAGTAACCCCCGGTCTGAACACCGAAGTAGTGGAAGCAGCTCAGAAAGTGGACGTGCCGATCATTCCCGGCTGCTCCAGACCCTCCGATATGGAAATCGCCTATACCATGGGTCTGCGTACCGTGAAATTCTTCCCGGCAGAAGCAGCAGGCGGCACAGCCATGCTGAAGGCCATGAGCGCTCCTTATTCCATGATGCGCTTCATGCCCACCGGCGGTATTGATGCGGGCAATCTTCGTCAGTATCTCGACCTCCCGTGTGTTCTGGCCTGCGGCGGCACCTTCATGATCGCCAAGGATGCCCTCAAGAACAACGATTTCGAAGGTATCAGAACTGCCACCGAAAAAGCAGTACGTTCCATGCTGAGCCTGAAAACCGGCCATGTAGGCATGATCTGCGACGATAAGGAGGACTGTCAGCAGAAATCCGCTGAACTGGCCGAAATCTTCGGACTCACCTGCACCGGAAACCCCGCGGGTGACGCATTTATGGTGGGCGATTTCTTTGAAATGCTGGTCAATAACGCAAAGGGTGAACGCGGACACCTCGCCATCACCACACCCAATACCCAGAGAGCCTACGCATATTTCTGCCGTAAGGGATATACCTTCGACGAAGAGACAATCCGTTATGACGAAAAGGGCAGAATGAAGAGCGTATACTTCAAGGATACCTGGTGCGGCTTCGGCCTGCATCTCCTGCAGATCTGATTTTTGTGTCTGCACTATAAGTCTGAACAGTACAGGATAGAAAAGAATGCTGAATAAATTAAAAGATGCGGAACTCCGCTTCATCACCATAGAGGAAGAACTGCAGAAGCCGGAGATCATGCAGGATATCGCCGCTTATACCGAGCGGATGAAGGAACACAAAAATCTCGCGCCCACCATCGAAAAATACCGTGAATATAAGAAGGTGTGCGAAGATACGGAAGAAGCCCGTCAGCTGATGGAAGACGATCCGGAAATGCGTGAAATGGCCGCCGAGGAATACAAAAACGGCAAGGAAGAAATGATACGCCTGGAAGAAGAACTGAAGGTACTCTTACTTCCTAAGGATCCGAACGACGATAAAAACGTTGTAGTGGAAATCAGAGCCTGTGCGGGCGGTGACGAAGCTGCTTTGTTCGCCGGTGTGCTGTACCGTATGTATTCCATGTATGCCGATACCATGCGTTATAAGATCGAGCTGGTCAGCTCCAACGAAACGGGACTGGGCGGCTACCGTGAAATCACCTTTATGATCTGCGGAGAGGGCGCCTATTCTCGATTCAAATACGAAAGCGGCGTACACCGTGTACAGCGGGTACCGGAAACGGAAACCGCAGGCCGCATCCATACCTCCACAGCATCCGTAGCCGTATTGCCGGAAGCGGAGGATGTGGAAATCGAAATCAACCCCTCCGATCTGGAAATCGAAACCATCAAATCCAGCGGTGCCGGCGGACAGCATGTCAACAAAACCGAATCCGCCATCCGTCTGCTGCATAAACCCACGGGAATCGTGATCGAATGTCAGGACGAGCGAAGCCAGTTCAAGAATAAAGATAAGGCAATGAAGCTCCTGCGAGCAAAACTCTTTGATATGAAGACCAGGGAACAGAACGAAAAGATCGCCAGCGAAAGACGTTCTCAGGTTGGTACCGGTGACAGAAGTGAGCGTATCCGTACCTATAACTATCCCCAGAGCCGCGTTACGGATCACCGTATAGGATTTACACTTCACAGCCTGGAAAACTTCCTGAACGGCGATATCGGTGAACTGATCGATGCACTTGCCACAGCAGAAACCGCTGAAAAACTGAAGAACAACGGATAACATAATGAAAACTGAGTTAATACACCTTTCCGAACTTTCCCCGGAGGCTTACGACAAAGCACTCGAAAAAGCTGCTGAGTATATCCGTGCCGGAGAACTGGTCGGTATCCCCACGGAAACCGTATACGGTCTGGCGGGAAGTGCCTATCACGCAGATGCAGCTCCCAAGATATTTGCCGCAAAAGGCCGTCCGAGTGACAACCCACTGATCGTGCACATTGCAAAATCGACAGATGCCGAAAATATTGCGTATACAAACCCCGTATATTATAAACTTGCCGAACGCTTCATGCCCGGCCCGCTGACCATTATTCTGCCGAAGAAACCCATCATTCCCGATACTGTGTCCGGCGGACTGGATACCGTGGCTGTGCGCTGTCCATCCCATCCCATCGCCCGTGCCCTGATCGAGATTTCCGGACATCCCATCGCCGCGCCCAGCGCCAACACATCCGGCAAACCGTCCCCGACAACGGCAGAGCATGTATACGACGATATGTGCGGAAAGATCCCCCTGATTCTGGACGGCGGTCCCTGTTCCATCGGTCTGGAATCCACAGTTATTGCTCTGAATGGCGATAAATGTACCATCCTGCGTCCGGGTGCCGTGACCGAAGAAATGCTTTCGGAACTCTGTACATCCGTAACGGTGGCAGAAGCAGTAAAATCTCCCGACAAAGCCGGCAGCAAACCGCTTTCGCCCGGAATGAAATATAAACACTACGCACCCAACTGTCAGGTCGTTCTGCTGGACGGCACTGAGGACGAATGTATTGCATACATACAAAACCACGCTTCCGGGAAATACGGAGTGCTTGCTGCAGATGAAAATACAAATGCCTATCCTGAAAAAGCGCACGTACTTTCACTCGGCGGAAGGGATGACTACGCCGAACACTGCCGCCGCTTGTTTGATCTGCTCCGTAAAGCAGACGAACTGCAGCTGGAAACCCTGTATGCCCGACTGCCGGAAGAGAAAGGTTTGGCACTTGCCTATTATAACCGCATCATTCGTGCCGCCGGCGGAAATATTGTAAAAGCAAATGAAAATCTTAAATAAGCGCATCCCAAAAATATAAAAATCTGAGGACGAAATGGCTAAGAAAAAGACGACGAAAAAGACAGAAGAAGATATTATTCCTGCCATCGTGCAGAATCAGTATATTACAGACACAATCGAAAAGAATTACATGCCCTACGTAATGAGCGTAATCGTATCCCGTGCCATTCCGGAGATCGACGGCTTCAAGCCCTCCCACCGGAAACTGCTGTATACCATGTACAAGATGGGACTCATGACCGGCGCAAGAACGAAAAGCTCCAACGTAGTAGGTCAGACCATGCGTCTGAATCCCCACGGTGATATGGCAATTTACGAAACCCTTGTCCGTCTCACCCGCGGTAACGAAGCACTGCTGCATCCCTTTATCGACTCAAAAGGTTCCTTCGGTAAACAGTACAGCCGTGATATGGCTTTTGCAGCCCCCCGTTACACCGAAGTAAAACTGGATACATTCTGCAGCGAAATCTTCACCGGGATCGACAGAAACGCCGTGGACATGGTTTCCAACTACGATAATACCACCACGGAACCCACCCTCCTGCCCACCGCTTTCCCGAACATTCTGGTATCTCCGAATACCGGTATTGCAGTAGGGCTGCAGTCCAATATCTGCTCCTTCAACCTGTCAGAAATCTGTGACGGCACAATCGCTCTGCTGAAGCATCCGAACATGACCACGGATAAACTGATGGATATCATCATCGCCCCTGATTTCGCGGGTGGGGCAAACCTGATCTACGATCGGGCACAGATGAAGGAAATCTACGAAACCGGCTCCGGCAGCTTCCGTATGCGTGCCCGTTATACCTACGACAAACAGAATAACTGTATTGAGATCCTCCAGATTCCCTACAGTACCTCCATTGAAATCATCCTGAAGCGTATTGCCGATCTGATCAAGGAAGGGAAGATCAAGGAAATCACCGACCTCCGTGACGAAATCGACTTGAACGGCTTCAAGCTGACCATGGACGTGCGTCGCGGAACGGATCCGGATGCCCTGATGGCAAGACTGTTCAAACTGACCACCCTGGAAGACACATTTGCCTGCAATTTCAATGTTCTGGTGGACAAAACCCCGAAACTGCTTGGTGTCAAGGATATCCTGACCGAATGGATTCAGTTCCGAATCGGCTGTGTCAAGAGAGAACTGACCTTTGAACTGGCGAAGAAGAAGGATAAACTGCACCTTCTGAGAGGTCTCGGAAAAATTCTGCTGGACATCGACAAGGCCATCAAGATCGTCCGTGAAACCGAAAAGGAATCCGACGTAGTACCGCGTCTGATGGAAGGCTTCCACATCGACGATATCCAGGCAGAGTACATCGCAGAAATCAAACTCCGTCACCTGAACCGTGAGTATATCATCGAGCGCATCAAGGAAATCGAAAACCTCCAGAAAGAAATTGCCGATCTGGAAGATACCATCCGCGACGATATACGCATCAAGGACATCATTGCCAAACAGCTGGCCGCCATCAAGAAAAAGCACGGTAAACCCAGAAAGACCCAGATCATCTACAGTGAAGACATAACGGAAACCGTGGAAGAAGAAACCGTGGAAAACTACGCTGTATACGTTGTACTGACCAAGGAAGGCTATTTCAAGAAAATCACCCGACAGTCCCTGCGCGTAGCCGACGAACAGAAGCTGAAGGAAGGCGACGAAATCACCAACGCCGAAGAATCGGACAACACGGCCGAGCTTTTGTTCTTTACGAATCAGGCGCAGGTATATAAAGCCAAGGTAGATGACTTCGAAAATACCAAAGCCTCCGCACTGGGCGACTTTATCCCCGCAAAACTGGAATTTGACGAAAACGAAGTGCCCGTTATGATGAAGGCCCTGAAGTCCTACGATCCGGAAGACCATATCATATTCCTGTTCGAAAACGGTAAGGGCGTTCGCGTACCGGTACAGGCTTACGAAACTAAGAACAACCGCCGTAAGCTCACCAGCGCCTTCTCGGATGCTTCCCCCATTGCCGCAGTGATCTACGAAAAGGAACCGATGGATCTGCTTCTGGAAAACAGCGCCGGAAAGGGAATTCTGATACGTTCCGATCTGATTCCGGAAAAGACAACCAGGACCTCTGTAGGTGTCAGTCTGTTCAATATGAAGAGTGATGTAAAGATCACCTCCGTACGGTACGGCGAACAGCTGGAAAAGCTGCCCACCGCCCAGAAACTGCGGAAAAACAAGATTCCCGCAACGGGTATAACCACGGGTGTTCTCAGCGAACAGGTGGGACTGGATATCGATAATTAACGAAAAACAAAGATAAATGCAAGGGAAAACAGCGGAAAATTCTGCCGAATATGTAAATTTGGTGTGAATATCTGCCCGTTCCCTTGCATTTTTTTGCAAATTGCATTATAATATAGGGCGTGATGGATTTTGGAGATCCAACGGGCGATTTCAAAAAAGAAAGGTTATTACCCATGAATAATAAGAAAAGATTACGTATAACGGCAGGTGCGATTGCAGCAGCATCCCTGCTTGCCATGACAGTATTTGCCGCATCCTACGACAGCTCGGAAGACCCCATTGTTTCCCTGAGTTACCTGACCGATATTTTCCGTCCTTCCATTGAAAAAGAATACACCAAAAAGATCGACGAACTGAACGCAAAGCTGGAAGAACTGGAAAACACTATCGAAGAACTTTCCGAAAACTATGTTCCCGGTGAAGATACCGAAGCGCCGGAAACCGAACCTGAAACAGAACCCGAAACCGAGCCGGAGACCGAACCCGAGACAGAACCGGAAACCGAGCCTGTGATCGATACTCGCCCGCCCGTTACTACATACGAAGTTATCGAACTGACAAACGGCGACTGTGTATATGCGGAAGGTGCCTGCGACATTATGCTCCGTGCAGGCAAAGCCGTATGCATCGCACCCGATCCGACACAGGGCCTTGCAGACTATACCGATGCAGACGAAATCTATAACGGTCAAGAGCTTGTCAAGAACCATATGTGCCTGATTCCCAGAGGAGACGGCCGCGGTATCCGTGCAGCATCCGAATCCGTATTCATTATGATCAGAGGAGAATACACCATTGTCAAGGGAAACTGAAAACAATAAACCGCGCCGCACAAGAGAAGACAGAAAAAAACTGTTTGTGCGTATCATGGCGCTTCTTCTCGCCATTCTGATGGTAGGCGGTATGGCATACTATACCATTTACCTGCTGGCGACAACCATATCTGCCGATTCCGAAATTACCGAAACCATTCCTGTAGATACATCCTCGTTGTCGGCTGACGAGGATGTTCTTGTTCGTGTAGGCCTGACATACGGCTCAAATATTACAGTAGGCTTTGAGACTACCACCACAAACGGTTATATCGTCGGTATCACGGATGCACGTACGGACAATTTCATTCCCATCTGGGAACTGAACAATACCAAGGTTGCCGTAACCACCGACGCAAATCTGAGCAAAAGCAACATGACCTATACCGTTGCCGACAGCGCGGCCAATGCTGTGGTCGGCGGCTTCCACATTCAGGTGGACTGCGACAAGTACGACAGGGAAGAATACGAAGCAATGTATGCCGATGCACATTCTACGTTTGCAAGTGCCGGTGTTCCCGTTATCCCCGCCTATGTTTATACCGGCTACACTCTGCGTATCGGCACCTTTACCACATGGGGACAGGCTGAGGAATATCTGGAAACCGTAAAATCCGTCTACCCGAACGAAGTGGTATACGTAACCGGTGCCAGCAAAACATCCGTTTCCGTAATCGATCCGAATACGGATGCAATTCTGTTTGAATATGACTGCGGTGATGAATCCAACCTTGGTCTGAAGGCGCAGGAGGACATCTACGGCAACACATACATAAAGACACCTGCGGCCAATGTGTACGACGGTGTATTCACCTATATCCGCGCCCAAAACGGTTCCGTTGACGGTGTTTCTCTGATCAACATTGTCCCTCTGGAAGCCTATATCGCCGGTGTACTGCCCTATGAATTGAACAATACATGGCCTCTGGAAACACTGAAAGCCTTTGCTGTTACCGTCCGTTCCTACACCATGACCCACCTGACCCGTCACAGCGCGAATTCATTTGGCTTATGTAACAACGCACACTGCCAGGTATACAAAGGTGCCGGACGAATCAACGGAAATATCATGGACGCCGTCCTGGGAACTGCCGGACAGGTTATGACCTATAATAATGAGATCGTAACCGCCTACTATTCTTCCAGCATGGGCGGTGTAACCGTCAGCGCAAAGGATGCCTGGGGCGGAACCAAGGATATTCCGTACCTGCAGGCCATGGAAACGCCCTGGGAAGACTATACCAACCACGACAACGGTTTCTGGATCACGGAAATCAGCCCGGAAAATCTCGCATCCCGCCTCAATCAGGCCGGTTACACGGAAATCCGCAAAGCTGTCGCATCCGTAGATATTGTGAAACTGGCAAAGAACTCCACCTATATCTATCAGCTGAAGGTGAAGGACGTCTACGGCAATTCCGTTCTGATAGAGAGCAGTGAAGACGTCCGCACATCGCTCACACCCTATGTCAAGAGTGCCAATTTTGTCATCGGAAAGGGCAGTGTGGAATACACTGAAAATGTGGTAAGCGATAACCTCGGCGGCTCTTCCTCCTCCAAGGACGAAAGCAGAAACGACTACTATGAATCCGGCGAATATGATAAGGATTACGGATATATCAATCTGTTCGACTATCACGTACTGACCTATCAGGACGAATACGTGTCCGATATCGAAGACAGTATCACCGTACTGACCGGCAGCGGTGACACAACCGAGTACGAACGCCGTGACATCTTCGTTATTTCCAGTGCCAACGCCGCAGCATTTACCGGCGAAGTACCGGAATATTCCGAATCCGAAGAAGAGGAAGAAGAAACCCACGTAACCGAAACCATTCCCGGCAAATCCAACGATGAAGTGAAATACAAGATCGCCTACGCAGATGATCCGGATAACTTTATTATCGTCGGAAAGGGATGGGGACACGGCGTCGGAATCAGCCAATACGGCGCATATGACCTTGCGCTCATGGGTTATTCCGCCGAAGACATCCTGACTGCCTACTTCAAAGGTATAAAAATCGTACATTACACACGTGCACGTTGAACGGCGATGACACTGACTGAAAACTACGGGGAGATACTTTTCAAAGGGTATCTCCCCGCGGCTTGCAAAAACAACTCGTCCAATCCCGCACCTGACCAGGAGAAATGACACATATGAGTAAAAATTCCAAATTCACCGCAACCCTTCATGCCTGTTATCTCGGCTATATTACCCAGGCAATAGTTGTAAATCTCGCCCCCCTGTTTTTCGTGATTTTCCAGAACCGATTTGCAATCGACTATGAACAAATCGCTAATCTGGTGCTGTTTACCTTTATTGTACAAATCATCGTAGACGCTCTTATGATCAAATTTGTATCCATTCTCGGTTATCGTGTAACCGCAGTAACGGCTCATATATTTGCAGCTGCAGGCCTGACATGTCTGGGTATTCTGCCGCAGATCATGGATCCCTACACAGGCATTCTGATCTCCATGATGCTCTATTCCATAGGCGGCGGACTGATCGAAGTGGTTATCAGCCCCATCGTAGATGCGCTGCCCGGAGAAGCCAAGGATTCCGCCATGAGTCTGCTACATTCCTTCTATTCCTGGGGACAGATGATCGTTGTAATCATTACAACCATAATCCTTACCCTCATCGGAGACCGTTTCTGGTTTGTGATTCCCATCATCTGGGCACTGCTTCCGCTCTATAATATCTTCCGTTTTGCCGTGGTTCCTCTGGTCAATATCGAACAGGAACAGAAGCATTACGGAATCGGAAAATTTCTCAGATCCCCCGTATTCGTTGTAGCTCTTCTTCTGATGATCTGCAGCGGCGCCGCTGAACTTGCCATGGCCCAGTGGGCGTCCCTCTTTGCCGAACGGGGTCTTGGTATCCCGAAAGTTGCGGGAGACCTCCTCGGCCCCTGCCTGTTCGCATTCTTCATGGGCATTGGCAGAACCGTATACGGCATTTTCGGTGAAAAGATCAACATCGAAAAAGCCCTTATGGCCTGTGCAGGATTTACGATCCTCTGTTACCTCCTTACCGTGTTCGTGCCGGCAGCACCCGTAGCTCTGGCAGGATGCGCCCTGTGCGGCTTCGGCGTCAGCCTGATGTGGCCCGGTATGCTTTCCTTTACATCCCGGAAATACAACTATAAAGCAGGCCCCGTTCTGTTCTCCCTCCTGGCATTGGGCGGAGACCTGGGTTGTTCCGTTGGTCCCTGGCTGACCGGTAAAGTGTCCGATATATACCTGAGTACTCAGCAGGTGATCACAGCCGCCGTAGAAAGTCAGGCAATTCGCTACGGGCTCCTTGCCGCTGCAGTGTTTCCGCTATTGATGCTGTTACTCGTGGCAGTCATGAAAAAATTACCGCAGAAATTCTAATTAAAAGAAACCGGAACATCCAATATGCGGATATTCCGGTTTCTTTTATCTGTTAAATTACTGCTGTTCTGCAATGGAAGGGAAATGCTTCAGAATTACCAAAGGATCGGTTTTGCTGCAGTTTCTGATACGAACACCGGCAGCAGCGGCTTTGGCGGAAACGAAGAACTCATCCTCACTCTTCTGTCCAAAACGGAGCATGGTAGCCACAGAACAGGGATGATCGTTCATCATGCCGTAGCCCTGAACCACAATGCATCCGTAAGCCGTGTTTTCGGGCACACAGACCTCGCATCCGGGATTGACGGTAAGTTCCTTGGCTTCCACATAAGGGTTGTCATACACGATGTGTTTCTCCACATAAGCCTCTGTTTCGGCAAGTACAACCGCCGGGCGGAAGAAATGCTGCCGGTAATCGGGATCCACATTCTTTTCCCAGTCCATCATATCGATTACAGCATCGGGATTGCCCTTGAGATCATCCGGTACATTTTCGTATAAGAAATCCTCACCGTAAATTTCGCCGGCTGTAATGTTTTCAAATACGGCATTCACATCGGAATTCCACTGAGGTTCATATGTCAGATAGGAGCCGGGCGCATGTACCACACCGGGAGCAGTATACCAACCGGTACCGAGCTCAATACGGTACGCACGGGAGATCTCCGTGATTCTCGTATCTTCTTCGGTAAACTTAGCCAGTCTGTCACGTACTTCCTCCTTCGTAACTTCGGGAGAAAAACCGAAATATGTATGCGGGAAAGTACCGGGATAATTATTGTACTGTGGCGGATAATAATAAGCTTCGGGCTTGCCGATTTTTCCAACTCTTGCAGCATCCTCGAAACCAAGGTGCATATGATGGAACAGCGGTCCTTCATAGTCGAAGAATTTGGAATACATGGGCCAGGTACCGTGCTTGGCAAAGCATCCGTCCCCAATAAGCTCCCCCTTAAGCGTATCCACAAAATCCTTTAAGGTTATGGGCTCCGTGTTATTCCCCATATCCACATAGCTCATACCTTCGTCGGGAGCAGCATCGGCACCATTCATCGCTGCAATAACGGAAGAAAACCAGCGTTCCTTGATTGAACCGCGTTTTGTGCCAAGGGCGTAATAATCATCGGGATGCAGTCTCAGTCTCCGTCCGGCACTGCCGAATCTTCTGGGCACAAAAATGGGAATCAGAGGAAGAATACCACCGCTCTTTTCAAAAAAAGAAAGAATCAATTCCTGCTTGGTCATAATAGTATACCTCAATCCTAAGCGTTATGTAATCAAACACCGGCAGCCTGTGCCAGAGCTTCCTTGAGACCGCAGGCAAGCTGATCGCCGCAGGAAGTGGGCTTGAAACCGCAGGTGTTGCCGGAAAGAAGGGAAATAACCTTTTTCGCTTCCATGCCTTCTACCAGCTTGGAAATTGCCTTCAGATTACCGTTGCAGCCGCCGGTAAATACCACGTTCTTTACGATACCGTCTTCCAGAGTGAAAGAAATCATAGAACTGCAGGTACCCTTTGTTTTATAAGAAAATTCCATTTTAAACCTCCGTAATTTTGAATAAAAAGATTGAACTGATTAAGAATTGGTGTCCGCGATCCGGATACTGCCGCCTTCTTCCGCATGAATTGTCCAGACAATACCTTCGCCTTCGACGGAATAGGAAGAACCGAGCATATTTCCATTCACTGTAACAGAACCGTTGTTCAGAGCCTGCAGATTCATCTTACAGCCGGTCAAAGCACCGGCGGGCAGGGAAATGTCCACATCACCCGTGTCATACCGGATATCCGCAGAAACGGAAACCAGAATATCCGACAGATTCATATGCAAAGCGGTGGACTGAACGCTGATTTTTCCGAACAGACATCCGCTGACATCCATAGAAATATTTTCACCGACCACAGCCAGCTCATTGGTCAGACTGATCGTATCCATAGCTACATTGCAGTCTTCCAAGAACAGCTTGAAGTCGTAACCGGTGCTGACATTGTCAATATAAATGTCACAGCCTTCGGCATGGAGTGTAACCTCACTGATCTTGGTATCCGAGGTGCCGAGGTAAATGTGCACACTTCTTTCATCATCAGCGGAAGGCTGATTTGTATTGAAAATGTAGCGCATACCCTTGAAGGAGAAACCGTTTTCCCAGAATTTCAGCATGGAAATAAGGTCGGGTACTTCCTTGAATGTGAATACCTGATTCCCGGTATTCACTGTATAATTGTTGTCATTGAAATTGATGATCTCGGCATAAGCGTTGGTGCTCTGGCCATGGATGTAAACGGTTGCATTGGTAACGGTTAGATCAACCGCATTGACAGCTGTGTCCGCCAAAGAAACGGTATTGACAAATTCATCCCCGCGCTTCTGCGCAAACAGGGAATTACCGTCTGCTTCCGCCATACCCTTGGCGATCATGCAGGTAACACTGCCGCAGATCACCAGCATTACAGCAACGATGAGAGAAATAATAGAAGTGGGTTTCACAGCTTATAACACTCCCTTCTGGCCAGGCAGAAGCCATATTTGATACGATCCATAACAAATCCGAAGAATACGGTCAGCCAATGCATAACCCAGGGCAGAAAACGTACAGCCGCATTGTACAGCAGAACCGCAATGAAAACAGACGCCCCTGCGATAATAACACCGAGACCGATCTCATAAATTCCCGCAGGCACATTCGAGAACAGCTGCGTAACACCGTAAATCATGCCAACCAGCGCAATACCGCCGCCGCAAGCAGCAACACCGATCAGCGCCAGAATGAATCCAATGATTCCTGCAATCAAGGCAATATAAAGAAACGCAAAGGCACCGAGCACCAGTCCCAGAAGGGCAAGGGAAATGGGAAGCGTCAGAATCAGTACACCCCAGAAGACCGCAGTCCCCTTGGGTGTTCTGTCAGACCCATCCGGAGCTTCAAAAAAGTCCGCTGAATTCTGAGCCGGTCTGACGGAAGACGTATTGGCCTTCATCGGCCGCGGGGCATCATTTTCCGTATACATTTCGCCGGCGTGAGAAGGCTTGGGAGCCTCTGCAGGCTTGGCTGGTTTATGCTTATTCAAAATGGAAGCAATACCGGCGGCAATCGAGTCCACCTCTGCTTCACTGCGTATATTTTCAATATCGGCAAGATCGCCCTGAGTAAAGGTCGTGCGCAGAGTAGCGGCGTGCTGTCCGGCCATATCCGACGGGACACCGTGCTTTACCAGGGAGGACTCCAGCACTTTCATGAAAACATCCAATTCCATGTCGGGATCCACCTCTCAAAAAAAGAATAGACAAACTGTCAAAGATATGCTATAATATATGCGAAACCTCTTTGCAAATCCAAATTTTGCAGGAAGAAATTTGCTTTACATATATTTTATCAAAAAACGGAGTAATAATCAATATGAGAATGAGAAAAAAACGGTACGGAAATGAAAGATTAACAGTCCTTTCATCTTTAATGTACATAAATTCCGCAGAAATCTGGTCCGATCTCCTGAAATGCTATGAAAAAAACCTGCCTCTGCGTATAGAGATCGGCTGCGGCAAGGGCGGATTCATCACCGGTATTTCCAAAGCCGAACCGGATTACAACTATCTGGCCGTAGAAAAGATCAGCGATGTCATGGTGTGCGCTATCGAAAAATATGCGGAAGAAAGAGGACTCGGCACCCTCGCATATCACGGCGGCTGGCAGAAACCGGACGGTACCGTATGTCCTTACGGCGAACAGTGGGATATTCCCATGGCCGACAGAGGCAACGTGCGCTTCACTATCGGAGATGCCGCTGAAGTATTGTCCCACCTGCCGGATAACAGTGTATCGGATATCTACGCCAATTTCAGTGACCCGTGGCCGAAGAAAGGCTATGCCGACCGACGCCTGACAAGTCCCGTGTTCCTGAAGAGTTACCTGCGTGTACTGAAGCCGGGCGGTGTTTTCCATTTCAAGACCGATAACGAGATCCTGTTCGATTATTCTCTGGAAACCGTGGAAGCCAGCGAATTCGATATGCAGTTCATGACCCGCGACCTGCATAATTCCGACAGAGCGTCAGGGAACATCATGACGGAATACGAACGGAATTTCAGTGAAAAAGGCGTACTTATTAAGGCCCTTGAAGCAGTCAAACGCTAAGACGGTCCGAAACGACAAAAGTTCCATAAAAAATCC
This sequence comes from Oscillospiraceae bacterium, assembly GCA_015063745.1. Lineage (GTDB taxonomy): Bacteria > Bacillota > Clostridia > Oscillospirales > CAG-272 > UMGS1696. Next base: position 44,679 of record SVTO01000010.1, on the reverse strand, counting down.
CCGACAGGCTGAATCCGTCGGGATTTTTTGCGCGGTCATATAAAAGAAAAATGCTTGACAAACGCAAGCAGAATATGGTATACTAATAAATACCCATAAAACAAGGCGGTATTTATACATATTCAGTATACCACAAAACTGCCTGTAAGTCAAGTCTTTTTTACACACTCATAAACCGGAGGACGAAAATGAAGGAACTGATCGTTTTAGAGAATTTCGCCGTACAGCCGATCAGCGAAGAGATTCTCGCCTTGAATGAAGTCACAAAAGAATATGGTATCACCCTGACACCGGAAGAAGCGAAAGAACTTTCGGAAACCAGAGCCAAGGCACTTGCCGAAAATGAAAGAATCGAAATCGGTGTGGGTGCCATGGAAGGAATCATCAAGCGTTTCTCCCGTTCTTCCTATATCACAAAAGAAAACTATGCCTACACCCTGAGCGAAATTGCAGAGGTTTTCTATTATATTAAGACGGAAACCGACGATAAAATCAACGACAATGCCTTACTGGACGAACTTTTCGTTCGATTCGAGCAGAGATGCCGCGGATCCGTGGATACATTGCTTGCCAAAGAAGCGGAGATCATCATCCGCAAGGTTGTATCCGGTGAAAACTACGAAGAGTGGTTTGGCGAAAGGGATGCGGAAGACAATTCCCGCGATACCGCACTGCAGGCCCGCCGTGACGAAACCGGTGCCATTACACCTTTCCTGACAACGGACGAAGGCGCAGTCGTGGAACTCGCCGACCGTATCGAAGAAGAACAGACTCTCGGATATAAAGTAAAGGAGTGAGGCATCTATGACAAACGAGAATCAGGTAATCGCATTCGGCCCATTCGATGAAAGCAGCATAAATCCCGCCGAATATATGAATACACTGGCCGCCGAAGCTCTGCGAACCGGACTGTATACCGAAGCGGATGTGGAAAAAATCCGCCTCGGACTGATGAATACCCTCGCATCCGTGATCGGCTACCATTCCGGCGGAGAATCCGCATCCGTCCGTACCGATACCGCAAAAGAATTTCTGGGATGTATCCAGTACAACTGTGACACATATCTGAAGTCCCTCGGCGATCACCGTAAAGCGGCTGAAATGCTGAAGGACGTAAAAACCGAAGAACTCTACAGCCGCGGCTATATCATCAACAAGAAAATCGCCGAAGAATGCAGAAGAGTATTCGAAAACGTCAAATACACCCGCCGCAGCGACGCTCCCGAATCCTGCCTCCGCGCCATTGATGTACGCATCCCCCATTATCTTGATGCATACGACCCCCGTTTCAATGCTCAGGATAAACTGTATGTAAGCATTTCCGCCTACAAAATCGCTGGCCCTTTCCATATTGACGGTGTCCTTAGCATGCTGCAGAAGCTTTTGGAAATCAACAAAGGTAAGGAAAGCGATATCATACTGTAAAAAGAAAGTGAAGTACCTGTTCCGTTAAGGAATAGATACTTCACTTTTGGTTTTAAAAAAGATCAATATTCATCTGCAAATGCCGCGAACATAACACCGCCGGTTGCATCCTTGGGCTGGGGCATACCTGCCGCAAAGCACAGAGTCGGCGCAATATCCGTCAGATCCGCGGGCCGGTCCAGAATTACATTCTTCTTGAACTTGCTGCCCATGAAAATGCAGAACGGTCGCATATCACCTCCTGTTTTCACACGCGCGGAAGGTATCTGATGTGCATGTACACCGCCGTAACAACCACCCACACGGGAACCGGCAAGACCGAAGACTACATCCCCACAAAGATCACCGCCCAGCCCGAAGAAACCGGCTTGCTCGCCGGAAACGGCAAAAGCGATGGAATAAGGCCCATCCGGATCGGGATCATATTTGTGCAGAGCACGGATAATCTCCGCAACGGTGTCATCGAATTGTTCTGTAGGAACACTGCCGGTAGGCTCACGGCCTTTAAGATTTACATTAACGTAACAACAGCCGGTAGGGTAAGCTTTTGTCTTTTCCCAGATGATACCCGGATTGTTGTTGTGCAATCTCTGAAAATCGAAATAATTCTCAAAGGTTCGCTGTTTGTCTGTTTCTTCATCAAATACAAGAAGTCCCGCATCCGCCAGTGCATAAATTGTCATGTAACCTTCGGGACAGCCGATACCGCCGTGGTCACTGCATACGCAGAACTGTGTATCCTCACCCACAGCATGATCCATCAGCCATTCAACCATGTTGCCTTCTACATTGTAGAGATTTTCGTAATATTGTTCAGCTATTTCCTTCGTAATGGTTGGAGAATACCAGGTCCCTTCCTTGAATCCCGAGTATGTATGATTGACCACATCAAGAGAATCGGAGTAAACAACAATAATGTCGTAATTTTCATTTTCCATAGCCCATTCGATAACCATGGTTTTCCAGCGGTTATAGAAACCGAGGGAGTCATCAAATGTTTTAGGTGTACTGCCGATCATATCAGTGATCTCGGGAAACTCGGTGAATATCTTCGCATAATCAGATGGATACACTTCGTTCATCAGGTTACACGCACCGGTGAACACAATTTTATAAATCCTGTTTTCTTTATCGTGTTCCAGTACATAGGCACGGAAATGGAATTTTACCGGGAATCCTTCCACGGTCATAATGCTGCGGGACATGACATCGGTCCAATTATGAACAGTTGTAGGGATGGCTGCTTGTGCAGTACCCATGTTACTTCCTATTTGAATACCGCTGTCAGTGATGATGAATGTCCAGGTGAAATCTTCAATTACGACTTTTCCGTCATGCTTATGTTTGAGGATAAAGACATTCTTTTCTTTTTCAACATCAATTCCGATGTGTTTGTCAACGGTATTTTCGGCAATATAAGCTGGGATATTTTCAGGATAACTTAAACTACACGAGAAAGCAGGGATTTTCGAAGGTTTATCGCCGACACCGCCACGGATATGTGTTACATTGGGCGCTTTCACATGGCCAGCTCCCAGTGTATCGATCACGAGACAGCGGATTCCTTGCTTACCGGCAGTTTCCCAGAAGCGTTCAGCGGTTATGTTTTCACTTTTGTAAGAAGAATGAATTTCGCCAGGATGGGCCGTTTTGTAATGCAGATTCGAGCAAACAGCGCTGTGCACTTTGGGTACAGCACCTGTATAGATGGAAGCCCAGCATGTTGGGGATATGGTAGGAAAGGTGGACATCATATCGCTGAAATACACGCCTTCTTTCATCATACGTGCAAATCCGGGCAGCTTCCCCTTATTTACCATTTCGAGCAGGTAAGTACTCTGACCGCCGTCAATACCGTATAACAATAACTTTGGCTTTTTCATGAGCATATACTTTCCTTTTCATAAATTGAGGAACGCATTATAATTTAAACAAATGGTTAAGTCAAGGTCATATATAAAAATATCACAGAAAAAGTGAGGTATCCAAAAGGAATGCCTCACTTTTAATTTTTAAGAGAATCAATATTTATCCGTGAACGCAGTGAAAATTACACCACCGGTTGCATCCTTGGGCTGAGGCACACCTGCTGCAAAGCAAAGGGTCGGCATAATATCCGTAATATCCGCAGGACGGTCAAGAATCACGTTCTTCTTAAATTTGGTGCCGCACATAATACAGATAGGGCGCATATCTCCACCGGTGCTGACACGACCGGAAGGAATCTGATGCGCATGGACACCGCCATAGCATCCGCCTACACGGGAACCTGCCAGACCGAACACAACATCTCCGCACATGGGACCACCCTGACCAACGATTCCTGCCTGATCACCGGGTAAAGCAAACGCAATGGAATAGGGACCTTCCGGGTCAGGATCATGAGCGTGAAGAGCACGGATGATCTCGCCAACGGTAGCTTCATATTTTTCCGGAGGTACACTGCCGCAAGGTTCACGGCCTTGAAGGTTTACATTGACGAAACAGCAGCCTGTCGGGTAAGCACGCGTCTTTTCCCAGTTGATACCGGGATGGTTGTTCTGCTGATTGAAGAAATTCCAGAAGTTTTCTTCTGTACGCTCTTTCTCCGTTTCTTCATCATAAACCAACAGTCCGGCATCCGCAAGAACATATCGGGTAAGATACCCTTTGGGACAGCCGATTCCGCCGTGGTCACTGCAGACAACGAGCTGTGTATCCTCAGCCAGAACATTATCAAGCAGCCATTCAATCATTACACCTTCCACATTATAGAGCTTTTCATAGAATTCTTCAGCTTTTTCCTTCTTGATGGTGTCAGAATGCCATGTCCCTTCGCGAAAACCTGAGTATTTATGGTTTACAGAATCCAGAGAATCGGAATATACAACGATGATATCATAGTCTTCGTTTTCCATGGCCCATTCTACGATTTTAGCCTTCCAGCGGCTGTAAAATCCGAGTGTGTCAGCGAACATTTCAAAGGTATCACCGCACAAAACATTGATTTCGGGAATTTCAGAAATCTCAACGGCATTGTCAACAGGATCCATTTCCAACAGAATGTTGTATGCACCGGTGAAGAACAGCTGATAAACATTGTTTTCGGAATCAAAATTATTGAAATAAGCTCTGAAATGGAACTTAACGGGGATGCCGTCAACGGTCACGAGGGAACGGGTCATAACGTCGGTCCACTGATGCAGAGTGATTGGAGACGCACATTCAGCTGCCGCTTCATCAAAACCGATCTTCAAACCATCGTCGGTAATTTTAACCGTCCATGTGAATGGATCGGCAACTGTGTCACCGTTGTGCACGTGTGTTATAATGAATGTATTTTTTGCGGGATTGTTCTGTGCTTCAAACTCCTGCCATTTATCAGGGGAGTAATCTTTTCTGTTCTGAAACTTTGCAGAACCTTCTGCGAGCTGAATGCTGCAGTAATGATTGGGTATTTTCGAAGCGGATCTGGTGTTGACACCGCCGCGTATATGAGTTACATTAGGCGCTTTGACATGACCGGCACCAAGAGTATCGATAACAAGAGAACGCAGACCTGCGTGACCTGCCGTTTCCCAGAAACGTTCAGCAGTGATATATTCGCTGTGATAAGAAGAATGAATTTCACCGGGATGAGCGGTTTTGTAATGCAGATCCTGACAGACTGCACCGTGTACACTCGGAACAGCACCTGTAAAAATGGAGTTCCAACAGGTAGGGGAGATAGTCGGGAAGGTGGACATCATATCACTGAAGTACACGCCTTCTTTCATGATGCGTGCAAATCCGGGGAGCTTTCCACGTTTTACCATATCCAGAACATAATTGTTCTGCGCACCGTCGATTCCGTATAATAAAAGCTTCGGTCTTTTCATGAGTTATACCATCCTTTTCATGAATTGGGTAAACACATTATAGTATATCCATTCCGAGAAGTCAATAGAAATCCGTCAAATTCTGTCCCGCAAAAATGATACCGAAATTCATCCGGACAATGCCTATTTCCGACTTCAGGAAATTTTCATGCAGCGCAGGAAATGACAAAATCCTGACAGCAGAAAAGCGTATACTGTAATAACAAACCAAGGAGAACGGACGGATGATCGTTTATGCGGATATACTGTTCTTAATCGACGCAAGCATGGATTTTCTGACATTATATTTGTGCAGTAAATGTACCTGCCGTAAGACATCATTACGCCGTATGCTTCTCGGTGCGGGATCTGGAGCGGCTGGAAGCTTAATACTGTTGTTTCTTCCGGAGAGTCCTGCACTAATCATACTGTCGGGAATCATGCTTTCCGGTATTATGGTATACATCACTTACGGTAAAATGGGTACCATTCCCGCATTTCTGCGCCAATGTATACTGGTATGGGGATGCGGCGCATTGTCCGGTGGAATTCTGTCGGTTCTGCTGTCCATGGGAAACCCAGTCTATACGAAAATGCCGGGTAAGAGCAGTTATCCGACAGCTTACCTGACCGCTGTGGTAATATGTATCCTGCTTGCACGTTTGTTCACATATCGAAAAGGTGCGTCATTTGCAGAAATAACCATCCGACGCGGAAGTCGGACAGCCAAAACAACAGCACTTGTGGATACGGGAAATCTTCTGAAAGATCCGCTTTCCGGCAGCCCGGTTATCCTCGTGTCCGCCAAATCAATAGAATATCTGTATCCGGTACTGCACAGCGGGAATATCGGCGAAAACACAAAACTGCGCCTGATTCCATCCGGGTCCGTAGGCGGAGAAAAACTGCTGTACGGTATTATCCCGGACGAAGTAAAAGTTGACGGCATTGTCTGCAGAGCGGTTCTTGTGGTGGAAGACATTCCGGAGAATCATTACGGCGGATACGGTGCATTGTGTCCCGGTTCGCTTATTCAAACATAAAGGAAGGGAAGAAACTATGATCATACGTTCCAATATGCTTCATGCTGTCGGGGGATTCAGAGAAACCATCGGCAGAATGATGTTGGCGTTTTACGGAGGGAATCGCACAAACTGCTTCTATATAAACGGATCCGATGTCCTGCCGCCTCCACTGACCCGTGAGGAAGAAGCGGAGATTCTGAAACGCTACGAAACAGATCGAAATGCCGCAGATATACTGATTCAGCGTAACCTACGCCTGGTGGTGTATATTGCGAAAAAATTTGAATCCACCGGTATCGGTATCGAGGATCTGATCTCCATCGGTACCATCGGACTGATCAAAGCCATACACACTTACCGTGCGGATAAAAACATAAAACTGGCCACTTATGCCTCCCGCTGTATAGAAAACGAAATACTCATGTATATCCGCAAAAACGCTTCCCATAAAGGGGATGTCTCCATCGATGAACCGCTGCATATGGACTGGGACGGAAATGAACTGCTTCTGTCCGATGTTCTCGGATCGGAAGAAGATACAGTCAGTAAGAATATCGAAAAGACGGAGGATGAAAAAACGATCCGGGAAGCGGTGGCCACTCTGTCGGAGAGGGAGAGGGTGATTATCGAAATGCGCTACGGACTGGGCGGAAAGAAGGAAATGACCCAAAAAGAGGTAGCAGATGTACTCGGTATCTCTCAATCTTATATATCGCGGCTGGAAAAGAAGATTATCACACGACTCAAAAAACAGATTGCCTCACGTATTTGACAGAAAAAAAGAATATTTTTGAAAAAATCAAAAAAACTTTTAAAAAACTATTGCATTTCATTTTGGAATGTGGTATAATCTCAAATACGTGAGTATCTGTGGAATGAGGTGAAAATAATGAAAGCAGGAATCCATCCCGAATATAAAGAAGTAACTATCCGCTGCGCTTGTGGCGAAACCGTTACTACCCACTCTACCAAGAGTGATGCTGAAGGTGAGCTGCGCGTGGACATTTGCTCCAAGTGCCATCCTTTCTTCACCGGTAAGCAGAAGTTTGTTGATGCCGGCGGACGTGTTGACAAGTTCAAGAAGCGTCTGGAAAGCCGCAAGTAATTTTAGGATTTGCAATACTATTGCTCCCGAGAGAATTCGTCGGGCAGGGCAGCGGAGCGAAAAGCTTAGTGTACCTGTCCGGCTTTTTCTTTTCCTTTGAAAGAGGTGAATGAGATGGAAGAAAAAAGAACAAACAACGAACAGACCGAGTCCACCCCGAAACGTGCCATACTGTGTGCGATCCATCCCCAGAACGGTGAAAACGAATGTCTGATCAGCCTGAATGAGCTGGAAAGACTTCTGGAAACCGCAGGCGGTGTAAGTCTTGCTTATATGACCCAGATGCGTGAAGCGCCCGATTCCAAAACCGTATTCGGCAGCGGAAAAGTGAAAGAACTGTCGGATATGTGTACCGCACTGGAATGTGAGCTTGTTATTTTCGACTGTGAACTTTCTCCGTCCCAGATCAAGGAAATAGAGAACGCCATTGAGAATCCCGTACAGGTAATCGACAGAAGCATGCTGATCCTGGACATCTTTGCCGACCATGCCCGTACCGCAGAAGGCCGTCTCCAGGTGGAACTGGCACAGCTTCGCTATACGGCACCCCGTCTTGTGGGACATGGCAAGGAACTGTCCCGACTCGGCGGTGCTGCCAAAAGCAACGGTATCGGCTCCCGCGGTCCCGGCGAAACGAAACTGGAAATCGACCGCCGCCGTATGAAGGAAAAGATCAGTGCACTGGAAGCGGAGCTGGACAAAGTAGCCAAAAACCGACAGACCATGCGCAGCCAGAGAGAAAGAAGTGGTATTGTACAATGCGGTATCGTAGGATATACCAATGCGGGCAAATCCACGCTTCTCAATGCACTCACCGGTGCCGGAATCCTGGCAGAGGATAAACTGTTTGCAACCCTTGATACCACTACCAAACAATACCAGCTGCCCGGCGGCGTAAAAATCCTGCTGACAGACACAGTAGGTTTTATCCGCAACCTCCCCCATCACCTGATCAAAGCATTCCGCTCCACCCTGGAGGAAGCCGTTTATTCCGATATTCTTATGATCGTAATTGACGCCTCCGACCCTGAATACGCTTCTCAGGTAAAGGTAACAACCGAATTGCTGACCGAACTGGGGGCAGGGGATAAACCGATTCTGTATGTATTCAATAAGTGCGACTGCCATACCGATAAAAACGAACTGTTTGCCATGAGAAGACTGGCGGAAAGCACCAAGGATGAGATCGTATTCATCTCCGCCAAAACCGGTGCGGGACTGGATGCTCTTGCCGAAAAGCTGGAATCCATGGTGAACAAAGGCAAAAAGCGTGTCAAACTGTTTATTCCCCCGGAGGACGGTGCCGTAACGGGCCTTATTTATCAGCTGGGCGACGACGTGGAAGTATCCTATGAAGAAGACGGCATCCACGTAAGCGTAACAGCCGACGAAAAATTGCTGGGTAAGATCGCCAAGTATATTATTGAGGAGTAATTCCATGAAGCAGAAAAGCGAACCGGAAGCAAAGGAAAACCGCAGAATCACTCTGGCGTCCCGTGTTTCCGTGGAAATGGAAGAAAAGAAATCCGTATTCATCGGCCATGCCGCACCGGTAGCGGACGAGAACGAAGCCCGCGCATTCATCGAAGAAATCCGTCATAAATACAGCGATGCCACCCATAATGTATATGCCTATCTTCTGCAGGACGGTTCTGTCGCAAGGTATTCCGATGACGGCGAACCCCATGGTACATCCGGTATTCCCACTCTTAATGTCCTGAAAATGTCCGGTGCCTGCGATTTGTGCGTAGTGGTAACCCGCTATTTCGGCGGAATCCTTCTCGGCGCCGGAGGATTGGTTCGTGCCTATTCGGCGGCAGCAAAAATGGCCATCGATGCTGCCGGGATGGCTGTATTCGAACCATGGAATGTAGTGCTGATTGAGTGCAGTTATTCCGATTATCAGAAGCTGACCGCCGGTTTTACCAGAATGGATGTGGTGGAAGAAAAGGCGGATTTCGGTTCCTCCGTACTGATACAGGCCGCCATGGAAGCCACACGTACGGAAGAGATCCGGGTTGCCGTCTCTGAAATGACAGGCGGCAGAGCATCCTTTGAAATCGTATATTCCGAGGAACGTGCTTCCAGACAGAACACAGAAAACCTATGATCTGTCAAAAAAAGAAAAAAAGCAAAAAAGAGCGTATATTATAAGCGTGAATAAATAAACATATTGCGGAAAAAGATATGTCTGCGAAAGGATGAGGTGATATGTCGGACAGAAAGTGCGTAAGAGAGCTGTTTTACGAGCGAGAACGCCTGACATTATCACCCTATGCTTTTTTATGTGAGAATACCCGCGGCAGGGAAAAGCCGATTGAGCCCTGTATCAACAGAACGGAATTCCAGCGTGACCGTGACCGTATTCTGCACAGTAAATCATTCCGCCGCCTGATGCACAAAACACAGGTTTTCATGCTTCCCGCAGGCGAACATTACCGCACAAGACTGACCCATACTCTGGAAGTATCCCAGATTGCTCGCATCATCGCCAGAGCCCTGATGCTGAACGAGGACCTGTGCGAAGCCGCAGCCCTGGGGCATGATCTCGGTCATACGCCCTTCGGCCATTGCGGAGAAGAGGTAATGCGTCAGTGTTACGATCCGGACTTTTCTCACTATCGTCAGAGCCTGCGCGTGGTCGAGAAACTGGAAAATGACGGAGCAGGACTGAATCTGACCTGGGAAGTAAGAGATGCCATTGTCAACCATACCGGTGATCACAGAGCCTCAACCAATGAGGGGGTAATCATCAAGTATGCCGACAGAATTGCCTATATCAATCACGACATAGACGATGCCTGCCGTGCCGGGATTCTGAAAAAGGAAGATATACCGAAAGCCTATACGGATATCCTCGGCGAAACCCATTCTTCCCGTATCAATACAATGGTCAGCGCCGTAATTGAAGCCAGTCAGAATTCGCCTTCCATCCAGATTGAACCGGAAATCGGCGAAGCTATGCTGGGTCTGCGGTCATTTCTGTTTGAAAATGTGTATTATAACCCGGCTGCACGGAAGGAAGAGCAGAAGGCAAGAACAATGCTGGAAGCCCTGTTTGATTATTTCATGAAATATCCTGGAAAAATGCCCGAATTCTATTACCGGATGCAGGAAACAGAGCCTGTTGAAAGGTGTGTCTGTGATTATATATCCGGCATGACCGACCGCTACGCCATTGAGATGTACAAGGATCTTTTCATCCCGCAGGTGTGGCAGATTCCGGGCGAATTATAACTTTTATATCGTAAAAGAAAGCGAGGTGGCAGGACATGATCCCGAGCAATATCATCGATGATATCCGTTTCCGTTGTGAGATCGAAAGTACCATATCGGGATATGTTCAGCTTCGCAGAGCGGGCAGAAACCTGAAAGGCCTGTGTCCGTTCCACAGCGAAAGAACCCCCTCCTTTACCGTATATCCGGAAAACCAGAGTTTCTACTGCTTCGGCTGCGGGGCAGGCGGTGACGTGATCAACTTCGTCATGCGCATGGAGAATCTGGATTACATTTCCGCAGTGGAATACCTTGCCGACAAAGCCGGAATCACCCTGCCGTCACAAAATAGCGGAATCGAAAGGGATACCGGTGTATCCAGAAAGCGCATCCTCGCCATGAACGTGGAAGCCGCACGGTTCTACCGAAGCTGCCTGCTGGATGAACGGATCGGTGCAGCGGGAAGAGCCTATTTTCAGGAAAGAGGACTGAGCAGCGCGATCATAAGCCGGTTTGGACTGGGCTTTGCACCGATCAGTGGTACACTGCGCCATCTGAAAAGCCTCGGATTTACGGAGAACGAAATCCAGACCGGTTATTTCTGCGGTAAAAGCGAACGCGGATACTACGATTATTTCAGAGGTCGGGTAATGTTCCCGATTATCGACGTATCGGGAAACGTGATTGCTTTCGGCGGACGAGTGCTGGACGACAGCAAGCCGAAATATCTGAACACCTCCGATACACCCGCTTTCAAAAAGAGCAAAAACCTGTTTGCATTGAATTTTGCCAAAAAATACTGTGAAAACGGATTTATTCTGTGCGAAGGCTACATGGATGTAATCGCTCTCCATGCCGCCGGTTTCCAGAATGCCATTGCTACTCTGGGTACTGCCATCACCGCAGAACAGGCAAGAATTTTAAAAAAATACGCATCCAAAGTAATCATTACATATGACAGCGACGAAGCCGGACAGAAGGCAACTGCCAGAGCCATGACCCTGCTGGAGGAAGCGGGAATCGACGCAAAGGTTCTGAAACTGCAGGATGCCAAGGACCCGGATGAATATATCAAAAAGTTCGGAGCGGAGAAATTCCGTCAGCTGATAGAAGGAAGCCGGAGTAAATTCGATTACCTGATAGAGGCAGTAACCGAAAAGTATAACATGGAGGCGGACGAGGAAAAAATAAAAGCATTGAACGAAGTCTGCCTCGCCATATCCCGCGTGTATTCCAATATTGAAAGGGATATATATATTGAAAAAACAGCAAAGATATTTGCCATTGATCCTAAGAGTATCCAGGGAGATGTGGACCGCCTGCGCCGACGTGCTGTTAAGGAAAACGACAAAAAGCGCAGAGCAGACCTGATCCGAAACACTTCCGGTTCCAGCGACAGAGTCAATCCGGACTTCATGCGCCAGCCGAAAGCCGCCAGACTGGAGGAAGAAGTCCTCGGCATGCTGTTTCTGCATAATGAACTGCTGACCGAAGAACTGAAGGACGGTGTGCTGACGGGAGAGGATTTCTCAACCGAGTTCGGCAGAAGACTGTATGTGTTTTTCGAGAGCGCAGTGCAGAACGGCGGATTTTCCATCGGAATGCTCGGGGAATCCTTTACACCGGATGAAGTATCGAGAGCCACAAGGATGCTCCTGAACCGTTCGGAACTGCCGAAAAACGACGGAGATATATTTCGCCTGTATGCGGAGCAGCTGCGTGAGGAAACCAAAAAAGCTAAGTCAAGTCTTAGCATCGCAGATATAATCAACCAAAAGAGAACACAGAAATGAAAGGGTAAACATGGAAAACGACAAGAAGATGGATATGCAGGGCCTGATTGAAAAAGGCAAAAGTGACGGGTCTTTATCCAACAGTGACATTCTGGAGGTTATGGAATTTTCCGGCTTTGATATGGGACAGATGGACAAGGTATACGAGTCCCTGGAATCCAACGGTATCGAAGTAAACAATTATATGGACAGCGACAGCTACATGGGCATGGAATCCTCCGGCGAGATCGACGAAAGCGAAGATATCGAACAGTTCCTGGCCGAAGAGGGTGTTGCCGTAGATGACCCGGTAAGAATGTATCTGAAGGACATCGGTAAGATTCCGCTGCTGGACCTGGACAGAGAACTGTATCTGGCCGAACGGATTTCTCAGGGCGACGAAGCAGCCAAGAACGAACTGGTGGAAGCAAACCTGCGTCTGGTAGTCAGCATTGCCAAAAAGTATGTCGGCAAGGGCATGTATTTCCTTGACCTGATCCAGGAAGGAAACCTTGGTCTGATCAAAGCGGTGGAAAAATTCGACCACACCAAGGGTTATAAATTCTCCACTTACGCAACATGGTGGATTCGTCAGGCAATCACCCGTGCCATCGCGGATCAGGCAAGAACCATCCGCATTCCCGTACACATGGTGGAAACCATCCACCGCGTTTCCCGTTGTTCCCGTCAGCTTCTGCAGGAACTGGGCAGGGAACCTTCCGTGGATGAAATCGCCGAACAACTCGGCATGAGCGCCGAAAAGGTACGTGAAATCATGAAAGCGGCCCAGGATCCCGTGTCCCTGGAAACCCCCATCGGCGAAGAAGACGACAGCCATCTGGGTGACTTTATTCCCGACGACTCCTCCCCCACACCTGCTGAGGCCGTATCCTATCAGCTCCTTCGCGAACAGCTGAATAAGGTACTGCATACCCTGACTCCCCGTGAAGAAATGGTAATCAAACTCCGTTTCGGCCTGGAAGACGGTAGAACCAGAACACTGGAAGAGGTAGGTAAGGAATTCAATATTACCCGTGAGCGAATCCGTCAGATCGAAGCCAAGGCTCTGCGTAAGCTGCGTCACCAGAGCAGATCCAAAATCCTCCGCGGATTCCTGAACGATATCAACTGACCCCATCCGGCTGAAAAATGTCGGGAAATGACAACAGGAGAATCTCTGAACTGCGCGCCAATATTATAATATCTGTCGGAAAAGGTCCGGCAGAAAAGGACGGTAAATGAATGAATAATAATTTAAATGACCTGATCGGCGAAAATAACTTTCTGTTGGATGATGATTTTGACGTAAACGAAAAAACTTCCGGGGATGCGGATGAAAACGCATTCCTTGACGATCTGTCGGATAAATCCGAGGAAGGATACGTAAATCCCGATGAGATGTTTGAGATCGAAAACGAGGTCGGCAGCTTTGAAACCGCTGAGGATATGGTGAAAGCCCTTTCTCAGGAAGGTCTGGCCATCGACGACCCGGTTCGTATGTATCTCAAGGAAATCGGACAGATCGGACTTCTGAGCCAGGAAGAAGAGGCGGAACTGGCAAAACAGATCGAAAGCGGTAACGAGGAAGCGAAGCAGAGACTGGTCGAAGCCAATCTGAGACTGGTAGTCAGCATTGCCAAACGATATATCGGTAAGGGCATGTTCTTCCTGGATCTGATTCAGGAAGGGAATCTGGGTCTGATGAAAGCGGTAGATAAATTCGACTGCGAAAAAGGATTCAAGTTTTCGACATATGCAACCTGGTGGATCCGACAGGCGATTACCCGCGCCATTGCGGATCAGGCAAGAACCATCCGCATTCCCGTACATATGGTGGAAACCATCCATCGCGTGTCCAAAAGCCAGCGTACACTGCTGCAGGATCTGGGCAGAGAACCTACTGTTGATGAAATCGCAAAAGATATCGGCATGAGTACGGCAAAAGTTGCGGAAGTTATCAAGATTTCTCAGGATCCCGTTTCTCTGGAAACACCAATCGGAGAAGCGGATGACAGCCATCTCGGCGATTTCATCCAGGATGAAGAAACAGTAACACCCGCAGATGCAGCATCCTACCAGCTGCTCAGAGAACATCTGGACAGTGTACTGCACACACTGACACCCAGAGAAGAAATGGTGCTGAAGCTCCGTTTCGGACTGGATGACGGACGTCCGAGAACACTGGAAGAAGTCGGTCAGGAATTCCAGATCACCAGAGAGAGAATTCGCCAGATCGAAGCCAAGGCACTGCGTAAACTGCGTCACCCGAGCCGTTCGAAATCACTGAAGGATTATCTGGAGTAATACAAATTGTGCCGGATGAACCTCATACAAAATGTAGAAACGAAAATTGGAAAATACCACCAAAATATATCGTTTGAATATGTGTGGGATGTACAACAGGATTGTTAAAAGATACTATAAACACAATGAAGATATGTATACAATGCATATTTAACATTCGTGAATTCGTGCAGACATAAGTTCAGAAAAGTAAAAATAAATTTTTCCGAAATAAAAACTGCTTGACATAAGTGATTTTTTCGTGTAAAATATTACAAGAACTATTTTTTAGCCTTTATAGGCAAAGTCATACTTTGAGGAGGATTCCTATAATGAAGAAGAAGTTTATTTGTATATTGCTGAGCATGCTGATGCTTTCCAATATGCTGCTGACCGGCTGCGCCTTGTTCGGCAGAGACGACGAAAATCTCGAAGCCGATATCGAGGAAAGCGAACGCGGTGTTATGACACTGACTCTCTGGCTTCCTACTTCTGAAAACACGACCGATGAGGCACTCGCTCTTGTTGAAGAAGCGATCAATAATATTACACGTGCAAAGTTTGAAACCGCTATCGAGCTCCACGCTGTAGCACAGGATGAATATCAGAAGGCTCTTGATGCCCGTATGAATGAAATCAATGAAATGCTCGGCGGTGTAATGCCCGAAACCGAAGCTCGCGAAGAAGAAGCTGAGGAAACCGAAGCTGCTGCAGATGGTGAAACCGCAGCCGAAGAAACTGCTGCTGAGGGAACTGAAGAAACTGCAGGCGAAACCGCAGAAGAAACTGCAGAAGAGACCGAAGTTGAAGAAACCGAATACGTAGAAGAAACCTACGTAAACGAAATCGGTGTTACTGTAATCAAGTATCCCGAACCGGCACCGGAACAGCTCGATATTTTCCTGATTCAGGGTTACGACAAGTACATGGAATATATCGAAGGCGGCCTGCTGCAGGCTCTGGATGATGAAATCGACACTACTTCAAAGGCACTCAAGAGCCATATTTACCCCACTTTCCTGGAAGGCGCCGATAAGGACGGTATCTATGCGATCCCCAACAACCGCCCCATCGATGATTATAAGTTCCTGCTGATCAATAAGGAACTGGTTGACAAGTACGACTATGATATTGACAAGCTCAATACCATGAGCGACTGTGAAATCTTCATTAAGGATATGGGTATGCAGAATCTGGAAGGTGTTGTGCCCCTGCTGGATACCTACGAAATGGCAGGTGTAAATTATCTGTCCGTTGACGGTGCATGGTCTGTTGCCGCAAGTTATTTCAGCAACGATCTGAAGCCCGCTGATAAGGTTGACCCCGTACTTATCTTCAATATTCCTGGCTATATCGACAACATCAGAATGATGAAGGAACTCTCCGAACTCGGTTATGTAGGTGACGGTACTCTTGAAGAAGGCGAAAAGTTTGCTGTCGGCGTTGTAACCGGCGATCCCAATACCATTGCTGAATACGGCGAAGAATACTACATCAAGGTATTCGAAAGACCCATCGCGGATAGAGAAGATGTTTACTCCAATATGTTCGGTGTAAGCGTATACTCCAGAAACCTTGCCCGTTCCATGGAAATCATCACCCTCCTGAACACCAATAAGGAACTGCGTACTATTCTGCAGTACGGCGTTGAAGGCGTTCACTGGCAGGTAAATGCCGATGACGATTCCATTATCGATATCATCAGTGATGATTATCAGATGGATATCAATGCTACCGGTAACGTATTTATGACCTATCCCGGCGAAGGCAGAAGCATGGACGAATGGGAATTCTACAAGGAACAGAACCTTGCATCTCTCGTAAGCCCCTACTTCAACTTCGATATGCTGTATGACAGCGTAAACCAGAACAAGCTGAGAAACTCCGCAGGCGTATCCGGTGATACTCTTGAAAAGATTCAGGCTCTGAATTCCAAGGAATTCCTTGAACAGATTGATTCTATTGCATTAACTGCAAACGGTAAGTTCGTAATCAGTGTAATCCTCAGTACCCTTGAAGGCGCATCTACAATCGCAACTGATTACTTTACCTTCTGGTCTGAAGAATTCCCGGAAGAATTCAAGATCTATGAAGCTGAATCCATCGCGGAATCCGAAGCTGCATCTATTGCTGAATCCGAGTCTCTCGCAGCCGCAGAAGCAGCCGCAGCCGAAACTGTTGATCCCGAAGCAGAAACCGCTGCATAAACATAGCTGATACAAATATCTGCATATACAAAAGAAAGTCTGACCGATCGTCAGGCTTTCTTTGTATTTTAACGATGTGCATCATATATATAATAGAGGAGGTGATACAGTGCGAACCATGCGGGAGTTGGAATATCTCAATGTGATCAATCTGTGTGACGGAAAAATTCTGGGAAGAATATGTGATATGGATATAGAAACGGATTGCGGAAGAGTTACTGCAATAATCATTAAACCTGAGAAAGGAATATTCTGCTGGACCGATGAAACCATCCGCATATGCTGGGAGCAGATTCGATGTATCGGCGAAGATACAATCCTGGTGGAGTATAAAAGGGAAGCGA
This sequence comes from Oscillospiraceae bacterium, assembly GCA_015063745.1. GTDB lineage: Bacteria > Bacillota > Clostridia > Oscillospirales > CAG-272 > UMGS1696. Next base: position 27,466 of record SVTO01000010.1, on the reverse strand, counting down.
ACAGCGGGAAAAATCATCAGAACAGAAAATACGGCGGATTCCTGTCCTGCTTTAATTGTAAATAAATTGTAAAATCAAAGAAAGATATTGCCATTTGGCATTTTATGTGGTATAATAACTGGGTGTGAAAGTTTATATGAATTCACACCAATATAACACACATGTTTTAATTCTGTCTGACGGTTCCCGGACACTCGTTCGGGTTGCAGATAAAGGAAACATGGTGGAAAAAACCAAAGGAGGACATTATAATGTCTATTGTTTCTATCAAGCAGCTTCTCGAAGCCGGCGTACATTTCGGTCACCACACCAGACGCTGGAACCCCAAGATGGCAGAGTACATCTTCACTGAACGTAACGGTATCTACATCATCGACCTGCAGAAGACCATCAAGAAGTTCGAAGAAGCGTACATGTTCGTACGTGACACCGCTTCCGAAGGTGGTTCCATCCTGTTCGTTGGTACCAAGAAGCAGGCAGCTGACGCAATCCGCGAAGAAGCTGAACGCTGCGGCATGTACTTTGTAAACGTAAGATGGCTGGGTGGTATGCTCACCAACTACAAGACCATCAAGATGTCCATCGAAAGACTGCGCTCCCTGGAAAAGATGCAGGAAGACGGCACCTTCGATATGCTCCCCAAGAAGGAAGTAGCTGCTCTGCAGAAGGAAATGTTCAACCTGGAAAAGAACCTGGGTGGTATCAAGAACATGAACGGTCTGCCTTCCGCAATCTTCATTGTTGACCCCCGCAAGGAACACAACGCTGTTCTGGAAGCTAAGAAGCTGGGTATTCCGGTTGTTGCAATCGTTGACACCAACTGCGACCCCGACGACGCAGACTACGTTATCCCCGGTAACGATGACGCTATCCGCGCTATCCGTCTGATCTCTTCCGTAATTGCAGATGCAGTTCTGGAAGGCAAGCAGGGTGAACAGTTCGGCGAAGCTGAAGCTGAAATCACTGCAGCAGAAGAAGCAGAAGATGCTGAACCTGCAAAATTCTAATCTAAGAATTAAATTTTACTGAGAATAGAATAATAAAATCACGGAGGATTAAAGTAATGGCAGCTATTACAGCAAAGATGGTAAACGACCTGAGAGCTAAGACCGGCGTTGGCATGATGGACTGCAAGAAGGCTCTGGTTGAAACCGACGGTAATTTTGACGAAGCAATCAAGGTTCTGAGAGAAAAGGGCCTTGGTAAGGCTGATAAGAAGGCCGGCAGAATCGCAGCAGAAGGTGTTGTAGACATCGCAACTGTTGGCGACGTAACCGCTATCATTGAAGTAAATGCAGAAACCGACTTCGTTGCTAAGAACGATGCATTCAAGACATTTGTTAAAGGTATTCTGAATGTAATCGTAAACAACAAGCCCGCTGATATGGACGCTCTGAAGGCTCTGCCTTACGACGGTGAATTCACTGTTGAAGCTAAGCTGAAGGATATGATCTACACCATCGGCGAAAACATGAACATCCGCCGTTTCGAAATCATCGAAGGCGTAACCAGTTCTTATATCCACGGTAACGGTATGGCCGGTGTTGTTGTTAAGTTCAACGCCTGCCCCTGCCTGAAGGAAAATGCTGAATTCTGCGAAATGGCAAAGAACGTAGCTCTGCAGATCGCAGCAGGTACTCCTCCCACATACGTTAAGAGAGAAGACGTTCCCGCTTCCGTTCTGGAAGAAGAAAAGAACATCCTGATGGCTCAGATCAAGAACGACGAAAAGAACGCCAACAAGCCCGACGCTATCATCGCTAAGATGGTAGAAGGCCGTATTGGTAAGTTCTACGAAAAGAGCTGCCTGGTTGACCAGCAGTACGTTAAGGACGAAGCTCTGACCGTTGGCAAGTATGTTGAACAGGTTGCTAAGTCTCTGGACAAAGAAATCTCCATCGACAGCTTCGTACTGTTCGAAAGAGGCGAAGGTCTGGAAAAGAGAGAAGACGACTTCGCTGAAGAAATCGCTAAGCTCACCGGCAAACAGTAATTCCCATAAAAACAATACAAAATCCCGTCATTTGATAAAAAATGGCGGGATTTTTTAGGGATTTTACAAATTGTCTATTTACAAATGGGCGATTATACTGTAAAATAATAGAGAACATTATACAGGAAGAAGGCAATCACAATGAACGCACAGAAATGCGCATATAAACGTGTTCTGCTGAAGCTTTCCGGTGAAGCACTTGCTGAAAAGAAGGTCATCGTGAAAGACGGCGTTGAAAAGGAAGAAGTAATCGAAATTTTCGACAGCCGGAAACTGCAGATCATTTCCGAAGCGGTAAAGAAAGCACTCGATATGGGAGTACAAATGGGTATCGTGATCGGTGCCGGAAACATCTGGCGCGGCAAGCTCGGCGTTGATGTAACCAGAGCACGCGCTGACCATATGGGTATGCTCGCAACCACCATCAACTGCCTCCGTTTCCAGGATGCACTGGAAAAAGTCGGTGTAGATGCAAAGGTTATGACCGCTATCCCTATGAACGGCTTTACAGAAACTTTCCAGTTCAAGAATGCAATCGAATACATGGAAAACGGCAAGCCCGTAATCTTTGCCGGCGGTATCGGTATTCCGTTCGTATCCACAGACACAGCCACCGTTGTACGCGCATGTGAAATTCAGGCTGATATGATCCTGATGGCCAAGAGCGTTGACGGTGTGTACGATAAGAACCCCAGCGAACATAAGGATGCCAAAAAATATAAAAAGGTTTCCTATGATATCTGCCTGCAGAAGAAACTCGGTGCAACCGATATTACAGCATCCGCGTTGGCCGAAGAGCAGAAGATCGACAGTTATATCTTCGATCTGAAGGATCCTGAAAACATCGTCCGTGTTGTTTCCGGCGAAGAAATCGGTACTCTCGTAACATACGAGAAAATCGAAGAACCCATAATGTATTAAAAATAATTATTAGATAAATAAAGGAGTTTTACCATGAAACTGGATACCAAAGATTTTGAAACAAGAATGAAGAAATCCATTGCTGCATATCAGGAAGCCCTTTCCGTAATCCGCGCCGGCCGTGCAAACGCAGGCGTACTGGCACACGTAACCGTTGACTACTACGGAACTCCCACTGCAATCACCCAGATGGCAGAAGTTAAGGTAGCCGACCCCAAGACCCTGGTAATCCAGCCCTGGGACGTTTCTACCGTAAAGAACATCGAAAAGGCAATCCAGGCATCCGATGTAGGCATTACTCCCCAGAGTGACGGTAAGGTTATCCGCCTGGTATTCCCTCAGCTGACCGAAGAAAGACGTAAGGAAATCAAGAAGGGTCTTGTAAAGCAGAGCGAAGAAGCAAAGGTTGCAGTAAGAAACATCCGCCGCGATGCCAACGATAAGAGCAAGGCAATGAAGAAGAACGGTGAAATGACCGAAGACGAACTGAAGGCTTCCGATAAGGCAATCCAGGATCTTACCGATAAGTTCATCAAGGAAATCGACGCAATCACCGCCGACAAAGAAAAGGAAATCATGGCTATCTAAATCAAAAATCAGTGCCCATCGTGCTCGCAGAGTATGTGAGAGCGTTGGGCACTGTAATTAGCCGGAAAAATAAATGATAGTGAAAAACGAAACGACACCAACCATAAAAGAACTGGTGGAACGCGCCGGACTGCGTCATATAGCATTCATCATGGACGGCAACGGCCGCTGGGCAACCTCCAGACTTCTTCCCAGAGAAGCGGGGCATAAAGCAGGAGCAGAAGTGTTCCGCAAGATCGTACGGTATTGTAAAGATATCGGAATCAAATGCTGTACCGTGTACGCATTTTCCACCGAAAACTGGAATCGCCCCAAGACGGAAGTGGAAGCGATCATGAAGCTTCTCGAAAAGTATGCAGCGGAAGCGGATGGAGAAAAAGAGATCTCCTTCCATTTCATCGGAGATAAAGCACCACTTGCGGATGCAATGCGCGAAAAACTGGAAAATCTGGAAAGAAACACCGCCGGAAGACCGTATATTCTCAATATTGCTCTTAATTACGGCGGACGTGCAGAAATCGTAAATGCCGTGAATACGCTTATAGAGGCAGGGAAGACTGAAATCACAGAAAGCGACATTTCCGCTGTCCTGTACACCAATCACTGTCCCGACCCCGATCTCGTGGTAAGAACGGGCAAGGAACTGCGTATTTCCAATTTTCTTCTCTGGCAGAGTGCCTATGCCGAATATTATTTTTCGGAAAAGATGTGGCCTGAACTGACCGAAGGCGACATCGACGAGGCTGTCCGCAGTTTTGCCGGCCGGAAACGTCGATGGGGCGGACTGGATGAGGCGTAAGGAGAACATATTATGATCGTTAGAATCATTACAGCAGTAATAGCACTTTGTGTATTTGTACCCATCTGTATTTTCTCCGATACAATCGTATTTCCCATAGCTGCCGCATTGATGGCGTGTATTGCTGTGTGGGAAATGTGTAACTGTGTAGGGAAGAAAGACCTGCAAAACAGCGAAAACAGAATGGGGTCTCCCTGGCTGTATATTCCCAACTATATCATAGCAGCCGGCGCGCCTTTTCTTGCATTTTTCAAGCTGAAAGAAGCAGCAAGTTTGTCTTATGCCGATAGTTTGAAAACGGCAGCGGCGGAAGTGATCAATATCCTTTCCGGATTTATGTTTGTTCTATTGCTGTACTATTTTGTTCTGGCTGTATTCTCAAAGGGAAAAATCAGCATTGAATCCCTTGCCGTATTTTATATGATGACGATATATATCGTTGTTGCTTTCACCTGCCTGATCCTTCTGCGGAACTGCGCATACGGCACCTATCTGTACCTGCTTCCTTTTGTAGGCGCATGGATCAGCGATACATTTGCCTATTTCACGGGCAGATTCTTCGGCAGACATAAGCTGATCCCCGAAGTAAGTCCCAAGAAAACCATCGAAGGCAGTATCGGCGGCATCGTATTTACGGCGATCAGCTTAGTGGTATACGGATGGATTCTGAAGAAATTCTTTAATGCTGTAGATCCGGACTACATCGTTCTGGCAGTTATGGGTGCAGTTGTATCCGTAATTTCCCAGGTAGGCGACCTGATTGCATCCGTGATCAAGCGTCATTACGGAATCAAGGATTACGGCCATCTGTTCCCGGGTCATGGCGGCGTCATGGACAGATTCGACAGCGTACTGGCAACAGCTCCGGTTGTATACATTCTGTCCCTCGTGTTCAGTAATATGTTTATTTGAGAAGAACCGAACATTTGACTTGAAATATGAATATTAACAATAATCAAACCAAAATAAACAGCGTAGTTATCATCGGCAGTACAGGATCAGTCGGCACCCAGACAGTGGATGTCGTAAAACAGCTCGGACTGCAAGTTGAACTTCTGACCGGTTGGCGAAATATCCCTCTCCTTGCACAGCAGACGGAAGAACTGCATCCCAAAATGGTATACGTCCCCGGGGAAGAACAGGGGAGACTTCTGAAAGACTCTGTTTCCGGACCGTGCCCTGAAATCATCACATCCGAGAAAGATCTTCTGCAGGCGGTCAAGTATACACAGGCCGACTGTATCCTCCATTCCATTGCAGGTCTGGCCGGTATTCCCACGGCACTTGCAGCAGCGGAAAGCGGCAAACGGCTGGCTATTGCCAATAAGGAAGCCATTATTGCGCTGGGTGATGAAATCAAGAAACGCCTTGCCAAATCCGGCGGAGAAATGATCCCGGTGGACAGCGAGCACAGCGCGATTTTTCAATGTCTGAGCGGGAATCGTCAATGCAGTATCAAACGAATCCTGCTGACAGCATCCGGCGGCCCTTTCTTCGGATGTAAAAAAGAAGATCTGAAGGAAGTAACCGTAGAAAAAGCGCTTGCCCATCCCACATGGAAAATGGGACCGAAGATTACTGTCGATTCCGCCACGCTGATGAATAAAGGCTTCGAAATCATGGAAGCGGTACGGTTGTTCGATGTAACAGAAGCGGAAGTGGAAGTACTGATTCACCGTCAGAGCATAATTCATTCCATGGTGGAGTATACTGATAATACCGTTATTGCCCAGCTCGGCGCACCCGATATGCGTTCCTGCATCCGTTATGCACTGACTTATCCTAACCGTGCAGAACTTACGGAACCGGGACTGAATTTCAGTGCATTGGCGAATCTGACTTTTGCCTCGCCCGATACAGAAACATTCTCACTCCTGAATACCGCCAGAGAAGCGATCCGGCTGGACGGCGTGTATCCCGCGGCACTGATCGCGGCGGACGAAAGTGCGGTAGAAGCATTTTTAAACCACAGACTGCCGTTCTGCGAAATTCCCGCAGCGGTGGAAGCGATACTGGCAGGTACAAAACTGTCCGATTACGGAGAGAAAGATGAAGAGGCCATTAAGGAAGCCGTTCGTCTGACTACGGAAACGGCGGAGCGCATACTGCCTCGTTATAAGATCTGATAGGAAGTGATTTTATCAATATCTGGACCATTCTGATCGCTGTCCTGATTTTCGGGATGCTGATCTTTATCCATGAACTCGGTCATTTTCTGACCGCAAGAGCGTTTCATGTCACCATCCGCGAATTTGCCATCGGCATGGGACCGAAACTGTTCACAAAAATCTCCCGTAAAACGGGCATCGCCTATTCTCTTCGCGCTTTGCCGGTCGGCGGTTTTGTAAGCATGGTCGGCGAAGACGAGGAATCTGAGGATGAGAATGCATTTCACCGTAAACCCGTGTGGCAGCGTATCCTCATCACCGTAGCCGGCGCGGCAATGAATATTATCGTCGGTATCCTTGTCATGAGTATTCTGGTAATGACGCAGGACAGCCTGCCGTCTACTACCATCGCACAATTCCGTGAGACCGAGACTGTTTCCACCAGCGAATACGGTTTGCAGGAAGGTGACAAAATCCTGAAAATCGACGGCACCCGTGTATACATTGCCAATGAACTGGTCTACGAAGTCATGCGTAAGGGAGATAAACCCATCACAGTAACGGTTGAACGTGAAGGAAAAGTACTGAATCTGGAAGGAGTCGTTTTTCCGACCTTTACAGACAGCAGCGTCGTATTCGGTAACATTGACTTCTATGTATACGCGGAAGCCAGAACACCTCTTACCGTACTGAAACACGCAGCATTCCGTTCTGTTTCCACGATCAAAATGATCTGGGAATCCCTGTACGATCTTGTTACGGGTAAATACGGAATGGAGAGTGTATCCGGTCCTGTAGGCGTTACGGAAGCACTGGGCGAAGCGGCTTCTTCCGGTATATCGGATCTGGTATATCTTTCCGTAGTGATCAGTATGAATCTCGGAATCATGAATCTTCTCCCACTTCCGGCATTGGACGGAGGAAGACTGCTGTTCCAGTTCATCGAACTGATCCGCCGTAAACCTGTCAATCCCAATCTGGAAGGCGTAGTACATTTTGCGGGGTTTGTCCTGCTTATGATCCTGTTTGTGGTGATCACATTCAAGGATATCATTGCATTGTTCTGATCATAATGAAACCCGGTGTCTGCAGAGATGCCGGGTTGTTCTTTCAACTGAAATAGGACAAAATCCAATTTCTTTCATCATAGACTTTATTTTTGTGCTTGAATATGCTATAATTAATACATTCACATGAATTCAGATGGAGTAGTTATGCGTCGTAACAGTAAAAGCATCAGAATAGGCAATACGGGGATCGGCGGGACATATCCGATTACTGTCCAATCCATGACCAATACCCGTGCCTCCGATATAGAAGGGACCGTCGGACAGATCCTGAGTCTGGAAGAAGCGGGCTGTGAAATCATCCGAATGGCTGTCCCGAAAGAGGAGAATGCTGTTATTTTTTCTGCTGCCAAAAAAGCCGGCAGCCGTATTCCTCTTGTTGCCGATATTCATTTCGACTACAGAATCGCTTTAGAGGCCATAAAACAAGGTGCGGATAAAATCCGTATAAACCCCGGAAACATAGGTGAAACCTGGAAAATCGCGGAAGTGGCACATGCTTGTAAGGATGCCGGAGTTCCCATCAGAATCGGCGTGAACAGCGGTTCACTGGACAAAAAACTGCTCGATAAGTATGGTTCTCCCACACCGGAAGCTCTTGCCGAGTCCGCACTGTCCCAGGCAGATATACTGGAAAGCTTCGGATTTTCCGATGTAGTCATCTCCATTAAATCCTCCACGGTTCAATCCATGATTTCTGCCTGCCGCCTTGTTGCCGCACAGTCTGAGTACCCGCTCCATCTCGGTGTAACCGAAGCGGGAGACGCGTATTCCGGGATGGTGAAAAACGCAATCGGTATCGGTACACTGCTAAGTGAGGGTATCGGCGATACCATTCGTGTGTCCCTGACAGCCGATCCTGCAGAGGAAATCCGTGCAGCGCGTGAAATCCTGCGTGCACTGCAGCTTGACCATCGCGGCGGCGTGGATATCATTTCCTGTCCCACCTGCGGCAGAACATCCATTGATCTGATCGGTCTGCAGAACCGTTGCCGTGCGGCCTTAAATAAGTTCGATACCCACGGAAAGCTTCTGCGTGTTGCTATTATGGGATGTGTGGTTAACGGCCCGGGAGAAGCCAGAGAAGCCGATTATGGCATAGCCGGCGGTGATGGAAGCGGACTTGTGTTTAAAAAAGGCGAGATTCTCCGCAAAGTACCGGAAAACGAACTGGTAAGAGCATTGCTTGATGAAATTGAAAGAGATTTAAGAGAAGAATAATAATAGTACGAGAACATTGAGGGGCATTATGAGTGAAAGAAAATTAGGGGAAATATTCAAGAGATATATTCCGCTTGGAAAACAAAAAGCTTTTTTTGACCTTGCAGAAAACAACAGCGTACGCCTGGATAAGGAAAAGCGCTTTGCCGAAGTCAACTGCAGTCTGCCGCAGATTTTTTCCAAGAAGGATATCTATGCCATGGAAGCGGAGATAGCGCAGGTATACGAACTCAACTATATCCATTTTCTTCCCCATTACCCATCCGAACTGTTCACAAAAGAATATATCCCCGAAATTCTGACGGAAGCCGCCCGTGTAGGCGTCGTTATCAATGGATTTTTCAATAAATACGAAATTAACATGAACGATGACCGCATAGCCATCTGTATTCCTTTCAGCCACGGTGGCATCTCCCTCCTTGACCTCGCACGCACCGGAGAAGTAATTTCCAATATCATTTTCAGCGAGTTCAGTCTGCGTTTCAAGGTGGAGATCACCCAATCCGACAGCGCCCAGTCCGAATATGAGGCTTTTATGCACCAGCAGCTGGAGCATCTGAAGAGCCAGTCCCAGCTTATTGTTCAGGAAGCGAAACGATTGGAAGAGGAAGCAGCAAGAGACGAAGAGGCAGGTCACCAGGAAGAACAGGCAGCTGTTGTATTGCCTAAAGTGGCATCCCTGTTTGAAGGAAGCGAAACCGTAGTGGAAGAAAAAGAAAACGTACTCCGCAGCGGTAAACTGTTGTTTGACATCAGTGAGCCATCCGTAGTGTATGGTGAACCGTTTGAGATCACCGGTGCCGTACCGCTTCGTTCCATCAATAAGACCGCCAAAAATGCAGTTATTCTCTGTGAAGTATTCGATATTACTTCAAAAGAAACACGTAAAGGGGATAAAACCGTCATCACTGTATCTGTTACGGATAAAGACGCGTCCCTGTACATAAAAGTAACCGTACCCATTGAGGAAGCGGAAGAAACCATGGGCCTCTGGGGAAAGCGGAAAAGCTACGCCGTCCGCGGAAACATCAAGGCCGATAATTTCGATGGCGAACTCTATATGCAGTACACGGATATCCAGCAGGTCAAGCAGGTACTTCGTGCGGATAAAGCAGAAGAAAAACGCTGTGAACTGCATCTGCATACCTGTATGTCCGCCATGGACGCTACGATCAAGCCGGACGAGCTTGTAAAGACAGCGCATCGCTGGGGACACAAGGCCGTAGCCATCACGGACCACGGCAACCTGCAGAGTTTCCCCGTAGCCATGGGCGCCGCTGACGATTTAAAGAACGAGATCAAAGTCCTGTACGGCGTGGAAGCTTACTATGTGGACGACACATTCCGCGCCTCTTATAAAGGCAACGAAATCACATTCTCGGATGTATTTGTAATCTTCGACATCGAAACCACGGGCCTTTCCGCCGCAACGTGTAAAATCACGGAAATCGGTGCCGTAAAAGTACAGAACGGCGAAGTTCTGGACCGATTCAATATGCTGGTCAACCCCGGCGTGCCGATTCCGGAAAATATTATGAAACTCACCGGTATCACCGATGAAATGGTAGCAGATGCACCGCCGATTACCGAAGTACTGCCGCAGTTTCTTGCGTTTGCGGACGGAAAAATGCTGGTGGCGCACAATGCAGTGTTCGATACCGGCTTTATCCGTCAGGCGGCAGAGGATATGGGCGTGGAATTCGATAACCCCTACCTTGACACATTGGCCATGTCCCGCTATATGAATCCCGACCTGAAAAACCATAAGCTGGATACGCTTGCCAAGTTTTATAATCTCGGCGATTTCAATCACCACAGAGCCTGTGACGATGCGGAAATGCTTTCCCATATCTTTTTCTGTATGACAGGCAGGCTGGAGGACGAGGGCATCTCCGATGTGGGTCGTATGACTTACGCCATGAGTGAAAAGGCAGACCCTCTGAAGCTCAAAACCTATCACCAGATCATACTTGTCAAAAATCAGACTGGCCTGCGGAATCTGTACAAACTTGTATCCGACTCCTATCTGAAATATTATCGCCGTAATCCCCGGATTCCGCGGTCACACCTGGAAGAACTGCGGGAAGGTCTTATTATCGGTTCTGCCTGTGAAGCTGGTGAACTGTTTACAGCGGTAAGAGAGGGCAGGCCTGAGTCGGAACTCATGGAAATTGCCAAATTCTACGATTATCTGGAAATCCAGCCCATATGCAACAACAGCTTCATGATCGAGCAGGGACTGGCAAAGGATAAAGAAGAACTGAAAAATCTGAACCGCCGTATTCTTGAATTGGGAAAAAAATGCGGCATCCCCGTATGCGCTACCTGTGATGCCCATTACCTGAATCCGGAAGACGAAATCTATCGTCGTATCATTCTGGCCGGTCTGCATTTCAAGGATGCGGATAAGGAGACCAAGCTGTATTTCCGTACAACGGAAGAAATGCTTGCCGAATTTGATTATCTCGGGGAAGAGGATGCCCGTGCGGTCGTTATCGAAAATCCCAATAAGATTGCCGATATGATCGATCAAATTCGTCCGATCCCCGAGGGCAACTATCCGCCCCACATTGAAGGGGCAGAAGAAGAACTGACCACCAAATGCTGGGATCTTGCTAAAGAGCTTTATGGTGATCCGCTGCCCCAAATCGTTTCCGAACGTCTGGAGAGGGAACTGAACTCCATTATCAAAAACGGCTTTGCCATCATGTACATCATCGCCCGTAAGCTGGTAGAAAACAGCGAATCCAAGGGCTATCAGGTAGGTTCCCGCGGTTCTGTAGGTTCTTCCTTTGCGGCGACCATGGCGGGTATCACACGAGTAAATCCACTGCCGCCGCACTATCGCTGTCCCAAGTGTAAATGGAACGAATTCCTGGAAGGCGGCGCATACGGCTCAGGATTTGACCTCCCCGACCGGAATTGTCCCAACTGCGGTACTTTCCTGGAACGTGACGGACACGATATCCCGTTTGAAACCTTCTTAGGCTTCAAGGGCGACAAAACACCCGACATTGACCTGAACTTCTCCGGCGACGTACAGGGTGACGCCCATAAATTCACGGAAGTGCTCTTCGGCGCGGGAAAAGCTTTCAAGGCAGGTACAATCGGTACACTGGCCGATAAGACTGCCTACGGCTTTGCCATGAAATATCTGGAAGAAAAGGGGATCTCAGTAAACAGAGCCGAAGCAGACAGACTGGTAAACGGATGCGTAGGTATCAAGCGTACCACAGGCCAGCACCCCGGCGGAATTATTGTAGTACCCGAAGAATATGAAATTTACGATTTCACACCCGTACAGCACCCGGCCGACGACCCGAATTCCAGTATTATTACCACACACTTTGAATTCAAGTATCTCCACGATACCATTTTGAAGCTGGATATTCTGGGACACGATATTCCCACCAAATACAAGCGACTGGAAGAATACTCCGGTGTCAGCGTATTGGACGTTCCTATGAGCGATCCTGCGGTCTACAAGAGCTTTACTTCCACCGAACCCATCGGAGTAACCCCGGAGCAGATCGACAGCAAGACGGCCACTCTGGGGCTCCCTGAAATGGGCACCCGATTTATCCGTGGTGTTCTGATGGATGCACAGCCGAAAAACTTCACGGACCTTCTGCAGATCTCCGGTCTGACCCACGGTACAGGTTGCTGGCTCGGCAATGCCCAAGAGCTCATCGCAAACAAAATCTGTACGATTTCCGATGTTATCGGATGTCGTGACGACATCATGATGACCCTGATTCACAAATTCCATATGGACAAGAGTTTGTCCTTTAAAATTATGGAGTTTGTCCGTAAGAATAAAAAAGGCGTGATCATTCCGCAGGACATGCAGGATGCCATGCTGGAGCATAACGTACCCCAATGGTATATCGATTCTCTGCAGAAAATCCGCTATATGTTCCCGAAGGCCCATGCAGCAGCATATGTAATTGATGCGATCCGTCTGATGTGGTATAAGATCTACTATCCTGTAGCCTTCTACGCAGCATATTTTTCAGCTGCTCCTGACGGATTTGACGGAGAAATCGTAATGGGGGGGAAAGAACACGTGAAAACGGTTCTGGCAGATCTGAACAAACGTCGCAACGAAATTTCACAGAAAGAAGCGGATGTAGCGGATGCGTTGATGTTGATCAACGAATATTATCAGAGGGGTTACGAATTCCTGCCTGTCAGCATCCAGAAATCCCACGCAACAAAATATATTCCAGAGGACGGAAAAATCCGTCTCCCCCTGGCTTCACTACCCGGTATCGGAGAAACTGCTGCTGAAAACATAATGACAGCCAGAGACTCCAAAAATATCTTCTCCGTGGAAGAACTGCGAAATGAAGCAAAAATATCCAAATCTGTCATGGAAATTCTCGAACGCAACGGAGCCCTGAAGGGTATGTCCATGACGGATCAGTTATCTATGTTTGGTTAAAGAGGTTCAGCAAAAATGATAGGACTTGGCACAATAGTCAATGTACTTGCTGTTATTGCAGGAAGTGTAATTGGCATGGTCGTAAAAAAAGGTATACCGGAGAGTATGCAGAAATCGGTAATGAAGACGCTTGGTGTGGCTGTAATGTTCATCGGTATTTCCGGTGTTTTACAGGAGATGATTGTAATCGGCGAAGACGGAATATCCATGCAGGGAACCATGCTGATGATCATTTCTCTTGTGATCGGTACGGTTATTGGGGAACTTTGCAAAATTGAAACACGGCTCGAATCCCTCGGCGATAAGCTGAAAAGATTGAAGATTTTTTCCGGTTCCAATCCACATTTCACCGAAGGCTTTGTGACATCCACTTTGGTGGTGTGTATTGGTGCGATGGCGATTATCGGTGCATTTAACGACGGTCTCGGCCTCGGTCCTGATATTCTGATCACAAAGTCCATCCTTGACTTTATTTCCACTATGATATTTACTTCCGCTCTGGGAGCCGGTGTCCTGTGTTCCTTCCTGCCCATGGGTATTTATCAGGGAACTCTGACCGTTCTGGCACGTGTTGTACAGCCTCTGGTGGAAGGTACTACTATCATTTCGGATCTTTCTCTTGTAGGTTCCGTGTTGATCTTCTGTGTGGGAATCAATCTGTTCGCACCGAAGAGTGTGAAGGTTGGAAATATGCTGCCCGCACTTCTTGTGCCTGTGATCTATAGTGTCATTAAAGCTCTGATCGCTTAAAAACATAACAAAAAGCGTCCTCCCAACGGTATAGTCTGCCGCATCGCCGCATAGATTGTATTGCGAAATACAACTGCGATGCAGTATATACCAGACAGGAGGACGCATTTTTTGAATCAGACAAATATTTACAGCAATATAGCCAAACGAACCGGCGGGGATATCTATATCGGTGTGGTCGGTCCCGTACGCAGCGGCAAAAGTACCTTTATACGTCGCTTTATGGAAACGGTGGTGATTCCGAATATCGGTAATGAATTCGACCGAACCCGTGCAAGAGATGAAATGCCGCAAAGCGCAGGCGGACGTACAGTTATGACTACGGAACCCAAATTCATACCGGATGAGGCCGTGAAGATCACCCTCGGAGACGCGATGGAATGCCGCATCAGAATGGTGGACTGTGTGGGATATCTGATCCCGGAAGTTCTGGGAACGGACGAGAACGGTGAAACACGAATGGTACACACACCGTGGTCACCGGTTCCCGTGCCCTTTGAAGAAGCCGCGGAAACCGGCACACGACGGGTAATTACGGAACACGCAACAATCGGAATGCTGGTAACATCGGACGGGACTGTAGGTGATATACCGCGAGACAATTATATCGGTGCGGAAGAGCGAATAGCAGCGGAACTGAAGGGAATAGGCAAACCTTTTGCGGTGATACTGAATTCATCCGTACCGGAATCGGAAAACGCCGTTCGGCTTGCCATGAATCTGGAAGAAAAATACGGCGTTCCCGTAGCCTTGGTAAACTGTATGGAACTCAACGGAGAAGATATATCTCACATTCTGGAAATGATCGTGATGGAATTTCCTCTGCGTGAACTGACGGTAAAACTGCCAGTATGGACGACAGTTCTGGATACGGGCCATCCCTTGCTTGCGGAAATTACAGAAAATATACGCAAGATCTCCGAGCAAATGACCAATCTGCATTCTGTGAATACAGCAAGCTGCCGTGATTTGGAATCCCTGACAGCAAAAACTATACTCGGGTATGTCCAGGATACGGAAGATGTCCATCTGGATATTGAAAAAATGGATCCCGGTACCGGATGTGTCCTGATGCGAATGACATTACCTGACAATTTATATTATTGTCTGTTAACGGAAGTAACAGGAATCCCCATGAAAAACGAAACGGAACTTCTGGATGCTTTGCGTTCTCTGGCGGAAGTAAAACGGGAATACGATAAGTTTGCGGATGCAATACAGGATGTAAAGCAAAAGGGATATGGAATTGTAATGCCGGAGATTGCGGATCTGACCCTTGAGGAGCCGGAGATGATAAAACAATCCGGTGGATACGGTGTACGGCTGAAAGCATCGGCACCTTCCGTACACATGATACGTACTCAGGTGGAAACGGAAATCAATCCTCTGGTGGGCACGGAACAGCAGTCAGGAGAACTCGTGGATTATCTGAAAAAAGAATTTACGGAAAAGCCGGATCAGATATGGGAAACCAATATGTTCGGCCGAACACTATATGAACTGGTGAACGATGGATTAAATACAAAACTTGCTCATATGCCGGAAGATGCCAGAGGAAAATTCGGAGAAACCCTCTCAAAGATCATCAACGAGGGAAGCAGCGGCCTGATCTGTATTATACTGTAAATTGAAAGAAGCATCACCTAAGGCATTTGTCCTACGGGTGATGCTTCTTTTGAGATTTATGTTAATACACCTTCAGTAAACAGGAAAGTACAATGGATCCAAAGAGCATTATTTCAGATCGGGATAAAGTGCATCAAAGGCATCTGCATAATGATATGCGATCAATTCAGCACCTGCAGCTGTGGGATGAACACCGTCAGCTGCCCAATGTTCCGGCGGCATCTGAACGCAGGCGGCAGCCATAAGCCCATCCGTAGGAATAAGCCAGTCCCCATATTCACGGGCAAGCTTGCGGGTGATCTGCAGCTTGGCATCAACGTCAAAACGACCGTTTGACAGAGTACCTGTCGGAACAAGGTACTGTTCCAGCAGAATGATCTTGGCATTGGTCTTACTCTTGATTTCTTCCAGACAAAAGCGGTAGCAGTCTTCAAAATAGTCATTAGGCATCCAGTCTTCGGCGGTTGAGTGATGCCAGGTATCATTGATACCGATCATAATGGACACCAGATCCGGCTGGAGATCAATACAATCTGTCTGCCAGCGATCACGGAGACATTCTGCACGGTTGCCGCTGATCCCGAGATTCCAGAATGTAAAGTCTGCATCCGGATGTCTGTCGGAAATGAACTTGGCCGCAAAATTCGCATAACCATGTCCGAGGTTCAGAATATTGCTTCTGTCTCTGCCTGCATCGGTGATACTGTCACCCTGAAATAAAATTTTCATAAATTACCTCCGTAATCTGTTGTTAATTTTTGTATAACATAAATTGTTAAAACAATCAAGTATTTTGTTTCATTGACTTTGTGTATAAAATCATGTATGATATAGACAGACTATAGTATACGAAGAAGGAACGAGCAGAGAATAATGAAAGAATACAAGAAACGGTACCGATTATGGTCCTGGATACGGAAATTACTGAAATTAATGTTCAGCAGAGTTGTGATCATCGCATTTCTTCTGCTGATCGAAATTCTGGTTCTACTTGCCGCCGTTATTTATTTTTCAAACTATTTTTATATTTTTGTTTATTTATCCACACTGCTGAATCTGCTTTGTGTATGCAAAATTATCCGTACGGATGACAACCCGGGATATAAGATCACCTGGACTATCGTTGTGCTGATGTTTCCGCCCGTCGGTATAGCACTTTATTTTGCCTTCAGCCGTAACCGTCTTTCACAGCGTACTTTGAAAAAGATGAGCAGTATCGCTGTCATTTCCGAACAGATGATGGATGACAATGCAGATATTATCGCTGACCTTAGGGAAAAGGATCGTGGTGCGGCGAGACAAAGTGCCTATATTTCCAATATGGCTATGTGTCCGCCCTATAAGAACACCGAAACAGTCTACCACCCCACGGGAGAAAGCTTTTTTGAGGCACTTTTACAGGCTGTGGAGAGTGCGGAAAGATATATATTTCTTGAATATTTTATTATTGCCGAAGGAGAAATGTGGGGAAGACTCCACGCACTTCTGAAAGAAAAAGCGCGAGCTGGCGTGGATGTTCGTGTGATTTATGACGACTTCGGAAGTATAACACGTCTGAATTACAGAGTACCCAAAATTCTGCGTTCCGAGGGGATCAAGTGCCATGTGTTCCATCCGTTTGTGCCTGTATTGGATGCCAGCCAGAACAACCGCGACCACAGAAAAATATGTGTCGTAGACGGATATATCGCCTTTACGGGCGGCATCAATATCGGTGATGAGTATATCAATGTGACCCATCCCCACGGTCACTGGAAGGATAATGCCATAGAACTTCACGGGGAAGGTGCATGGAGCTTTGTTCTCCGTTTTCTGACCATGTGGGAATATCTGGAGTACGGAGTTTCCGTTTCGAAAAAGGAATTGTCCTTCGATCAATACAAACCGGATCCGATCCTAAGATATTCCGAAGAGGGAATTGTGCAGCCGTATACGGATACCCCCCTTGATAACGAACCTGTCGGCGAGAATATCTATCTCCAGCTGTTATATGGCGCCTCGGATTACGTTTGGATCACCACACCATACCTGATCATAGACGAACAGATGAAACAGGCATTATGTACGGCAGCCAAAAGCGGAATAGACGTACGTATTATGGTTCCGGGAATTCCGGATAAAAAGACGATCTACGAAACCACAAAATCATACTACAAAGCCTTATTGGAAAGCGGTGTGAAGATCTACGAATATACGCCGGGATTCCTCCATGCGAAAACCTTTCTCTGTGACGATAAGTACGCAACCGTCGGAAGCGTTAATCTGGATTTCAGAAGTTTGTATCTGCACTTTGAGTGCGGTGTATGGATGTACGGAACATCGTCTGTCAAAGAGATTAAAAATGACTACATCAGAACCATGGAATGTTGTCGTCAGATCAGCATTAAAGACTGTAAAACCGGGCTTTTACGTGAACTGTACCGTTCCATTCTGCAGATCCTCGCGCCGATGCTGTAAGCTTCAGTGGTCCGAGGAGAGATAATCGCTGCCGGTCTGCTGCATGGGAAAATCATGCTGGCGGAGAATTTCGTACACGGCGATCGCAGCGGAATTGGAAAGATTCAGACTTCTTAAGTTTTCCCGCATGGGGATTCTCACGCAGTTGGAAAGGTGTTCTGTCAGAAGAGATTCCGGAAGCCCTGCGGTTTCTTTGCCGAACATGATATATACAGGCAGTGGATACTTTATTTGCGTATAAGCCTGCGGTGCTTTTGTTGTGAAATAATACACACAGGCTCCGGGATTGCGTTCATAAAAATCTGACAGATTTTCGTAGTAAGTGATATCAAGCTGATGCCAGTAATCCAGCCCGGCACGTTTCAGCTTACGGTCATCGATGGTGAAGCCCATAGGCTTGATAATGTGCAGAGCAGAACCGGTGGCAGCACAGGTGCGTGCAATATTACCGGTATTCTGGGGGATTTCCGGTTCGTGGAGAACTATGTTGATTTGAGCAGCCATTTCAGACATCCTTTCCTGTAAGAAACATGCTTACATTATAAATGAATTTACCGAAAAGCGCAATAGTTATAAGGAAATTCAGTAAAATTTATATTGTTTTTCAATAAATTTACATTTGATACTACCATAGAGCAAAAAAATATAGTATAATATATAAAATGTGGATTTTCTGTCCATATGAAAATACTGCGGAGGAAATACTGTATCCCCACAGGAGGATGCAATACGATAAAATATGGGACTGATTACATCAATTTTCGGAACGTACAGCGACAGACAGATCAGAAAGATCATGCCTCAGGTTCGCCGTATCAATGAACTTGCGGATACCTACAGAGCTATGAGTGATGCCGAAATGGCGGAAATGACGGATAAATTCAAAAAACGTCTGAATTCTCTGGAAACTCTTGACGATATTCTGCCGGATGCTTATGCACTGGTTCGTGAAGCAGCAGACAGAGTGCTCGGCAAGCGTCCTTTCGACGTACAGCTGAT
Source organism: Oscillospiraceae bacterium (assembly GCA_015063745.1). Classification (GTDB taxonomy): domain Bacteria; phylum Bacillota; class Clostridia; order Oscillospirales; family CAG-272; genus UMGS1696. The sequence continues at coordinate 8,493 of SVTO01000010.1, read as the reverse complement.
GTGCGGTATTCTGCTGCATCAGGGACGTATTGCCGAAATGAAGACCGGTGAAGGTAAAACTATTGTTGCAGCGCTGCCGTCCTATCTGAATGCGCTTACCGGCAAAGGTGTACATGTAATCACAGTAAACGACTATCTGGCAAGACTGGGCTGCGAAGAAATGGGAAGAGTCCATGAATTCCTCGGTATGAGTACTGGTCTGATCATGCACGACCAGAAGCGCGCTGAAAAGCAGGCTGCCTATAACTGTGACATTACTTACGGTACAAACAACGAATTCGGTTTTGACTATCTCCGTGACAATATGGTGACTTACAAACAGCACCGTGTACAGCGCGGACACAATTTTGCCATCGTCGATGAAGTGGACTCCATTCTAATCGACGAAGCCAGAACTCCTCTGATCATTTCCGGTCAAGGAAATGAAGTGGATGTGCTGTACGAAATGGCCGACCGTTTCGCAAGAGGTCTGTCAAAATTCGTGATCAAGGAACTGGACCGCAAGGAAGACCACGATGATGTACAGGCAGATTATATCGTTGATGAAAAGGCCAAGAGCACAACTCTGACCCGTTACGGCGTGGAAAAGGCAGAAAAATTCTTCGGTATTCAGAATCTCTCCGATCCCGAAAATGCCGAAATTTCCCACCACATTTATCAGGCAATCAAGGCATACGGTACCATGACCCGTGATGTTGACTATGTGGTGAAAGACAACGAAGTCATTATCGTCGATACATTCACAGGACGTATGATGCCCGGCAGACGGTATTCCGACGGTCTGCATCAGGCGATTGAAGCCAAGGAAAGAGTGAAGATTCAAAAGGAAAACCGTACTATCGCAACAATCACCTTCCAGAATTATTTCCGAATGTATTCCAAGCTGTCCGGCATGACCGGTACGGCACTTTCCGAAGAAAACGAATTCCGTGAAATCTATAACCTGGACGTTGTAGAAGTCCCCACAAACCGTCCTATGATCCGTAAGGACCACCCGGATGCGGTATATAAAACACGCAACGGTAAGTTCAATGCCATTATCCAGCAGATCAAGGAATGTCATGATAAGGGTCAGCCCGTTCTGGTCGGTACCGTATCCATCGACAAATCCGAAGAACTCTCCCATAAGCTCCGCGCTGCCGGTATTCCGCATACTGTATTGAACGCGAAATACCACGATAAGGAAGCCGATATTGTGGCACAGGCCGGTAAGCTCGGTGCTGTAACCATTTCCACCAATATGGCAGGCCGTGGTACCGACATTCTGCTCGGCGGTAACGCAGAATACCTCGCCAAGGCAGAAATGCGTAAAGAGGGATATGAAGAAAATGTAATTGCCCTTGCTACCGGTTCTTCTCAGTCCGTGACGGCAGATATCATGGCTGCAAGAGAGCATTACAGAGAACTGTATAAGAAATACCAGGAAGAAATCAGACCCGAAACCGAAAAGGTAATCGAAGCGGGCGGTTTGTTCGTGATTGGTACAGAACGTCATGAGTCCCGCCGTATCGATAACCAGCTGAGAGGACGTTCCGGACGTCAGGGCGACCCCGGTGAATCCAGATTCTTCCTTTCCTTTGAAGACGATCTGATGCGCCTGTTTGGATCGGATCGAATTTCCGGTATGGTTGAAAGACTCGGTCTGGAAGAGGATCAGGCGATTGATGCCAAGATTCTCTCCGGCGGTATCGAATCCGCGCAGAAGAAGCTGGAAGACCAGAACTTCAACCGCAGAAAGAACGTGCTGGCTTATGACGATGTAATGAACCAGCAGAGAACCGTTATCTATAAGCAGCGTTCCGATGTACTGGATGATGCGGGAGAACTGCAGGGCAAGATCCGTGATATGCTGCATAATTCCATCAGTGATGCCGTCAACAGTGCACTGCACGATGATGATATGAGTACCTGGGATCTGGCCGGCCTGAAGAATAAATATATGGGTATTCTGTGTACGCCCGAGGAATTTGGTGAAACCGAAGGAAATCCCGCAGATATCCGTGAAACCATCCTGAACACCCTTCTTGAACGGGCAGACGCACTGTACGAAAAGAAGGAAAAGGAAATTTTCGGCGAAGAACAGATGCGTGAAATCGAAAGAATCGTGCTTCTGCAGAACGTGGACAAGAAGTGGATGGATCATCTGGAGGCAATGGATTCCCTTATGGAAACCATTGGTCTGCAGGCCTATGCACAGAGAAATCCCATTTCCGAATACCGTCTGATCGGCGCGGATCTGTTTGATGAAATGATCACGGAAATCCGTGACGATACAGTTCGTATGCTGCTTTCCGTAATGCCCAGACAGAACACGGAACTGAAGCGTGTGGAAGTTGCCAAGCCCATTTCCACCGGTATGGCAGGCTCCGGCGGTAAATCCCTCCCGAAGAAGCCTGTTGTCAATAAGGAAGCAAAAGTCGGCAGAAACGATCCCTGTCCCTGCGGAAGCGGTAAAAAGTACAAGAAGTGCTGTGGTATGGGCAATTCTGCTGAGGATGCCGGAGAATAATCGCGGAAGGATATAACTATGGGTTTCGGATTATTGTTAGGCAGTTATTTCCTGGCTTTTGCCTTTTCGCTGGCGCGGATATACCTGTTTATGGATATTATCGGCGGACTGTGGATGCTGTATGCTTTCTATAAGCTGTCCCAGTACAACCGTTATTTCTGGAATGCACTGATTACCGACGCGGCCTTCACTGCGGCAAGTACTGCTGGAGCGGTTCTGCTTATGACCGGTAACTTTACTGCCGGAGGATTTGCGGATATTCTCATAGACTGTCTGAAAGCGGTCTTTGCTGCCGGCATCCACATATTCATGTTTTTTGGTATCCGCGGAATTGCAGCCGGTGCGGAAAGCACAAAGATCGCACAAAAGGCAAACCGTAATCTGCGGATGACATGCGTCTATTACTTCCTCTTTTTCGCAGTTCTTCTTACCGGCTCCTTGTATCCCGCCTATGTCGGATATGTAAGCGCAGTTGTATATCTCTACTGGCTTGTATGCTTTGTTCTGAATCTGGTATTGATTTATACCTGTTTCGGAATGTTGTATGATGATGATATCGAAAAAAAGGAAAAGAAACAGTCGCGTATACCGATTCTGAATAAAATGCACGAAAAATTCGACAGTCTTGAAGAAAAGAAGAATCAGTACCGCCGTGAGTCCATGGAACTGGCTATGGAAGAAGCGGAAAATGTGCATAACAGAAAAAAGAAAAAGAAGAAAAAGAAAAAATAATACAGTTTCAAACTTGTCTCGAGGAAGGGAATAGTATGGGATTTGGCTATATGCTTGCGGGTTTTCTGTTCTTAGTGAACCCGGTTATCCATGTAATTGATATTCTGCCCGACTGCATCGGTTTCTGGCTGATTGCACGGGGACTTACTAAAAGTGCATTCTTTGTGAATAAGCTGGAATTGGCGAAAAACAATTTTACGAAATTGGCGGTTTTAGATCTGATAAAACTGTTTTCGCTTCTGATCTGGCCGTTTGTATCGGATACTGCAATGCTTCTTCTGGCATTTGTATTCTCCGTACTGGAACTGATGCTCTTTATTCCGGCGATGATCAACCTTCTGGAAGGATTCAGTTTTGCCGGTGTATGGTATAAGGGAAGTGCCGTATATGCTTCCATACCGCGGCGTATCTTCAAATTCAAAAAGCAGCAAACCGAAAACGGCGGATATGAAAAAGTCCCGCTGCCCCCCAGAGAACGTGGGATTTTCTGGCGAAATTTCACCATTGTGTTCTACTGTATCCGCGTATTCTTCACGGTACTTCCGGAAGTGCTCGGACAGATGCTGTACGATCGATATGTAGTCTATGCAATGTCCGTTAATTATGCAGAGTATAAGCCGGTAATGTACATACTCCTTGGTTTTATCCTGATCCTGCTCGGTATTTTCTGGCTGATATCCACGATCATGTACCTCGGTGGTATCGTAAAGGATAAAGTCTTTATCGATAATCTGAAAAGGAAGTTTAAAGACGATATCCTGCCGAATAAAAATCTGTTTACTTCCATTGATATGAAAAGAGTGCTGATTCTGTTCGCACTGGCGGCTGCCACTTCTGTGATATGCAGCTTCGATGGTGTAAATCTTATGATCGGTGCGGTTTCATCGGTGTGTGTGATTCTGGCGGCTGTTATTCTCAGAAAACAGACAAAGGCTGTATTGATAGCGGTCCCTGTTTCTTTGGTGCGTATCGTAATGTCCGTTATCACACTTCTGAAACAGATAGAATATTTCAATGACTATACGATAGACTCCGTGGACTGGGTTTCCAATGCATTCAAGATGTATTACAGTATGGCGTATATTTCCGCAGCGGAATATATTATAGCAATTGCACCTATGCTGATTCTTACGGTCTGCATGGTGCGCGCTTTCCGTACGCATCTTGACTGGATCGGTGTGCAGACCGAGAGTGTTCAGTACAGCAAAAAAGCGAGAAACGCAGAAATATTCAAAGCCCTGCGATTCCGTGCCGGAGTGAATCTGTGTCTGATGGTCATCAATTATCTGGTATCGGCGATGTATCCTTTTTCAAGGATTTATATGGATGTCATGTCTTTTATCGTGATTGCTGTAACGCTGATCTGGCTGATTCAGACATTATTCTGGATTCATGCTGTAAATGAACAGATATATGACCGGCTGGCAGAAAATTATTGATAAAAAATAACGCAGAGCGGCAAAAAATGCTGTTCTGCGTTCTTTTACTTTGCATTATTTACACCCACGTAATTTGTAAAGCCATGTTCCGAAATAGAACTTCGGCAGCTTCATCATACGACCGATACGTTTGGGTTCCTTCAGCAGACGATAGAACCATTCTAAACCGAGGGAAATGAAGATTTTAGGCGCCCGTCTGACGTTTCCTGCGTAGACATCCAGAGAACCGCCCAGACCGAGCATCAGTTTGGCATTGAGATTGGCTCGGTTTGCATAAATCCACTTTTCCTGTATCGGAGCTCCGAGGCAGACATACAGGATCTGTGCGCCGCTTTCATTGATTTCAGCAACAATCCGATCGCTTTCGTCGCCGGTTTTCTCGAAATAACCGTCATGACATCCTGCGACCTTCAGCCCCGGATATTTCTCCTGCATACGCTCAGAGGCCTGTTCGGCAACACCGGGTTTACCGCCCAAAAAATAGAATCCGTATTCGCTGCCGGCCAGTCTTTCAAACAATTTCTCTCCCACAGTAACACCGGCTACTTTCTCTTTGACGGGTGTGCCGAGTATGCGTGCTGCTTTCACAACACCGATACCGTCTGCTACAATTACATCGGCGCTATTGATAACAGGGAAGAGTGAGGCATCGTCGATACAAGCCTGCACGATTTCCGCATTCGGTGTACACACGGCAGTTTGCTTACCGCCTTGAAGATTTTCGCAGAGCAAATCAAGGGTTTCATCTACGGTAAGAGAATCAAACCATACACCGCGGACATTGATCTTATCAGACATATAAAACTCCTGTAATAAAGATTCCGGAGAGTAAAAAACGTGCTGCCGGAATACCGTTAGCACGCTTAAAACTGTATATGGCGATTATTTGGAAATTTCGGTGAGGTATTCAACTACATCGCCTACGGTGATGAACTTGTGAACAACATCGTCACCGATTTCGATATCGAACTTTTCTTCGCAGAGCAGAACCAGGTCAGCCAGTTCCAGAGAGTTGATACCCAGGTCATTTACCAGTTCAGCATTAGGGGTGATATCATCGGGATTGATGGACAGCTCTTCAACGAGCAGGTCTTTTACTTTATCAAACATCTTTTGCCTCCAAATTAAATACTGTTAGTTTTTGTATAAAATCATACATATATTATTATATAAGCAATTTCCTGTTATGTCAAGCATTTTTTTGATAAAAATGAAAAAATCTGAAAATATTGTTATATATATTGAAATCATTCGTATTTTGATATATAATGTATGTGGTACATGATCATATATGTACGCTATTTCAATATGAAAATTCGGAGGATAATATGAAATTTAGTGTTAGTTCCTACAGCTTCCAGTGCCTGGCAGATGAAGATCAGCTTGGTTATCTCGGTATTATCGATAAAGCAGCTGAGCTTGGCTTTGACGGCATCGAATATACGGACGGTTTTTGGGTACATCAGGGTCTTGACTGTGCACATGCCATCAAAGAACGCTGTGAAAGGAACGGTATTGAACCTGTTATCCTCGCTGTCGCTGCTGATTTTATTAATGGTCACAACGGTGATTCCAAAGAAGTAATAAAAGATGTGTGCAAAATGGTGGATTTCGCAGCTGCCTGCGGTATGAAAAAAATAAGACACGACGTTACTCAAGGCTTTGATGGCAGAAAGTACTCCATCGGATACGATGATGCGATCAAGATAATTGCTCCTTGCTGCAGAGAAATTGCTGCTTATGCGGAACAAAAGGGTGTTATGACCTGTACGGAAAACCACGGTTATTTCTCACAGGGGGCCGAAAGAGTGGAAAAACTGATCAATGCAGTGGCTCATCCGAATTTTGGTGCATTGGTTGACCTCGGTAACTTTATGTGTGCAGATGAAGATCCGTCTCTTTCCGTAGGTATTATGGCTCCCTACGCCGTTCACGTTCATGCGAAGGATTTCTATTTCAAGAGCGGTATGGATATAAACCCGGGTGATGGGTGGTTCAACACAAGAGCAGGCAATTATATCCGCGGTGCGATCATCGGTTTCGGCAACGCAAAGGTATACCAGAGCATTCAGACCCTCAAGCGTGCCGGATACAATGACTATATCACCGTCGAATATGAAGCATTCGAAGATACAATCGAAGGCATCAAGACCGGCCTGAAAAATCTGAAGCGTTTTGTTGGCGAAAACTGAATCTGAAGAGGTTATTAGTCCATGAGTGATAAACCGCAAAAATTGCAGGCACAGAATCCGGGAGATGAGATGACTGCCAAGGAGCAGAACCGCATGAAAAACAAACGCAGAATCATTATAGGTATCTGTGTTTTATCCGTTCTCGGCATCATAAGTTCCGTTGTTCTGCAGAATCCCGAATGGCTATCCGCCGAGTCGGTTTTGAATGGTGTGGAATCGGAGGCCGATAATAGTGAAGAGCCGAAGTTCTATTTTTATCCCACGGACTTCAATCTGGATGTGTCGCTGGATAAGGAATATGCGGAACTCGACCGCGATATTTATTACAAGAACGGCGGCGAAACCTTTTCTCTGGCTGACGAAGATCCGAACAACCAGACAGCGATACTGCGCTTTTTCTGCCAGTATTTCGAATCTGTCATGGCCGGTGATGCGGAAACATATAATGGTTATTTCACGGATGAATATCTTCAGGAAAACGGTTATCAGGAACAGTTTGCACCACAGATGCTTTATGATATTCTTATCGAAAAGCTGAGTGAGTATCAAACCGAAAACGGAGATATTCTGTATTCCTTTGATGTGTCCTATAAAATTCATAAGAACGACGGTTCTTTTCGTGATGATATAGGCAGCGATGCTTCCCGTCGTCTTGCATTTCATCTGATTGAATCGATGGGAAATGTGAAGATCGAACGCATCGGTCAGTATGTCTACGGCTGACCTTGTGAAATGTCAGGGAATGTAATACCATAAAAACTATTGCAAAAATTCAGAGAATATGGTATAATACACACAGATAGTAGGAATAAAAAACTATGGAGGTAAGTATATGGAAAAATGCATTGTTACGATAGCAAGACAGTACGGAAGCGGCGGACGTGAAATAGGACAGATTCTGGCGGAGCGTACCGGCCTGAAATTCTACGACAAAGACCTGATAACAATGGCTGCACAGAAAAGCGGTCTCAGCAAGGAAGTGCTTGACAGTGCGGATGAAAAAGCGGCAAACAGTCTGTTATACACGCTGGCATTGGGTTCTTCCATGTATCCTCTTGGTGCGGAAGCACTTCATGTTCCTCTGAATGACAAACTGTTCAATGTGCAGTCCGAGATCATAAAAGAAATTGCCCTGCGCAAAGAAGGTGCGATTATTGTCGGCAGATGCTCCGACTACGTGCTTGCTGATTATCCCAAGCTGCTGAGAGTGTTTATCGCAGCGGACTTTGACTATCGTGTGAAGAATATAATGGATAAGCATTCTCTGAAAGAATCACAGGCAAAGGATCTGATCGTCAAGACGGACAAGAGACGTGCAAACTATTATAATTATTACACCGGCGGAAAATGGGCGAAGGTCGATAATTACGACCTGATCATTTCCACCGATAAGATCGGTACGGAAGGTTCCGTGAAGTTGATCCAGACATACATGGATATGCTGTAAAGCAGTAATACCCAAGCCACCGGCTAATATAGGTCGGTGGCTGTTTTTTGGTATCAACCAATAAACCACCAGCTATGCTGGTGGAGCCGAAAAGCTTTAGCTTCAAGTTGAAAAAGAAAACCTCCTGAAGTAAAATGGAAGTGGTTTGGCGACCGCACCCCAAATACAGGAGGA
>SVTO01000067.1 GCA_015063745.1 Oscillospiraceae bacterium | reverse complement strand
TGCATCAAGTCCTTTTTTGGCACAAAAAAACTGCCGGACATTGATGTTTCAAAGGAAGTCCTGCATCAGATCGTTATCGACAGCACCAACAAAGGCTACACAGTCCCCGGCGTGCAGAAAAAGATGTCCCTGCATCTGACCGCAGACGGTGAAACGCCTCGCCTGACGCTTGTAAATTATCCGACCGGATATATTCTGAAGCCGCAGACGGAGAAGTATACCGCTTTGCCGGAGATGGAATATCTCGTGATGCAGATGGCAGAAGCGACTGGAATCAAAACCGTTCCGTATGCACTTATCCGTATGCCGTCACAGGAAAATTCTTTTGCCTATATCACAAAACGTATCGATCGCATGGACGGTAAGATGTTTGCCATGGAGGATTTCTGTCAGCTGGAGGAACGTTTGACAGAAGATAAGTACCGCGGCTCCTATGAGCGATGCGGAAAGATTGTTGCAAAATATTCTACGACAAGCGGCTTCGATATGACCGAACTGTACCTGCGCACGGTTTTCTCCTTCGCTGTCGGCAACTCCGATATGCACCTGAAAAATTTCTCGCTGATTGAAACGGAGGAAGGCAGCGGCAAGTATATTCTGTCCGCCGCGTATGATATGCTCTCAACCAATGTGATCATCCCGGCAGACAAGGAACAGCTTGCCCTGACGCTGAACGGCAAGAAGCAAAACATCCGCAGAAAGGATTTTCTCGTGTTTGCGGATACCATCGGTATCTCCGAGCGATCTGCTGAGAAGATGATCGAAAAGATCGTCAAGCTGATGGAAAAATATATCTCGATGTGTCGGGATTCCTATATGCCCGAGCAGATGAAATCAAATCTTGAAAATCTGATAGAACAACGAATTGCGGTGTTAACAAAATGAGCAAACAAAATTAGTGACCACCCATCCCTCCAGCCTTGCATTTGCCTTGCATTTTTCCCGGAAAGGGCAATACAGTGGTCACTAATTTGCGAAAATATGCGGAAATTAGGGATACAGAGGATAGACGGAGACGGATTTTCAGTTCCTCGAAATCAGTTTGCTGGCAACAGCACGAGGGTTCGAATCCCTCTCTCTCCCCTGCTATTGCGACAACCCCTTCCTTTTGCATTATAAACAGTTCGATCCATTCCAATTTAACGGAGATTAGATATGCTTGAATAGATGGCTGTTTTTTTGAAAACAGATGAGACGGATACGATGAACACCGGGTATTGAAGCATCAGACGAGTTCTATCCCTTCACGGCAAAACAATTCTGCCGACCTCTGAAAACTGCCATGTGCTTGATTTGGGCTGTGGCACAGGCGCGGAGCTTCAAGAATGCTATCCGCTAAATCCATCTGCAAGGATAACAGACATTGATTTGTCACAAGGAATGTTATCAGCTCTGAAAAAGAAACTTGCCGACAAAGACATCACGTTGATTTGCGAGTCCTATTTTGACGTGCCTTTTGGTGTGACCTTGTTTTATGGTGCGGTATCGGTGGAAAGTTTGTACTTGAGATATACGGGGGATAACGACGAACTGTATTTCAGAGATTATCTTATCGAGCATCCGGACGATATTCCTTTACGGGTGTATGACGGTATTGCATAATAAAGTGAAAAGAATTCGGTAAATCAGAATTTGCATGCATAAACCCAAAGGAACACAGCCCATTTCCATGCCGTGTTCCTTGCATATTCATTTTATTTTGTACCCAGGACCGTATCGAAAATTCTCGCGCATTCGACAGTCACTTCGGGGGGATTGATGTCGGAGGTCAGCTTTCCGGCTTCGATGCAGGCGATCATTTCTTCGATTTCAAAGGTGAAACCGTTCTGGTAGGGCGCTTCAAACTTTTCGATAAGTGCGTGATTTTCGCCGTGGAGACGGACTTCGCAGACGCTGTGTGACGCGGGTATCTCAATAAATCCCTTCGATCCGTTGACGATGGTGTATTCCTTAGGATTTCCATTTACCATGCATTGGATGCATGCGTCTGCGTTGGGGTAGGACAGGATCAGCGATACGCAAGCGTCAACTCCGGTGACAGGATGATTGCGGCGGCTGAAAAGGATGTTTTCCACAGGCGCATTCATGAGCGCAGATACGATTTCGATGGGATATACGCCGATGTCGTAGATGGCACCGCCGGCAAGATCGGGATTGAGAATGCGTCCCGCTGTGTTATTGCCTGCGTTGAAGCCGATGACGGAGTTTGCGGAGCGCACTTCGCCGATGCGTCCTTCTGCGATCCATTCACGTGCCTTGCGGAGTGCGGGGAGACAGCGTGACCACATGGCTTCCATGAGGAAAAGATTCTTCTCACGTGCGAGGGCGAAGCATTCCTTTGCACCGGCTTCGGTGAGAACCATGGGCTTTTCCGAGAGAACGTGCTTACCGGCGTTCAGACAGTCGATGATGTTTTCCTTGTGAAAATTGTGTGTGGTGGCAACGTAAACAGCGTCAACATCGGGATTTCTCAACATTTCCGCGTATGAACCGTAGGAATTCAGAATGGAATGTCTTTCTGCGAAAGCTGCGGCGCGTTCGGCGGATTTTGACGCAACTGCGATGATTTCGGCTTTTTCCACCAGCGAAACCGCATTTGCAAACTGATTTGCAATGCCGCCGGCACCGAGTACTGCGAATCTTAACATGAAACAACCTCCGGTAATCTGTATTCTTAAATTATCTATAGCATATCATGAAAAATTGCTGTTGTCAATAAAAATCCGCCGAAAGTAAGGTGAAGATATCCGGAATGTCTTGCATACAAATTTTGATTTGCTGTTCACGTACATAGTACCGTCCAAACACCCATCTGCCCGTTGATCCGGTGGTAAAAGTCGGTCTTCTGGCGCAGACTCCCGTGGGCGATGTGGACTCCGGGTTACGGGCATCTGCACATCGAGAACATCACGGTAAGGAACAGCAGAGGTGGATTTTTCCGGTGTACTTATTATACCACTGTGCCCCTGCCATTCCCGCATTACCGCAGAAGTACGTGCTCACGAATGTATATTTGTCAAATGGTCCGGAAAATTTCACAATAAATCCATTGTTTGCACTGCTGATTTATGATATAATCAAAAGAGAAAATGACAGCCGCATGAGAAGCAGATGTTCTTTGTCGGCTGTGAAGGAGGATTGTATGGCTAACATTATCGCCGTGATCTGGGACTGTGACAAGACACTGATTGACGGGAATATGCAGGATCCCATTTTCAGAAGATTCGGTGTGGATGCCCGGGAATTCTGGAAGACTGTGAACAGTGTCCCGGAGGCGTTTCAGAAGCAGGGAATTCGGGTGAACAAGGATACATATTATCTGAACTATTTCATCAAATGTGCCCATAACGGAACCTTTCCGGGACTGAATAACGAAATGCTGCGTTCTTTCGGAAAAGAGCAGAAGTTTTATGCCGGAATCCCCGACTTTTTCGGAAAAATCAAAAAAATGTTCAATACGGACCCCAGCTATTCCGAATACGGAATCCAGGTGGAGCATTATATTGTCAGTACCGGCTTTGCGGAAGTGATCCGCGGTTCGGATCTGATGCCCTATGTGGACGGCGTCTGGGGCTGCGAGATGATAGAAGCACCGGATGAAAAGGGAACACCTGTCATCAGCGAGGTTGTGTACACCATCGATAATACCACCAAAACCAGAGCGATTTTTGAGATCAACAAAGGAATCGGCAAGCTGAAAAATATTGACGTGAACTCCAAAATTCCCAAGGAGATGCGTCGGGTGCAGTTTGAAAATATGATTTACATAGCGGACGGTCCCAGCGATATTCCCGCTTTTTCGCTGGTTAACCAGATGGGCGGCGCGACATTTGCCATCTACCCCAGAGGGGATCTGAAAGCCATGCAGCAGGTGGAACAGATGCGTGCAGACGGCCGGGTGGATATGTATGCAGAAGCGGATTACTCTGAAAATACAACCGCCAACCTGTGGATCACTCATAAAATCCGGCAGATGGCAGACCGGATCCGGGACAGAGAGAAGACCAAGATAGAACGCTCCGCTTCTTCCTCTCCCCAGCATCTGTCGTAGGAACGAAGGATTCCCGTTCCGTTTATCTGCAGTTCGGTCAGTGTTTCGGGAGCCAGGGTGTACGGAAGCGGTATCCAGGGGTAGCAGGAGGTAAAGCCATATGAAAAAGGAAAAACGCAGTATTCTCTTGATTGGACTTGCGGTTGTCATTTTTGCCACTGCGGTCTGTGTGTGGTACTGTACGTCCAGACCGTTTCTGCCGGAGACAAAGACAATAGAAAGAGACGTACTTGGCATATATATGTTCAGAGATTCGGAAGAAGTGATGAGACCCTGCTTTATTTTATACAAAGACGGAACGTTTTCCATGACCTTCTCCGCGGTGAGCAGCTATATCGGCATAGGTACATACGAGAACGAAAACGGTCGCCTGACCCTCAGGACCCATGACGGAGACTTTGTGTATTGTTTTGATGCGGTGGATGATACATATGTGTTTGACGCTGAGGCATCTTCAGACATAGTTTGGTTTTCGGATATGCATGACGGCTGTGTGTTTTATTGATACATTCTGCAGGATATTCGGACCGCAAACACAGAAGGGGCCATCCAATAAAAAAACAGAAAATCCCGGCAATCGGCTCCGGTTACGAGCTTGACTGCCGGGATTTTTGTGTCCGGTTATTCTTTGTTTTCGTCGTCTGCGTCAAAGAGACGGAAGCCTGCTGTGGCGGAAACAGGCAGGGAGAACACCAGCGCGTGGGCTTCCGTGTGGACACCGGCCTTGTCCATAATGGCACGCATGATGTCCTTTTTCTTAGACACATGGGTGACAATAAAGATCATTTCCTTTTCTTCTGCCAGTGCCATGCCGAAAAATTTCTCCGCGTGTGCCGGTGCGGTACCCTTGGTGTGGAGTACGGTTCCCCCACCGGCACCGCCTTCTCTGGCCGCATCCATGACAAGATCGGTATTGCCAGCCTCTACGATGGCTACTATCAGTTCATATGCAGATTCCATGGCTTCTCCTTCTACTTCTTCAAGCGTTGCTCCGTTCAGGAAATACTGCAGGGTTTTCGCCCCGCCCACACTGGTCAGCGGTACCACAAGGGCCACACCCCGGTCCGGCAGATCAATCTGCATTTCCCGGGTAAGCCCCTTTAAGACGGTGGGGGTTCGGCTGCCCGGCAGGATTGCGAAATGGACAGTCTTGCCGGTTTTCTCCAACCCCAGCCGGGAAAGGGTTTTCATTCTGGTGGTCCCCTCCGCTATAGAGGAATACACTACCGGGACCTCATGATCGTTGAAATACGTGACAAACGCTTCTCCGTCTTCCCGGCGGGTAATGGTGATGAGCAGATGTATATTTTTCATGTGTACACTCCAGTCAGACTCACAGATCGATGATATCGTCGTCTGTATACAGCGGTTCGGTTACAGCATCTTTTTCTGCCTTTGCCAGGCGCAGCTTGTAAACCATGCCCAGCAGCTGGATAGCAATCAGAGGCATCATAGCCACCATGGCAACGATGCCAAAAGCATCCGTGACCACATTGCCGCCGCTGGCTTCACAGACCCCCATAGTGAAGGGAAGCAGGAAGGTGGCGGTCATCGTACCGGAGGCAACCCCACCGGAGTCAAATGCGATGGAGGTGAAGATAGGCGGTACGAAGAAGGTCAGCATCAGCGCCAGCAGATACCCCGGTACCAGGAAGTAGAAGATGTTGATTCCGGTCAGGGCACGCAGCAGACCGATCCCCGCTGCACAGGCAATCCCAAGACCCAGGGTTATGGCCAGGGCTTTCTGGGGAATAGCGCCGGCTGTGATTTCCTCTACCTGCTTTTTCAGCACATGGACCGCCGGTTCTGCGGCTACGATGAAGTAACCGATTACCATACCGATGGGAATAACGATCCATTTCCAGTCGGATGCACCGATCACTGTACCGATGTACTGCCCGGCAGGCATAAAGCCCACATTGGCACCGGTCAGGAACAGTACCAGGCCAACATATGTATACGCCACACCGACCGTAATACGCACCAGGCTGTCCCGGTTCAGCTTGGTGTGGAACAGATGATATACAAAGAAGAACAGTACGATAGGGCCTGTAGCGGCCAGAACCTCTTTCATATAGTGCGGCAGATTCTTACAGAAGAGCCAGAACATTTCCCGGGAATCCCCCGGCAGCGGATAGCTTTCCGCAATGTAGGAAGCGTCCTCTGTGTTGTACAAAAGTCCCAGAATCAATACAGCCAGAATGGGACCGATGGAACAAAGGGCAACCAGACCGAAGCTGTCTCCCTGGGCTTCCTTGTCGGAACGGATAGAGGAGACACCGACACCCAGTGCCATGATAAAGGGCACAGTCATAGGACCGGTTGTTACGCCGCCGGAGTCGTAGGCTACGGAACGGAAGGACGGGTCTACAAAGACTGCCAGAGTAAATACGATGATATAGAAAAGCCACAGCAGGTACCGCAGTTCGATGTGGAACAGGATACGCAGCATGGAGATTACCAGAAAAACACCGACCCCGGTTGCTACGGAAAGTACCAGCGTCATGTTAGGGACAGTGGGAACCTGGCCGGCAAGTACCTGCAGATCCGGTTCGGAAATGGTAATCATAATCCCCACAAACAGGGAAATACAGACAATGCTTCCCAGTTTCCTGGATTTGGTCATCTGGGCTCCGACATATTCGCCCATGGGCGTCATAGCCGTTTCTGCACCCAGGGTGAAGAGACCCATGCCCACAATTACCATGACAGCACCGCAGAGGAATGTCATCAGCATTCCGCCGGATACCGGGGTGACAGTGAAGCACAGAAGCAGGACAATCACCGTCACCGGTAATACCGATGTCAGTGATTCGTGGATTTTTTCCCGCAGAATTGTTCTATTCCAAAGCAAAACAGCACCTCGTTACATTGCGATTTTTTCATATTATATATAGTATATCAAAACAGGTTTCGGTTTGCAATGTCTTTTTCGATTTTTCAGGTTAATTTACAAATCTTTCACAACCGAATCATTGGACCCCCAGTTCCTGGAGAATGGGTTGTCCGTCATGCACAAATCGGGGGGCGGCCAGGGTGTCCGGTTCGTAGGGCAGGGGGGCGGAGCCGTCCAACAGAATCAGACGGCGGTTTCTGGCCAGAAGTGCACCGGAGTCCCGCAGGGCTTCCCGGATTTTTGGGGGTGTGATGGCCTCCACATGGGCCAGGATTTCTTCCAGGGATCCGTATTGGTTCAGCAGTGATGCCGCCCGTTTGTTGCCGATCCCTGCTACACCGGTAATATTGTCACTTTTGTCTCCCACCAGACACTTGTGATCCGCAAAGCGATCCGGATACACCCCGTATTTGGCGAAAACAGTCTCTGCCGTTACCGAGACACTGTCAAACCCGTGGTACAGCAGAACGGAAATATTATCCCGGATCAGCTGGTAATAATCCCGGTCGGTAGACATAATATTGACATACCAACCCTCGGCGCTGCAGCGGAGGGCATAGGCGGCAATGACATCGTCTACCTCGCATCCGTGGATTTCTGCATAGGGAATATGCATTTCCTGCAGGAGCCTGTAAATATACGGAAGCTGGGTGAAGGGACAGTCCTCCGGAGCCATGGCACTGTAATCCGGTCGGTTGGCTTTGTATTCAGGACAGTCGGTCCGGCGGTCACCGCAATCTTCGCTGTCAAACAGTACCAGCATATGAGAGGGACGGCAAAGAGAAACGACCTTCCGCATAGCACCGGCGAAGCCCACCACGGCCTGTACCTTCTGGCCGTCCCGACCGAAAATCTCGGGCATTCCGTAAAACATTTTGAAAAGTAAGTTGTGCCCGTCAATCAGAAGCAGATGAGACATAATTTCTCCTATTCGATATAAGTATGAAAAGTATACCATAATTTGACGGAAAAAGCAAATACTTCCGGAAAATGAAATGGGATTAAACAGATGGAAGCGGCCATACTGTGCACGGGGATACAGCGAAGCTATGGGTCACGCGATATACTTGGAGGATCCTTCCGATGTATGAAATATCCGTGTGTTTGCTGACAGATATAAAAAACAAAAAAGTTATTGACAAATCCTGAGGAATAGGGTAAAATATAATGTGATCAAAAGGTATGTCCGCGGGACAAAGAAAGGGGTATGTATATGCATGCTGTTTTAGAAGAATTATCCCAGAAAATGCAGGCAGGGAAAGTAAAGGATGTAAAGGCGCTGGTAGCACAGGCGCTGGCTGAAAGCATTCCTGCTGCAGAAATTCTGAATGACGGATTACTGTCTGCTATGAGCGTGATTGGAGAAAAATTCAAGCGTAACGAAGTATATGTACCGGAAGTTCTGATTGCTGCCCGCGCCATGAAGGCAGGTATGGAAGAACTGAAGCCCCATCTGAGCGACGGTTCTGCCAAGCCCATCGGTAAGGCCTGCATTGGCACAGTGTACGGTGACCAGCACGATATCGGCAAGAATCTGGTTAAGCTGATGCTGGAAGGGAAGGGTATTGAAGTCATTGACCTGGGCGTAAACGTACCGGCAGAGACTTTTATTGAAACTGTACGCCGGGAAGGCTGCCAGCTGCTCTGCCTGTCTGCTCTGCTGACCGTTACTATGACCGCCATGAAGGATATCGTGGATCTGTGCGAAAAGGAAGGCATCCGGGATCAAGTCAAGATCATGATCGGCGGTGCCCCCATCACCCAGGAATACTGCGACGAAATTGGTGCAGACGCATATACCTCCGATGCTGCTTCCGCAGCGGATACAGCGGTAGAACTGCTGCTGGCATAACATAAGAACAAAGATACCCCGGCAGGACCCCTGCCGGGGCCCCTATCGGGGTGTTGCCTAATGGTAAGGCACTTGGTTTGGGAGCGTGCAGTGGTTTTCGGGTGCCCTTTCCGAATAAGCGAGCATTCGGGCGAAAAACGGCGGAAACGCGAGCAAATCGTGATCGAGCGGCGGGGGAAAAAGCGGCTTGACCACAGGTTTGACCATAGTTGAGAAAAATTGAATAAATTTCGGGGTGTTGCCTAATGGTAAGGCGCTTGGTTTGGGACCAAGATGGCGCAGGTTCGATTCCTGTCACTCCGACCAAAAATCGCCGATTTGACTGCTTTGGGCGGTCAAATCGGCGCAAATTGAATATGTCACCGGAGGCTGTGTACCGTAGTACCGTAATGCCGGATTAGGTGTCCAAGTGAGCTTGGGTTATTGTTTAGCAATAGCCGAGGCTCTATTTTTATTTTCTTTACCCCAACTATTGACATTGAGCCTTTCTGATCCGTTCAAACAAGATCTCTTCCTCGCTTGGAATGTCAACAAGGGTTTCCATTTTCGAACGAATCTTCATCATATCGTTGTCGGTTTGGTTGATCGTTTCGGCACACCTGCGAAGCTCATCTACAAGCTCGTCCTTACCGTCAAAATCGGTTTTATAATGAATCTGATGCTCAAGGCTTGCCCAAAAATCCATAGCGATGGTTCGAAGCTGAACCTCTACCTCCATCTCCAAGCGGCGTTCCGAAAGAAACACGGGAACCTTTACGATCAGATGTAAGCTCCTATACCCGTTTTCCTTTGGATTTGCAATATAATCCTTTCGTGTAACGAGCGTAATATCGTCCTGCTTCAAAAGGGCTTCAGCAACTAAATAAACGTCGTCGATATAGGAACAAATGACTCTGACACCGGCAA
>SVTO01000009.1 GCA_015063745.1 Oscillospiraceae bacterium | reverse complement strand
TTGGTATTGGCCTTTGCGGCGGCGATGATTTCTTCCTTGGTGGATGTGGGAGAGATGAAGGTTACATCAATGCCCATTTTACGGATGGTTACGTCCAGCAGGTTGAAGGTACCGCCGTAGATGGCCGCAGAGGCAATTACGTGGTCGCCGGAGGAGCAGATGTTGAAGATGGAGAAGAAGGACGCAGCCTGTCCGGAAGAGGTCAGCATTGCCGCAACGCCGCCTTCCAGATCTGCGATCTTTGCCGCTACGGCATCACAGGTAGGGTTCTGGAGACGGGAGTAGAAATAGCCGTTTTCTTCCAGGTCGAAGAGGCGGCCCATCTGTTCGCTGGATTCATACTTGAATGTGGTGCTCTGATAGATGGGCAGGATGCGGGGTTCGCCGTTGCCGGGCGTATAGCCGCTCTGCACGCATTTTGTTCCGATTTTGTAAGACATATTGTACTCCTTGAATTGAGAAATGAGGGATTTTATTCGGGTTTATAGCTGCCCTTGAGGGATACGACACGGTTGAAGGTGTTTTCGTTTTTGGTATCCTTTGCAAAGTAACCGATACGTACGAACTGGAACTTTTCACCGGGCTTTGCTTCCGCGAGGGCGGGTTCGATCTTCACGTTGGTACACTTTACGGCGGAGTCGGGGTTCAGGAAATCAATGTAGGTCTTGTCTTCCGGCAGCTCGTTCATGTTTTCTTCCGTGAACAGGCGGTCGTACAGAATCACTTCGGTATCCTGTGCATATTCTGCGGACAGCCAATGGATGGTTCCCTTTACCTTGCGGTCGGTGGGGGTACCGGTGCCGGTTTCCAGATCTGCGGTACAGTGGATCTCGGTTACGTTGCCGTCAGCGTCGTGAACGATTTCGCCGCACTTGATGATATAGGAGCCCATCAGACGTACTTCACTGTCGGGTTTCAGACGGAAGAACTTCGGAGGAGGATTTTCGGAGAAGTCATCGGCGTCGATATAGATTTCCTTGGTGAAAGGAACTTTACGGTTGCCGGCTTCGGGATCGTTGGGGTTATTGGATACTTCAAAGTATTCCACCTTATCGGCAGGATAATTGTCAACGATGATCTTCACGGGGTTCAGAACGGCGATGCGTCTTTCGGCCTTCATGTTCAGTTCTTCGCGGATGCAGTGTTCCAGAAGTCCGATATTGACCATGCTGTTGGCCTTGGCTACGCCGATTCTGCCGATAAAGTCAAGGATGGATTCAGGGGTATAGCCGCGGCGGCGCAGACCGCACAGGGTGGGCATTCTCGGGTCGTCCCAGCCGTCCACGATATTGTTTTCCACCAGATAACGGAGGTAACGCTTGGACAGGACGGTGTTTGTGATGTTCAGACGGGAGAATTCGATCTGACGGGGCTTGGAGGGCAGGGCACAGTGTTCCACTACCCAGTTATACAGAGGACGGTGGTCTTCGTATTCCAGAGAACACAGGCTGTGGGTGATACATTCCAGCGCGTCCTGGATGGGGTGGGCGAAATCGTACATGGGGAAGATGCACCACTTGGTTCCCTGTCTGTGGTGTTCGATATAACGGATACGGTACAGAACGGGGTCGCGCATATTGAAGTTACCGGAGGCCAGGTCGATCTTGGCTCTCAGGGTGTACTTGCCTTCCGGGAATTCACCGGCACGCATACGGCGGAACAGATCCAGGCTTTCTTCCATGGGTCTGTCGCGGAAGGGGGAGATGGCCGGATGGGTCAGGTCGCCTCTGTATTCTCTGAACTGCTCGGGGGTCAGTTCGCATACGTAGGCGTGGCCGTTTTTGATCAGTTCTTCTGCCAGTTCGTAGGTCTTTTCGAAATAGTCGGAGCCGTAGAAGAAGCGGTCGTCCCAGTCGAAGCCCAGCCAGTGGATATCTTCCTTGATGGCGTCAACAAATTCGGTATCTTCCTTAGCGGGGTTGGTATCGTCCATACGCAGGTTGCACAGTCCGTTGTATTTCTTGGCGGTACCGAAGTCGATTACCAGGGCCTTACAGTGGCCGATGTGAAGATAACCGTTGGGTTCCGGAGGAAAACGGGTATGGATTTTTTCTACTTTACCGGCTGCAAGGTCTTCGTCGATAAAATCATGAATAAAATTGGATGTGGTCTCAGACATAACAATTACTCCTGATTGAATGATTTCGTATATTGGCGTTTGTGCCGTCGATCAGAGGGCGGCCAGGGCGGACTTTATGCGGGCAAGCACTCTTTCTTCACCCAGTACCTGCATAACAGCGTACATATCGGGGGAGTTCTGCTTGCCGGTCACTGCCAGACGAATGAACATGGATACGTCTGCCACGTTGCCCTTGAATGCTTCGGGGTCTGCCTTATAGGCCTTCATATCTGCGGTGTAGCCCAGGGATTCGCCGATCTTCTGGATCTTTTCGAACCATGCGTTCATGTCGTCGGCTGCGCTGTAGGTTTCTGCAAAGCCTTCCAGTACGGCACGGATGTCGTCCTTGGCAAACTTTTCGGGATATGCTTCCTTGATTTCAAACAGTTCATCGTAGAAGAAGTCGATGAAGGGTCTGATTTCACGGAAGGTGGCGTAGTCCTTACGGGGCTTCTTGCCGCCGCGGCCGATGGCGAAGATCTTCTTGCTGTAGTCGGGATCGGCAGTCAGCAGGGCGTGGAATTCAGGATCGAATTCTGCTGCCCAGTCCACGGTCTTTTCGTAGATTTCCTCTGCGGTCATCTTGGAAAGCACGTTCTTGGATACGTCGTTGAGCTTATTGAAGTCGAAGAGGCAGCCGGATACGGACATCTTCTTGATGTTGAAGGGGAAATCCAGGTAGCTCTTGGCGGCATTCTGTGCGTGCCATTCTTCAAAGTTGGAATTCAGCAAGGTCAGGATGTATTCCCATACGCATTCGGTTGCGTAACCCATGCTGCGGTAATCGTCCATCTTGGCACCCATGTCTCTCTTGGACAGCTTCTTCTTACCGCCGTTTTCATCGGTCTTCAGAATCTGGGCGGTATGCAGGTACTTGGGCATCTTGAAGCCCAGGTAACGGAACAGCTGGATATGCTTCGGCAGGCTGGGCAGCCAGTCTTCACCGCGGATTACGTGGGTGGTCTTCATCAGGTGATCGTCCACGGCATGGGCAAAATGGTAGGTGGGGATACCGTCTGACTTCAGCAGTACGAAGTCTTCGTCGTTTTCCGGTACTTCCAGGTTTCCTTTGACAAGGTCGGTGAACTTGGTTTTGTTATTCGGGTCACCGTTTGCCAGAATACGCAGTACGAAGGGATCGCCGGCTTTCAGGTGTTCTTCCACTTCTTCGATGGTGAAATTGCGCTGGGCCAGCATGGCGGCTCTCTTCTGTTCAGCGGCTACGTGCCAGTCGGTATTCTTGATTTCCGCTTTTTTATCGGTCTGCTGGATTTCTTCAAGTTCTTCCTCGGTGGTGAAGCAGGGGTATGCCTTCCCTTCCGCTACCAGTTTCTTGGCAAATACCTGATACAGATCCGCTCTCTGGCTCTGCTTGTACGGACCGTAGTCACCCTTGTCGCGGATGGTACCGTCTTCGGCGATTTCCACGCCTTCGTCATAGGTTACACCGTAGGTTTCCAGCGTCTTCAGCAGGGCGTCCACGGCACCTGCGATTTCACGCTGACCGTCAGTATCTTCGATACGCAGGTAGAATACACCGCCGCTCTGATGGGCAAGGCGTTCGTCAACGATTGCCTGATACATACCGCCGAAATGTACAAAGCCTGTGGGGCTGGGTGCAAAACGGGTTACTTTGGCGCCTTCGGGCAGATTTCTTTCCGGATACTTCGCTTCCACTTCTTCGGGGGTCATGGTTACATGGGGAAACAGCAAATCGGCAAGATACTGAAAATCCATATTTATACCTCTCTTTATGTTTTTATCGGATTGCATGTATAGTTATAGATATACTTATTTTATATTATATCACATTCTCTGTTTTCAGTCTATATATATTTTCCCAGTTTTTATTCAATTTCTCACGGTTTATTCTGTATAATGTTCTCTGTATATGGGTTTTCTTTGTATATTTTCATAGTTTTTTACGAATTTCCTGTTGATTTATCCATTCAGGTATGCTAAACTATAGTAAGACAAATTTACTTTGGAGGTACTTTAAAGTGAATAACACCGAAACCACCCGTCAGACCAATTTCCGCAGTGCTCTTGGCGGATACAATAAAGAGGATGTCAACCGTTATATCAAGGAAACCGATCTTGCCAACAGTGCCAAGGAACAGGAGTTTTCTGCTAAGGTCGCCGCGCTTGAGGAAGACCTGAACACGCTGGCTGCTGCAAGATCTTCTCTGCAAGAAGAGCTGAAGACGGCACAGGCTCAGATCGTTGAAAACACACGGATTCTGGAAGAACGTGCGGCTGAAAAGGAAGAGCTTGCGGCACAGATTGCCAGACAAGCTGAAGAAATCGCGGATCTGCAGAAGCATGTCGGTCTTTACAAGGATCAGGCAGAGGCACAGAATGTGATGATCGAAGGCCTGAAGAAGGAAGCGGCCGAGGCTGCGGCGAAGTTCACCGATGCAGATACACAGCGGATCAATGCGGAACAGGCTGTGGATACGCTTTCCTCTGCTCTGGAAGAATACAAGCAGAGATGTGCGCAGGCGGAAGATGAATGTGCCAAGCTGAAGGATCTGTGTGCCGATGCGGAAAATCGGATGAAGTCGATTCAGGCGGATCTGGAAAGTGCGGTTGCGGAAGAAAAGAACCGTGCGGAAGAGGAAATCCGTGCTATGCGGGAATCCATTGAAGCGGAAACCGAAGGTGCTGCACACAAGCTGCAGATGTATGACAAGATCAGCGGTCAGATCGGCGACATTCTGCTCAATGCCAACCGGAATGCGGATGAAATTCTTGCCGCCGCCAGGGAAGAAGCGGAAAAACTCCGTACCGATGCGGCTCTGGAAGCGGAAACTCTGCGTCGTGACACCCATACGGAAGTCACCAGAATCCGTTCCGAAACGGAAGACGAAGCCAACTACATCCGCGAACGTCTCTCCGACACGGCCAACCAGCTGCTTTCCCAGATCAGCGGTGAAATGCACGTGAACATTGACAACTGCATCAAGGAAGTCAACACCTGTATTCAGGAAATGCAGTATGACACGGATCATATGCTGAATGTGCTGAAGAGCCGTTACCGTGAAATGAATGAACGTATTCAGTATTACCAGTCCTGTGTGACCGATGCGGTGGAACAGAAGCTGCATGATATGGATGAAAAGTACGGTATCCGCAAAGAAGAGTTTCGTGATACTGACGGTGCTGCGGAATAATTTATGGAACTGCTGATGCAACGTATCGGCATGCGCATCCGGGATCTGCGGCAGAAGCGCGGCATGACCCAGAAGCATCTTGTCGGTGAACATATGACCAGAAACATGCTCAGTCTGATCGAAAACGGTCAGGCAGCTCCTTCCCTGGCCACGGTGCTGTATCTGGCTGAGCGACTGGGTGTACCTGCGGGTTACTTTTTCGCGGCATCCGAGGAAGACGAGCGTTGTTTTTACCGGATGATGGTGATTCCGGAAATCAAACAGCTATACCGTGACGGTTCTTACGAGGAATGTGAGCGGCGGATACAGGAAATTCCGGAAGGTACTGTGGATGACGAGATTGCGTACATTTCCGCCCGGTGTTTTCTGGAAACGGCTTTGCGCTGTGCGGCGGATTATGCGCTGAAGAGTGCGGACAACCATTTACTGCGTGCGGATGATGCGATACACCGGACGATATATGCCGGTGAGGATCTGAAGCTGGCTGTACGTTACTATCGCGAGCTGATCGGTCGTTTGAGTGTGGCTGAGGATATCTCTGTTTCCCCTGTGGTGACGCAGAATATTTCTGCGTTCATTCCGACGGAAATGCTTCGGTATTTTGCCGACATACAGCGTTATGCGGCCAATCCCCGTGGTTTTTCCGTTCGTGACTGGGAGGCAGGTTCTTTTC
The DNA here is from genome assembly GCA_015063745.1 of Oscillospiraceae bacterium. Taxonomy (GTDB): domain Bacteria; phylum Bacillota; class Clostridia; order Oscillospirales; family CAG-272; genus UMGS1696. Next base: position 58,487 of record SVTO01000009.1, on the reverse strand, counting down.
ACGGCAGGCATTTGCATGCGCTGTATCTGCTTGCTTCCGAGCAGAAGAAGCAGGCCATTTTGATTCTGCGGGAGCTTGCAGAAGACACGGCACTTCCCTTTTACATGCGTTACCGCGTTTGTTCCGATCTGGAAGATGCGGCCAACGGGGATGGGGATTTTCGTGCAGCTTATGATGCGGCCCGGTGGAAGCTTATGCTTATGGACAATGCGAAGAGATAAGATGGGAATGAATTAACCCCGGGAAATCTGTATTGGTACAAAACAATACAGATTTCCCGGGGTTTTATTTTGTCCTTGGCGGACGGGTAGTTGTTTACTACTTTTTGTTGTACTTAAATCGTCTATTTTTTGTGTCCTGTGCGGACGGCACTTAGAGAGGCCTGCAGGCGCGAGGCCCCTCTAAGAACTCCCCCGCTTAGATTAAGGGTTTTCTTGGTTCGGTTTTGATGTTTCTTTGGGTTTGGCAATTTCGTTTTTCAATTATGGCTAACCGCCGGAGGGGTGCATTAGTGGAGAAATACCGCTGACAGTTGGTTTTGTGGAAAAGTGGGTCTGTGCACTGATCAGAGTACCGTGCAGGAAGAATTTGGCTGCCGCTTGGTGTGAAGGGAGAGGTTGTTGGTTTGGATTTGGTTGGGTTCAGTAGTTGAGTTAAGGATTATCTGCGCTAACCGCGGGATGAATAGGGGAGTTCGACCGCTGACAGGTTGTACAGACTAAGGGTGGGTCTGCCTACAGTACAAAGTTGGGTGCATTAAAAATTTGGGCTGACCGCCATGTCTTAGGACTGCCGTACGTTTTTCGCGCGGTTAGCACGGATGAGATTGCACCCATTCCACATCACTGTACACTACTAAACTACACCTAATCTCAACAGTATTCCTCCACTACCGCACCCCTCCCGCGGTCAGCGCTGATTTGCATCCTCCACTATTTTGACCAATCCAACAACCAATACCAGACCAACAATGCTCTTAATATAGCGGGGGAGTTCTTAGAGGGGCCTCGCGCCTGCAGGCCTCCACTACAGGAAGCACGTTGGAGAATTACCTCTTCTGAGGTAATTCTCAAGCAGTTGGTGTATCTTTCTCCTTCTCAGTTATACTTTATCCAACTGCGGCCGTCCGCACAGGACACCAAAAATGAACGACTTGCACGATTCAAAGAGTAGTAAATAGCCACCCGTCCGTGTAGGACAAAAAATTAAAGGATTTAAACCAAACAAAAAGTAGTAAAAGAATAAACGTCCTTGTAGGACAAAAATAATCGGAAATCTCAGATTTCTTTGGTTACGCGTGTTTCCAACACGTATCCTCCCTGTTTCCTGCTGTAGGAGATCACTCTCATACCGCTCAATGCCTCAATCCCACGATTGATCCGTGACACAGCGGCAGATACACTGCTTCTGCTGTCACCTTTGTATGTGTCCGGATAACAGTATGCCGTTATCTGTCTTGCACTGTGAGCAGTACCGGTCAGCAGAAGAAAGAGCAGTATGTTCCGCTCCGTCTCGCTGATCTGCATGGGAAAACACCGGTAGAACAACCGGTCGGATATGAGCAGAAAACCTTTCGGAAGACGGAGGCCGCCGTCCAGATGGTGCTTCGGCAGTATTCCGGCTTTCTCACTGACCGTTTCCGTGACCCTGCACAACAGCTCGTTTTCCGTGGTACAGGGCTCGACAGAAAGTGCGCTGTTCACCCATTGGTCTGTAAGTACGTATGTTTTATATTTCTCAAGCGGCGCGTGATATACCTTTTCCAGTACATCACCAAAAGTTATTATGCAAAAGGCCGGCAGATATTCGCCGCAGCTCCAGACAGCAGAAACTGCGCAGGGGATTTTCATGGAGAGAATCCTTCTGCGCAGTTTCACTGCCCTTTCCGACCTTGTGTGGTCCAGAATGAGCACCATATCAATTATACAGAATGTACCTTCAGTTCTGCGTCGCCGTTGGTTCCGTCAAGCCCGTACTTCTGTGCCTTGCGGTATTCAAAGAACTTGGTGGCTACCTGTTCGAACAGGGCGTAGGACAGTACGTCTTCTTCCTGTTCCATGTAAGGCTTTACGATTTCACGCAGCTTATCCAGTTCGGGTTCCAGCTTGTCGGCGGGACGGCAGGTAATCGGTTCTTCGTTGCCGATGATCTTCTTGCGGAATTCGGGATCAATTTCTACGGGAGACTTACCGTAGTCGCCGCGTACCATGCCCTTGAATTCCTTGGATACCATCTTGTAGCGTTCGCCTGCGATTACGTTCAGAACTGCCTGTGTACCTACGATCTGAGAGGTAGGTGTTACCAGCGGCGGGAAACCTGCGTCTTCACGTACTCTCGGTACTTCTTCCAGTACTTCAGCAAGCTTTTCGCTCTTGCCCTGCTGCTTCAGCTGGGATACCAGGTTGGACAGCATACCGCCGGGTACCTGATACAGCAGACAGTTTACGTCTACCTTCAGTACCTTGGGGTCCAGCAAGCCGGAGGAAAGGTATTCTTCTCTCAGAGGTGCGAAATACTTGGATACCTTATCCAGTTCGTTCAGATCCAGACCGGTATCGTATTCGGTGCCCTGCAGAGTTGCTACGATGGGTTCTGTCGGGGGCTGGGATGTACCCAGAGCCATGGGGGAGATGGCGGTGTCTACAATATCCACGCCGGCTTCCACTGCCTTCAGGATGGTCATGGATGCCAGACCGGTGGTGTAGTGGGTGTGCAACTGGATCGGCACCTTTACGCTGGACTTCAGCGCACTTACCAGATCGTATGCGGCATAGGGAGTCAGCAGACCGGACATATCCTTGATGCAAATGGAGTCGGCGCCCATTTCTTCCAGTTCCTTTGCATACTTGCAGAAGGCTTCATTGGAGTGAGCAGGGCTGATGGTATAGCTGATCGCTGCCTGTACGTGGCCGCCTTCCTTTTTGGTGGCGTTGATAGCGGTCTTCAGGTTGCGGGCGTCGTTCATTGCGTCGAAAATACGCAGGATGTCGATACCGTTTGCGATGGACTTCTGTACAAAGTATTCCACAACGTCATCGGCGTAGTGGCGGTAACCCAGAATATTCTGGCCTCTGAACAGCATCTGCAGCTTGGTATTCTTTACTTCGGCACGGATCTTACGCAGTCTTTCCCACGGGTCTTCGTTCAGGAAACGGAGACAGGAATCGAAGGTTGCACCGCCCCATGCTTCCAGGGAATGATAGCCGATCTTATCCATCTGCGCCAGGATGGGCAGCATGGTTTCGGTGGTCATACGAGTAGCGATCAGGGACTGGTGGGAATCACGCAGAACCGTTTCTGTTATTTTTACTTTAGCCATAAACGTAAACGTATCCTTTCACATTAGATTTCGCTGTTTTTATGCTCCGAAATAGGAGAGAAATACACCGGCTGCAACAGCAGAACCGATAACACCCGCTACATTGGGGCCCATTGCGTGCATCAGCAGGAAGTTGGAAGGATTTTCCTTCTGGCCTACCATCTGGGATACACGGGCTGCCATGGGTACTGCGGAGACGCCCGCAGAACCGATGAGGGGGTTGATCTTACCGCCGGTTACGAGATACATCAGCTTACCGAACAGCAGGCCGCCGACGGTGGACAGGCAGAATGCGGCTAGGCCGAGGATGATGATCTTTACCGTATCCATTGCCAGGAAGCTTTCGGCGCTGGCGGTTGCACCAACGGAAACGCCGAGGCAGATGGTTACGATGTTCATCAGTTCATTCTGTGCGGTCTTGGACAGACGGTCGGCTACACCGGACACGTTCAGCAGGTTACCGAGCATCAGGAAACCTACCAGCGGTGCGGCGTCGGGCACGATAAGACAAACAATCAGGGTTACGATGATGGGAAACATAACCTTTTCGGTCTTGGAAACTTCACGGAGGTTGGTCATTACAACCATACGTTCCTTCTTGGTGGTCAAAAGCTTCATGAAGGGAGGCTGGATGATCGGAATCAGGGCCATGTAGCTGTATGCCGCGATGGCGATGGCACCCAGCAGCTCGGGAGCGAGGGTCTTGGTAACCAGAATGGCTGTGGGACCGTCAGCGCCGCCGATAATACCGATGGAAGCTGCCTGTTCGGGAGAGAAACCGAGGAACAGTGCGCCGATGAATGCCGCAAATACACCGAACTGTGCAGAAGCACCCAGCAGCAGGGACTTGGGGTTGGCGATCAGGGGAGTAAAGTCCGTCATGGCGCCGACACCAAGGAAAATCAGGGAGGGATAGATACCCAGTTTTACGCCGATGTAGAGGAAGTCAAGAAGATTTCCCTGTTCTACGATGGTCTGGATATTGATGGGCGAGCCGTCTTCGTGGATGAACAGATCCATGTGGAACAGATCTGCGCCGGGCAGGTTGGCCAGCAGCATACCGAATGCGATCGGCATCAGAAGCAGGGGCTCGAATTTCTTTACTACGGCCAAGTAGAAAAGTACACCTACGATCACGTACATGATCAGGGTCTTCACCAGAATTTCCGGTGTTTCAAACAAATTCACCAAGCCTGTAGATTCGTAAAAATCAATAAAAAAGCTCAATGTTGTACACTCCGATCCTTTAGTTTATGATGGAGCGGCTTAACCCAGGGTGATGATGGCGTCGCCGGAGTTTACGCTGGAGCCCTGGGGTGCGTTGATGGCTACAACAGTACCGCCTTCAGCTGCGAAGATTTCATTTTCCATCTTCATAGCTTCCAGGATGCATACCAGATCGTCCTTCTTAACGGTATCGCCAACCTTTACGTTCATCTTCAGGATGGTACCGGGCATGGGTGCGTTTACGGTTGCGGAGCCGGCAGCAGCGGGTGCGGGGGCAGCGGGTGTCTGAGCAGGAGCCGGTGCGGGAGCTGCGGCAGGTGCGGGTGCGGCTGCGGGAGCTGCAGGTACGGGGGCAGCGGCGGGAGCAGGAGCAGCAGTGCCGCCTACTTCTTCCACAACTACGTCGTATGCGATACCGTTTACGGTTACATTATATCTTTTCATTTCTTTTATCCTCCGTAATATTACTGATTGTCAGCCGTATTGCCCATCCAGCCGGCTGCATTGTTTTTGCGCTTAAAGGATACTACGCGGAACGGCAGGTTGGGTTTTCCTTCCGCAGTGTTGTATGCGATGATCGCAGCGGTGATGGCGGCAATCAGTGCGCTGTCATCCTGGGCTGCAGTCTGAACGGCAGGTGCCGTCCGTACTTCGTTCTTTTGGGGTTCAGCCGGTTTAGCTGCTTTCGGTGCGGCTTCCTTGGCGGGTTTCTTAGTACTCTTGCTGAAAATCATACCAAACACACCGAGAATTGCCCACAGAATAATCAGAACCATAAATACGGTTCCCAAACCGCGCAGGAGCATTTCGCCGGACAGGGAGAACTTTTCAGCGTTTGTCAGAGCGTTCAGCAGAATTGTGTTGGTTGTCATCGGAATACCTCCCGTTACAGAGGCATTACAGCATGACGGCGTACGGGTGCGGCTTTGCTCTTGGACTGGAGCATCATTACCGCTGCGGTGATACGCTGACGGATCTCTGCCGCCATGATGATGTCATCCACTTCACCGGCTCTTGCGGCTGCAACGGGTGTGCCTACTGCGGCATCCCATTCTGCTTCCAGATCTGCTCTGGTTACGTCGCCGCCGATCTTGTCGTTCCACAGGAAGGCAACGGCGGAGGAGGCGTTCATAACACCGATCTTGGCGCTTTCCAGTGCCAGTACGATGTCTGCGCCCAGTGCCTTGGAGCCCATCAGGGATACTGCGGTACCGTATGCTTCACCGGCGATCAGGGTGATCACGGGTGTTCTTGTCATTGCGTACAGATGCGCCAGCTTAGCCAGTTCTGCTGCGTAGGGAGATGCTTCGGCTTCCTTGGAAACATCCAGACCCTTGGTATCCACCACGGTGATTACCGGGATATGGAAGCTGTCGCAGAAGGAAATCATCTTTGTCATCTTTCTGGCGGCGGAAGCGGTGATTACACCGTCGTTTACTGCGTGGTTGTTCCCTACTACACCGCATACGATGCCATCCAGCTTGATAAGGCCGGTTACAGCTTCCGGTGCGTAGTCCTTCCACAGTTCCGTTATCACGCCGTTATCCGCAAATGCGGCTACCAGATCAGCGGCAGCACGGGATGCGTTGTAAGCATCGATGGACACCAGACGGTTGATTTCGTCTGCGGATACGGTTTCAACGGTGCCTTCCGCATTGTTGGCGGGAAGCAGACCCAGCAGTTCTCTTGCCATGGCCATTGCTTCGTCGTCGTTCTTGGCGCACAGAGCAGCCAGACCGGTTTCGGAAGCAAACTTGGATTTACCGGTTTCCTCACCTACCACGAAGGGCGGGTTTACGCTGATGGAAGCGGTGTTTTCGGTTACGATCACGAAATCGAACATACCGGCGATTACGGCTGCGGCGCCCTGGGAAATACCCGGTACCACGGCGATCTGCGGTACTACACCGGATGCCTGGGAGGCTGCCTTCATGATCTGACCGTATGCTGCCAGGGCACGTACGCCTTCCGGCAGATAGGCACCTACGCTGTCGAAGATGCCGACTACGGGTGCGCCGTTTTCACAGGCGAGACGGTAGATTTCGGTAATTTTCTTTGCCTGCATTTCGCTGACAGCACCCTTGGTACGGCCAACATCCTGAGAGAATGCGTAAACCAGGCTTCCGTTTACAGCACCCCAGCCGCAGATCACACCTTCAAAGGTATCTTCCGCATCGGCATCGAATTCGCTGGTGCGCTTGGTGATATACGCACCGGTTTCCACAAAGGTTCCTTCATCGAAGAGCATGGTAATTCGTCCTCTGGCACTGCGTACGCCTTCGGTCTTGCTTTCATTCTTTGCGTCGAGTTCGGCAAGCTTTTCGCGCAGTGCGGAGGCAGTTTTTGCATCATTCCCGGCGAGAGAAGAATGCAAAGACTCTAAATTCTTTTTGTCCATATGTGTTCATTGTCCTCCGGTAAAAAATATTCTTCGCTGTAGGGAAAAATCAGACTTTTCAGGAAAATTTCTCATGAAAACCCCATTTCTTCCCCATTATATCAATGATACTCTTTTTTCGCTGAAATTGCAATAGTCACAACAAATGTTCATAAAAAATTAAAAAATATCTCATCGGCATTTTCATGGGATGTTCCGACAAATTTAATAGTATTGTTACATATTATTCTCATTATCCATAACTTTCTGCGTTATACTTATTATATTTGAGATCTGTGTTTATATACAAGGATTTGCAACATGATTATTGATTTTCACACCCATGCTTTTCCGGAAAGAATTGCTTCCCGTGCCATCGCTTCTCTGGCAGAGCGCTCCGGATTCGATCCGCTCACGAATGGGACGCTTGACGGTCTTCTGGATCGGCTTGCGGAATGGCAGGTTGACCGGGCGGTGATTGCCAATATCGCCACCAATGCAAAACAGCAGGACAATGTCAATGCTTTTGCCATTGAAACCATGGCAAAATACGGTGACAGGCTCAGCCCTCTGGGTTCTGTGCATCCGGAATCCGATACGTGGGAAGATACCTTACTCCGTCTGCGGGATGCGGGTATTCCCGGAATCAAGCTTCATCCGGACTATATGGAACACACCTTTGACGAGGATGTGTATGCACCGATTCTGGATGCGGCATCTTCTCTCGGATTATTTGTATTGATTCACGCCGGATTTGATGTATACTCTCCCAATAAGATTCACGCAACCCCCTCCATGATCCGCAAGGTAATCGACGCTCACCCGGATCTCATGCTGGTTTGTGCGCACTACGGCGGAAACTGCCGGTGGGATGAGGTGGAAGAGATGCTGATCGGACGGAATGTCTGGATCGATACTTCCATCGGTCACAGAATGGGCCTTTCTCCCGAACAGGCAAAACGGATGCTCAGCCGGCACGACAGTCAACGGATCGTGTTCGGGACGGACTGTCCCTGGGCGGATGTACCTTCTACGGTACGGTATGTGGAATCCCTCGGTCTGGAGGCCGAACGGTTAGACAGAATATTTTATAAAAATGCGAAAGAGTTGTTAAAGTTATGAAATTGAAAAATCTGATTCACGAAATCCGTGAGAAGGGTCTGGAGCCTTTCAAATATCTGATCTCCTCCGGTGTGGCGTTTCTGATCAACTGGTTCTTGTTCATGATTCTGGACAAGCTGATCGGTGGTCGGCTTTCCTGGGAATTTGCTACGATCCCTGCGTGGCTGATCTCCTCTCTGACCAATTTCACTATGAACAGAGTATGGGTATTCCGCTCCAACAGTTCCCTGTGGAAGGCGCTGACCGAATACTATTCCCTGGCTGTTGTGGTATATCTGATCAAAACCTTTGTGATCATGGAGTTCTGCAGCCGGGTTCTGCGGATCGATCCTTCCCTGTCCATGCCCATTGCGGAAGTGGTGCTGTTTGTCTGCAATTACTTCATTCAGAAAAAGTGGATCTTCAGAAAAAAGAAGAACGAATCCGATAAGACATAATAAAATAAGGTTGTGAACGATGCTTGATGCACACGATTCACAACCTTGTTTTTTATTCTTCCTCTTCCGGCATGGTCTGCGCTGCCGCACTGCCGAAATCGAAATCCACACGTCCGTCCAGTCCGTCTTTTTTGATCATGGTTTCCAGTACGGCGATTTCGCTGGAAATGTCGATGGATTCATTGCGGAAGAGCTGATCCACCTGCTGTTCGTAGCCTGTGACCAGCATATCCAGAATACTTTCGATATTTTCCTTGGATTTCTTCATATTTTCTCCCGCGACGCCCACCTGTTCGATTCTGCGGTAGGATTCCAGCAGCTTCAGGGTGGTCGGCAGGTAGTAGTTCAAAAAGGTACGAATCTGAGGCAGAGCTTCGGGATGCTCGGTTACGTAGTCGAAAATGTTCTGGGTGTGTTCTTCGATACGGTAGATCCGCTCCGATACGGCAAAATCCTTGATTTCGTCGTTCAGGCGGCGGATTTCCAGAATGATGGAGCGGAAATTGTCCCCGGTCGTTTCTTTGTCCCCGGCGGGTTCTTCCGTTTTGGTATTCTCGGCAGGTGCAACCGGATCCACATCGGGAACAGCGGAGGGGGTGCGCATGAATACGCCCTGTTCCATATCAATATAGGCTTCTTCGCCGAATTCGCCCTTGTCGATCATGGCCTGCAGATCTTTGCGGACCTTCTTGACGGAGGTACCGGATATGGCGGCAAGTTTGGAAAGGCGGATGCTTTCACGGCTTCCGATAACGGAGCGCAGGACATTATAGCGTTCGTTTCTGTTTTTGAGAAACAGGCCCGAAATACCGGACACAAGGCCGAGCAGATACAGCACGATAGCATCGTTCAATAGTATGTCCCGCACGAAATCCACAATGCCGTTTGCATATTTGGCAGCTTCCAGGGATTGGACCACACCGCAGAACAAAAATACGATTGCCAGGATAAAGAGTACGCCGGCGGCTCCGCTTGCTTTATGGGTCTTTTTCTTCTTTGCCTTTCGGGCGGCGGCTGTTTTCTGTTCTGCCTTTTTTTCGTTTGATTTTTCTTTTTCGAAGGTTTCTTTGATTTTCTCCCCGGCCTGCTTCAGCTGTTCCGCGGCATCTCCCTGCTTCTCGTCCTGAGCTGAGGGACCGAACAGTCTGAGCACGGTCAGAATCACGCCTACCGGGAAATAGCAGATATAGGCCAGTATGATAACAACCAGCGGGATTTTGGAAAAATCGAAATGGAATCCGTTCCCGTCTTTGGGATTACTCAATTTATGTGACTCTCCTTTTGTACGAATCCGTTTAATATACGTAATATTATATATTTTTTATGCCTGAATTGCAATACTTTTTTTATGAATCCTTTGTTCTGGAATACAAAAATTTCCGACCGCTTTTTCCGGTGAAGGTCAGCAGCCCCATATGCTCCATCAGCTTGATGACCGTTCGGGCATTGTCTGTCGGGATTTTTACGTTTTTGGCAAACGTCTCAACCGTGAAGTTTTCCTGACAGGCTTCCGGAATCCATGCGGCAAAGGATGCTTTGTCCGACAGTTCGTATATATCCAGAATATCCGCAGGTACTCTCTCAAATCGGTGGGAGCCTTTCTTGCGGTCCCTGCTCCAACCGTCCAGCATACGGTATTCCTCCATCTCCAGCATGACCGCGAGAATACGCAGGTTTTCGTTTCCCATATGCTTTTTGATACGGATACATTCACACAGGGCGGTATAAATATTCTGCTTTTTAGGCGAAAGTCTTTTCGGGGAAATATCTCCGGTTTCCGGATCGATCCAGGATACATATTTGCGGGCCGCCAACGGAAGGACGAGGGTGACCTGATATGCCGGAAGATAGGCATCCAGCTTGGGATTCAGACCCGTGAAGCCGGAAGTTTCGATTTCCGTGATGCTGTTGTCCTTCAGAATATCCGCTATGTATCCGCAGCACGGGACTTCGTGGTAGTTCTGATCCTGCTCGAAATACCGCTTCAGGATCAGATGCAGTTTTTTTTCCTTATAGGTACCGATGTTGTAGCGGCCGTGGGATTCGGTGGTTACATCATAGGCAAGACGGAAAAACAGGGATTTGTTGATTTCTGCGGTATTCATACATTCCCGTCGTTTTCCAGCCATTCCAGCATGGCATCGATCTCTTCGTCCGGCATTTTGCGGTCCGGGAAAAGTACGGCCAGCAGGTGGACAAAGGAATTGTTATGGTATTGCTGCAGAAAACGGCGTGTTACCTGTTCCACGTATTTGTTTTTCTGAGCCAGCGGGAAATAGCAGCGTTCCTTGCCGTTTTTGATGGAATACACAAAGCCTCTTTCCTCCAGACGGGCCAGGAAAGAAATCAGGGTCGGGGTTTTCCAGCCTCTCTCTCCCCCGATGGTCTGCATCAGACGTGATGTGGTCACGGGAATCTCACTTTCCCACAGGGCTTCCATAACGTCGTATTCCGTATCCGGCAGTTTTATGGAATAATCCACTTTTTCCGCCTTATCCAGCATATTGTCGATCTCTTTGCGCAAAGTTTCTTCATTCATCATGATATACTTCTGCCTTTTTTCGTATTTGTCGTTCTGTTTCACTATTATTATACATCCGCCTAATGATTTTGTCAATATATTTTATTCTTTTGCCTAATATCATTTGATTCCGGCACTTCCCCGTATATCCGACAAGCATCTTGACAAGTATGCCCTTTTCCTTTATAATTAATATATCTGATTTATAAAGGTGGTTTACAGATGGGATCATTCAATTCGGTCAATATCAGATATGAAAATGTAAAAGCCATTTTTCAAGCCATCGCCGGTTCGGGGGAAATCAGCCGTGCTGAGATCGCATCCGCTGCGGATGTTTCTCTGGTGACGGCCGGTAAAACTGCGGATGCGCTGCTGGATGTCGGGATTCTGAAACAGCAGAAGGAAATAAGGGCAACTGCCGGCAGACGGGCGGGACGGCTTACGATCAACACGGACAAGTTTGCCCTGGTGCTTGATCTTTCCGATAAGCGTTTTGTTTTCTCCGTAACGGATCTTGCACTGCAGACGGTGGAGTCTTTTACGCATACATACAGAACCGAACAGCTTTACGAAGACAATCTCCGGGACTTTCTGTCCTCTGCGGCGGATCATATTTATACGAAATACGATCTTACCGATTGCTTCGGGTTCGGCATTTCCCTGCCCGGTGTATATCATGAGGCGGATGACTGTATTACGGATGCACGGATTCCGGAGCTGAATCATATACGGATCGGTGCATTACTGGCCGAACAGTTTCCCATGCTGCCGGTTTATGCGGAAGAAAATACCAAGCTGTCCGCGCTGTCCAATGTTTCGGTGATTCCGGATTATCTGCATAAGAATGTGTTGTACTGGTTCGTCGGAAAGGCTGACTCAGCGGGGGCATTTCTCATGCATGGGAATTTTCTGGATGCTTCTCCCGGGCGTGCCTGTGATTTCGGACAGATTGTCCTGCCGGCGGGCAACACGGTGGGGACTGCTCTGCAGCGGTGTCGGAAACCGGAAGAATTTGCGGCGGTACTGGCCATGCCGGTACACAGTTGTCTGCAGATTCTTGCGCCCCATGTGATCATGCTGGAATTCGAGACGCTGGATAACTGCGTTTCCGTTGTGCCGGAGCTTTGCCGGATTCTGCACGAGAAGTATCATCACCGCTACGACAGGATGCCGGATATTCTGGCTCTTCATTACGAAAACCGTCAGTCACACAGGGGACTTGTGATGCAGATGCGTTCCCGCTGGCTGGAAAGAATTATTTTTGATAAGGAAACTATGTGAGGTTGCATATGGTAAAAAAATATCCTCTTAAGCTGATTCCCGTGACCAAGCAGGCCATCTGGGGTGGTACAAAGCTTCTTGAAAAGTACAATAAGACGTCGGAATTTGCCACCGTTGCGGAATCCTGGGAGCTGACGGTTCGCGGGGACGGTATGTGTACGGTGGAAAACGGTATGTATGCAGGCCTTACGCTGGCGGAATATATCGGGCTGGATCCGGCGAATATTCTCGGTGCTGAAGGTGCGGGAGAGCGTTTTCCCCTGCTTGTCAAGTTTCTGGATGCGTTTGACGATCTTTCCGTGCAGGTGCATCCGGGGGATGATTATGCGCTGAAAAATGAAAACGATCTCGGCAAAATGGAGATGTGGTACATCATGGAAGCCGAGCCCGGTGCGCAGCTGGTGTACGGTCTGGCGGATGGATGTTCGACGGAAATGTTCCGTGAGGCAGTTGCGGCGGGTAAAACCGGTTCCGTTCTGCGGTATGTTCCCGTACAGGCGGGTGAGTGTTATTTCATTCCCCACGGTCTGGTGCACGCCATCGGTGCGGGGATTCTGATCGCGGAGATTCAGCAGAATTCCAATGTAACCTATCGGGTTTACGACTATGACCGCAGACAGGCAGACGGTTCCCTGCGTCAGCTGCATGTGGCACAGGCCATGGATGTGGTTCGTACTTACACCGATGCGGAAATCACGGCTGCGAGATATTCCGTTTGTCCGCCGGAAAACGAAGATGTGCTGTGCGACTGCCAGTATTTCAAGGTGACAAAGTATACCTCTTCCGGAGATGCTCCGGTACGGTTTACTGTGGATGAAAACAGTTTTGCGTCCGTGCTGTCTGTTGCTTCCGAAGGCGGACGGATGGTACATGACGGTATTTCCTATGATGTACTGCGGGGAGACAGTTATTTTCTGCCGGCCGGATCCGGAGAAATTGCCCTTTCCGGGGATATTACCGTTCTGGTTTCCGTGGTTCACGCCGGATGAGACGGGTTCTGATCGGTTTTATTGCTGCGGTATTATGCTTGGGTATTACGGTCGGTATTGCAGCATTTTCGGCTTTTGTTCTGCCCGGTTTATCGGATGAAGCGTCCCTCTCCGTCGGTCTTCTGGCGTATGATGCGGAATCGGCGGCATGTATCGGCGGATCTGCGGTACCGGATACTGCGGTTGTGCGTTCCGGATCGGATATGGCGGATTCCGGAGACGGTTATGTGTTGAATACGGCATCCGGTAAGATACACAGGCCGGACTGCGGCAGTGTTTCGAGGATTGCCGGGGAAAATAAGGCATTTACTATGGATTATGCCGGGGCGGCTGCGGATGGTTATGTGCCGTGCAGCAGTTGTCTTGGTAATATGGAATGATTTTGTTCAACAAATGTTAGGTTTAACGGAGTGGACATGCGTAAAGCATTCATCGGAAGATTGGTTTGAAGCACAGTCCCTGTCACGGGTGGGCTTGCGGACCTGTTCCCTTTCTGACTTATGTGGTCGGCGTAATTGAGATTCTGGAACCGGGATGTACAAAGATCCGGATCATGCCGCGGCTTGGTGGACTTGGTTATGTGGAAGTGCGTTATCCTACACCTCATGGTATCCTGCGGGTGGTACATACACGGATGGATGACGGAAGTGTGAAGACAGATGTGGATGCGCCCGATGGGGTTTGTATTGTGGAATAACAGAATAAAAGACCGGCTTATTCGTTTTCTTGGAATAAGTCGGTCTCATTTTTTATATTACGGTATTTACACCTTTTCGCACCAGAGTTCGGGGCAGGTCAGGATGCCTTCTTCTTTCAGGCGGTATTCGTAGCTGAACCGGTCGCCGGTGGTTCTCCATACATCGGGGCCATAGAGAACACAGGTTTCGTCCGCAAAATGCACGGGACCGAAGCTGTTGATGCGGGGGACGTACAGACGCAGGGTTACGCGGTGCTTGCCGGCTTTGATTTTTCCGAGGGACAGGCGGTAGGGCGGGTAGATGACTTCACCTTTTTCCTTACCGTCCAGGAACACGGAGATCAGGGAACCTTTATACTGGGGTATGCGGAGTTCCAGATTTTCGCCGTCACAGTCTTCCGGTACTGTAATATCCAGATGGTAGTCCAAGGTACCGCTGAAGAACGGGAGGGTCTGAGGAACGATATTGCCGTAACCCAGCTTTTCGGCCGGGGATGTGATACGGGTATCGGAGCCGATTGTCTGGACGCCGAAATCGCCGATCAGATAACACCATTCCAGATTCATGCGGGTACTGAAGGGGACTGTCAGTTCCAGAATGTTTTCGCCCTTTCGGATGACGGGAATACGGATGGTTTTGATGGAATGATCTGTGAAATAGCCGTTTGTTCTGCCTTTAAGTTCGTCTCCGTTCCAAACGATACGGGTTTCGCCGGGCTTTTCCAGCGCCAGCTTAGCACCGAACACACGGATATCGCTCATAATACGGAAACGGAGTTTTACCCTGTTTGCTGCAGGTTCTGCCGGAACGCACCAGGGCTGTACCCTTTCAAAATCTGCTTCCGGGAAGCCGAGCTTTTCACGGCAAATGGTATCGATGCGGATGATTTCTTCTCTGGGCTGCCACGTATCGTCGTTCAGTGCGTATTCCGCCATATCCAGCAGCAGGACATTGGGATCGTTGCGGCTGTACGGAACCAGAGATGCGGTTGTAAGCGGAGTCATACGTACTTCCGTTTTGGATGCGGCGGGCAGTTCCGTTTCTGCGGAGGAAGGAGTGAGCAGGAACAGGAAGCTGTCCATTTCGTACTGTTCTACTTTGAAACTTGTGGCATCTGCGGTAATTCTGACATTCTGAGGACGGGTTTCGCCGGTCATGGTGTCATAGAGAGTCGCTGTCCATTTGCCCTTGATTTTCACGTCCACAGGCCGGCTGACAGAAAGATTCTTATTGGCAGCATCCTTACCGCGGCAGAAGTACAGCCAACGGTTTTCGCCGTCCTGACGCATCTGGTACAGCACATCATCCGTATAGGCACCGTTCCAGCCGCGGAATTCGATTTCTCTTTCGTCTTCCAGTTCACGCAGGATGGCGGAACGGCTGAAGGGGATGGTGACGGCTTTCTTGGCCAGCTTTGCCGGGAGATCGGAGGGGATCGCATCCACATAGCCGGGGATCTCTCCCATGAAGATCAGTTTGCCGCCGGCTTTGGCGAATGCTTCCAGACGACGCAGAGTGGTGGAACAGAGTGTGATGCAGGCGGGAACGATGACGGCGTCGTAGGACATCTCGCCAACTTGCAGAGGATTGCCTCCCCTTCTGCACAACCCGGGGAAAGTGGTTTCGCAGATGTAGTCGAAGTCCTGTCCGCCGAAGGTGAGCCATTCGTTGATGTTTTCAAAATTCTTTTCCAGTTCCCGGCAGATCAGCTCACTCTGCTCTCTCGGTCCGTAGTGGAGCCAGTAGGATTCCAGAGGATGGATTACGGCTACGTGTACCACCGGTTTCCCTCTGCCCAGTGCTGTGCTCAGGCGGGCGAAGTGATCTTCCACCAGACTGAATTTTTCGTACCAGGGACTTTGATATCCGATGGATGGCGGATAGTCACGCTTGGATTCTCCTTCCATAGACAGGTATGCCAGATGGGGTACGCGTACGGTTACGCCCATGGCAGCCTGCCAGTCACCGTTCATTTTGTATTCCCGGAAGTCAAAGTCCCAGGAGGTAATGCCGTACAGCTCGCTCATCATGCCTTCCTTGCCGTACTGACGGACTGCGGACTGGCATTGCTTCAGGGTATTGAATTCGTGGCGGGTGGCCAGGTTATCCACGCCGGGGATGTGGAAATGTCCGTAGGCGGCCATGGCTTCCCCGCTGTTGGTCTGGTCGTGGAGGTTGGATTCATTCATCATGTGTCCTGCCAGACCGATATGGTTCTTTTCACACCATTCGCCGCACTGCTTGACATAGGCTTCCACAAAACGGTCACCGACGTGCATATGATAGTGGTAACGGGTGGTGGAAACTGCCAGACCCGGGAGATTCCAGATCAGCTCGGGAATTTTATCGAGGATGGATTCGCCGAATTCGGCTTCGTATGTATCCGGGAAATCGTCCGTCCAGGGCAGGAGAATATCGAAATCCGCTCCTCTGGCGGGTCCCAGACGGTATTTGTGGTCGTACTGGGGTTCGTCGGTGAAGATTACGGGAATGGTTTTATCAAATTCCCTGCCCACTTCCTTTTTATAGGCTTCGTGGGTAACATCAATGAAGCGGCGGACAGCTTCGGGGTTCAGGGTATCTGCGTAGGTTCGATCATTGAAACGGGGGGAAGGTGTATTGATTTTCTCGAAAACATACCATACTTCCCCTTCGGCTTCTGCGGGATCGGTGATCTTCCGATAGGATGCCAGCGTATTGTTTTCGTCGAACACGATGTCAAAGATGCCGTAATCCTGCTCTTTTTCCTCGGCGGAGGGGCATCTGGCAGTGATTACCAGGAAGCGGTTTCTGTATTTTTTGTCCTCGGTTACAAGTCCGCCCGCAAAACCGGAAGGCCAGCGGTCTTCATCATAGAGCCATGCGAGCATTTCTTCTTTTTTTGCCTTTTTCACGCAGGCTTTTACACAATTCATGAAGTCTTCGCCCAGGTATTCGGTATCCAGTCCCGAACGGGCGTGCATATTGAATCCGCCGAAGCCCATTTTTTTGAATGCTTCGATCTGGAATAACAGTTCTTTTTCTTCCAGCTTGCTGTTCCACGCCCAGAACGGTGCGCCGCGGTATTCGCTGGTGGGATTTTTGAACAGGTCCTTGGATAAGGTAGGGGTTTTATTCTTTTTGAAATACATTTTGTTCCTCCTTTAGGGCTTCTCTGCGTTTTGGGAGATACAGTTTTTCTGATGCAAGTATAACATATATTTCGGGAGGTGTCAATTCTTTGGGTTGGAATTTTTTGAATAAGATAAAAAGGCGGGATTTTCTACTCCGCCTTTCCTGGATATTTCGTTTTCACGCAAAGTGGATCACGTGTGGGACAATTGCCCAGGGTGCTCCCGTTTCGGAGGGAAGCTTGCCGGTTCGCCAGCAGTTTTCCAGCACATCGGCGAGGCCTTTGCAGGTGTATTGGGCGGCTTCTTCGTTGTAGTCGATGTATTCGTCACCGAAAACAGGAATTTCCGGGAAACTCTCGGCAATGCTGCAGGTACATTTCAGATGGGGCAGCGCGGTTTCGATTGTGCAGGGGATGAGGGTATTGTTTTCGATTGCCGCGGCGGTTGTGCGGAGCTTATCGGATGACGGCAGGCCGTATTCAATAATGTTGCCGTCGGACAGGGTGCCTGTGATGCCGCCGGATTCGGTACCGATCACGCTTCCCTTTTCACCGACGATTACGAAGTCCGGTCTGTGCTTTTCTTCGGCGGTGATGGCGTGGGAGGCGTAGAACATCAGCTCGGTTCCCTCTTTGGTCATGACACGAAGGGCACAGGTATCGTACATTTCGATGGGGTTGGCACGATAGACTTCGGCGGTGATGGAGGCGGGTTCTGCGGCAGTGTCGGTTTTATCTCCCATTAAGAACAGCATATTGTGGAGATAATGGGCGGTGGCGTTGGAGGCAACACAGTCCAAAATCGGCTCTCCCGTAGGCAGGACTCTCTTGCCGCCCCAGCCGGATCCTCTGCGGTAGTATGCCATATCTCTGGGGAACAGGGCGATTGTACGGATCTGGCTGATTTTGCCGTAGACACCTTTCTGAATGTCCTTTTTCAGATTCAGGATGGCTTCAGCAAAGCTCCACTGGAAGCCGATTGCCAGTTTTTTGCCCGTTTTGTCCCGGACGTTCATCATGGAAGCGGCATCTTCCAGGGTGGCGCTGATGGGTTTTTCGCACAGTACATCGCTGCCGTGTTCCATACAGAAGGCGGACTGAGCAGCGTGCAGGTGAATGGGTGTGGCAAGTACGGCCAGATCGGCGGTGTGGTTTGCATAGAATTCTTCGAGGGTTCTGTAGATCGGGATATTCCTGCTCTGCAGCTCCTCAACGACAGGACCGTCGCTGACATAGGGATCCACGGTACCGACGAGTTCACAATTTTCCGGGCAGTTCCCGTACAGCAGGTTGGTCATGTAGTAATTTCCGTAGCCTCCGATACCGGCTACCATTATTTTCAGCATTGTTTTATCCTCCTTTTCAGGCTTTTCCGTAGGCTTCTCCGGTATATTCGTTCAGAAAATCTTCGGCGTCCTTATACATGGTGACGGATATTTCATCACCATCGAAATGTACGGTGATATGCAGGGAGCCGAGGTAGGTGTCGATGATCTGGACGAGAATCTGCAGGGTATTTTCGTCCTCCCATGCGGCGGATGCGGCACAGGTATAATAATTGCCGGGGGCGTATTCCGAAGCCACTTCATCGGAATAGCCTTCTTCCGGGAAATCCACAAATGCGTTTTGTCCCAGACCGAAGTGTAGTTCCTTATCGCCCTGGGCGTTGGTATAGGCAAGGCAGCCCTTCTCTCCGGCGAAGGTAAAGCGCATACGGGTGATGGCCATGGGGTTTTCATCCATGGTATAGGTGATGCCGTTTACCCTTTCGGCTGTCGGCGCAGTTGTTTCGCCGGCCGCAGTACGGAGTTTCAGATCCCTGCAGGATGCCAGAAGATGTTCGTGGGCTTTGGTGTCAGCGGGAAGTGCTTTTCCGGCGGGGTTGACGATCAGGTCAAAGAAGCTGTCCATGATGGTCTGGTTTTCCGCATAGTATTTTCCCAGGTGGTCGCTGTTGTAGATGAAGATGATATCCTTCCCCGGTACGCCCACGGCAAGCTGGGTATGCATGCCGGAGAACAGGAAGGAGTCCTGATAGCATTTCCAGATCTGATAGCCGTAACCCTGGCATCTGTACGGCAGGCTGTAGGGTTGGGTATTATCAAACTGTGTAGATATTGCGGCTTTTACATAATCTTCGTTCAGGATCTGTTCCCCATTCCAGCTGCCACCGTTCAGGAGAAAGCGGATGGTGCGGAGCAGGTCGCTCGGTTTACACAACAGGCCCGCATCCATCCAGGAATGGCCACCCGGTGCTTTCAGGCAATAGGCTTCGGAGGAAAAGCCGATTTTGTCAAACAGTTTTTCTCTGAGATAGTCCATCAGCGTCTTGCCGGTGACTCTTTCCACGATGGCACCCAGGACATGGGAACCGATGGAATCGTACTGCCATACGGTGCCGCCGGGTCTGGTTTCCTCGGAAAGATTGGAGAAATAGTGTTTTACCCAGTCATCAGGATGAATTCTGCGCCAGGAACGCGGCGGTTTGGCGGTGGTCATCATGAGCATATGACGGATGGTCTGTTTATGCTGGTTTCGGTCCGGCTGGTTTTTCAGCTCTTCCGGGAAGAACTTTTCCATGGGATCGTCCAGATCAATGAGACCGTCCTGTTCCAGGAAGCCGATGGCGATGGCTACGTAGCTTTTGGTGATGGAATATTCTCTGTGGAGATACTCCTTATGGAAAGGCGCCCAATAGGCTTCAAAGAAAATATCGTTCCCTCTCGCCAGAATCACGTCATGAACGGCCATGCCCGTGTTTTCCAGTGTGCGGATGAATTTTTCCACATTTCCGGAAGGAATTCCCGCTTCTTCGGGGGTGATATATCGGAATATATTGTTTGCGTTATTCATGGATATGCCTCCTTGTTATTCCGGCAGTTTTCTGTCTTCCATTATAGAATATATCCGAAAGAAAATCAATGATTTTTGAAGAATAGGTCAATTTTTTTGTATTTTTTTCGTTTTCCAGGTCAATTGGGTTGTATTGACAAAAAAGCCCTACGGTTTTCTCCGTAGGACTTTTGGGTATGGTGGAAACAACTGGATTCGAACCAGTGACCCCTTGCATGTCAAGCAAGTACTCTAACCAACTGAGCTATGCTTCCTTGTGTGTAGTATTATATCATACATTTTTCGAAAATGCAATACTTATGTGAGAATTATTTATTTCTGCGTACGGCAAACTTATGTTTTTCAACTTTCACAACGAACATCCTTATATTTTTCAACTCAAAAAATTTATCTTTTCCTTTTATCGATTGACATGTATTTTTTTCTATAGTAGAATATGCATGTAAGTATACCGATGGTATTTCTTATAATTTATTACAGGAGAATCGAGTATGAAGAAAACCAAAAATCTGCTGACTGTTCTGCTTACCGGTGTTATACTGTTTTCCGGCTGCAGCAATCCCGTCACCGGCGAAACCGGTACTACCGACACGAATGAAAGTCCGGAAACAGAGTTTTCCACGGAAGTTCTCGAAATCATTCCCGCCAAGCATGAGATTTCTATTGAAGATGTACAGAGTATTCTGGCGGCAAATGATCTAAGAACCAATTATACCAAATTTTACCCTTATCCCGGTTACCATGGTGGTCAGCAAATGCGTGTTGTTCACACAGAAAGAGGTACATATACCGCTTTTGTCAAAACTCTCGGAGATGAAACCGGTATTCAAAATTATTACGTAGCCAAAATTGATAATGATCATCAGGTTACGTTGCTTCACTATGGAGAGTTTACTTCAGACAAAAATGAGGTACTTCTCAATATTGCACAGGATACCAATGGAGATATTCTGGTTGCCATTACTTCTCATGTGGAACTGGAAATATTGGTATTCGACCATGAAACGGATGCAATGACCAAATATGCTTCGACAGCTGTGTTCTCATCCGGAGAAACCCCGAAATATACACAAGCCATGTTTGATTTTGCCAACCGTAAAATCTATGCCTTCTATAACGGCGGTATGGGGACGGGAAATTATCTGCTGGAATGGATTACCTTTGACATGGAAAACAAAGAGTGGTCGGACAATAGTATCTATACCCGGATAGAAGGAATTGGCAGACATTGTTATCTGTATCCCTTCCCGGACGGTAACGGTGGTGCTTATATCGTCGGAAAACGGGCGGATACGATCAGTCTGGCAGAAAATCTTGTCCATGCGGACGTACATAAATATGTTTGGGATAATATTCGTCTGTTCCACATTCCCGATCTCACCTCTGCAGAAAATATAACCCATACAATGGTACAGGATGCCTATTCCGAAAAAGCCGACGAGGGTATCTGGAATGAAGTCAGTATCGGTTACTACGGTAATGTGTTCATGGACAAAGATGGGTACTTGCACATTATTTATCGGAACAGTCTCCAGGATCTTTCCGATGAATCCGCGCCCTACCTCCAAACCGATTATCATCATGCGGTATATGATGACATGGATTGTGTTTCAAATGAAAAGATTACACTGCAGACTGAGCAGTATCCCTACTACAAGGCCCACATCATGCAGAGTACCGATGGAACCCTATATATGATTGCCTGTAAACAGCACACTCTTCCTCTGGAAATTGAAATTTACAAAGCCGATGATGCATTGGGACAGTCATGGACATATCAAACCACAAAATATATAGAAGCGGTAACAACACCTTCCTTCTCCATAAGTGCTGTCCGTGACGGTTCGATACAAGATAATATAATCAGCTGTTTCGTGTATCAGTACGATGGTCTTCGTACCGGTTTTACTTTCAATCTTTCTCTGGATGACTACAGTGTCACAAATCCTGTGGATATTTTAGCAGAATACGATTTACAGATCGATGAAAGAATGGATAAACGTGCGTATAATTCCGGACATCAAACCAAAGTCGTACATACAGAAAATGGTACCTATGCGGCGTTTGTGTATGACTACAACTACTATGAAGAAATGGAATATTTCCATATCGTAAAGATGGACAAGGATGGAAAGATTTCGGTTCTCTATTCCGATGGTTACTATTCTTTGCAGAATAAATATCTAACCATACAGAGATTGGGGAACGGTCAAATTTACGTTTGTCCTCCAACCGGAAATACAGTCTATACAATTGATCCTACCACCGATGCAGTAACGCTTTATAAAACCACGGATAAAAGAGTTCCTGGGATGATGATTCCTCAGCAAACCGATATAATTACCGATCCCGAAACCGACAGTGTGTATGTTGTTTCTGTTATGGATCCTACCTATTTCTCCATCTCCTATCAAATGTTAGATACGGAAACGATGACAGTATCCAAATCAAGTACGAAATATAAAGCAGAATCGAACCCTGATGGTGCATATTCCCAATTCTATACGGTTTCGGATCATCAAGGTGGTATTTATTTGATCGGCACGAAACAAGTAACCCGTGAATACTTGGCAGACAAACTCAATTATTCAGGGCATATCGTAACTTTCAACGATTCCATTATGCTTCATTACGTACCCGTTCTTACGGAAGGAAATATGTCTTGTATAGAAATACAAGTTCCCTATGAAGCTGAAGGCAACGAAGGTATCTGGTCCGTAGTAAATGTTGCGGATAGTGGGGATGTTTATCTGGATGCCGAAGGAAAGCTCCACATTTTCTACACCTATTACCATTTCGACTTTGACGATGTGGATAGAAAAGACAATCCTATTTTGATTGCGAATACACTGAAGCATTACCATGCTATCTATGACGGTTCTACTTTGGTTTCCAATGAAGAAATCGGTATTGCAGGTCTGACGAAGGATACCTCCATTCGTATGGCAGAAACCGTCGATGGTACACCGTATCTTTTGGTATGCAATGTCGGTGAAGCAAATGCAAGAATCGATGTATACAGCCAAACCGAAAACGGTTGGGCACTGTCTCAGACCAAGGAACTTGGCGAATTTTCTGCTGAATCCTTCAGCATCAGCGGTCCTCGCGGCGGTTCTGTTCAGGACAATACCGTTGACTGTATCATTTACGGTATGGACAATGATGTTTATTATACTGCTGTAACCTTCAAATAAAGTTTTCCGAGACCAAAAAAATTCGAAAGAATTCCCATAATTCACGAACCCGGAGTTACGCTCTCCGGGTTTTCTTTATTCTGTACACTCGATGATTCTGCACAAAAAACAATCAAAAAAATTGTCGCTTTAGACTATGGATTTAGTCGTTATTATATGATACAATTGATATAATCTATATAGACAATCCACTTTGGTATTTCAACACAAATTTACCCAAGGAGAAACGAGTATGAAAAAGGCTCAAAATCTGGCAGCAGCCCTGCTAACTGGTGTTTTACTGCTGACCGGCTGCAATCCTTCCCTACCGGCGGAAAGTGATACCGAAAGCGCAACCGAAATGGAAACGGTTGTCGAAACGCCCGAACTCCCTTCTGCCAAACACACCATTTCAGTTGAGGAAGTCGAAAGCCTGCTGGCAGCAAACGGTCTGCAGACAAACATCCACAACAACAAACCCTATCCTGTTTATCATGGCGGTCAGCAAATGCGTGTCTGTCATACGGAAAGAGGCACCTATGCAATCTGTGCCAAAGGATATAGCGACGGCGTTTTTTATGTAGCTAAAGTTGCTCCGGACAATACTGTTACCTTACTGCATACCGGTGAATTTTGGGAGGACGGTTCTGTGCCTATTGATATCGGACAGGATATCAATGGGGATATTGTAGTCAGATCCTCTACCAAGTCCACGTTATTTCTCTATATCTTTGATAAAGAAACAGATGCAGTAACCGAATACTCTCTGCCTTACCAATTTGGTTCTGTCGAATATGCTTATCCGGGCTATTCTCAAACCCTGTTTGATTTTGCCAACCGTAAGATTTATGTATTTTACAGCGGCGGCTTATTCACCGGGAATTACGAGCTGGAGTGGTTTACTTTTGACTTGGAAACCAAGGCATGGATGGAAACGAGTATCTGCCAAAGCTTGGAAGGAATAGGACGTCACTGTTATCTCTATCCGGTGCTGGATGGAAATGGCGGTGCCTATATTGTTGCGAATAGAGATATTTTAATAGAAACTGCCGGTGATCAGCTTCAAAATACTGTCGGACAAACCTATTTGTGGGACGAACTGAAACTTTTCCACATTCCCGATCTGACTTCCGGTGAAAACATCACGTACACTACCATTCAGGAAGCTTATTCCGAACGAGGTGCCGAAGGTCTTTGGTCCTCTGCGACTAACAATCAGTCCGGTGGTGTGTTTGTAGATACAAATGGATATCTGCATGTTACCTATAGATACTATATTTATAATTTAAGCGGACAACCTCGGGAGTTCGATAATTATATGTACTACCGTCATGCGATATATGACGGTATGGAATGTATTTACAACGAAAACCTTGCGTTTCAGAAAAGTACAAGCGGAAATGAAAAAGCACAAATCGTACAAGGTACAGACGGCACTTTATATATGATTGTAGTTCATCAGAACAGAGCTCCTCTGTCCATTGAAATCTACAAAGCCGAAGATGAACTGGGCAAAACATGGAAACTGGAACACACGAAAACCTATGAGGATACTGTCGCTGCAGCTTCTATTTCCATCAGCCAGGTACGGAACGGTTCCACACAGGATGATATAATCAGTTGTTTCTTCTATTATTACAACAATGTGAATTCAGGATGTGTATTCAATATTTCTCTTAAAGATTACAGTACAACAGAAATCGTAAATATCCTGGACAAATACGATCTGCATATTGATGAAAGACTGGACAACCGTGCCTATAATACCGCTCATCAAACAAAAGTGATCCATACCGCAAACGGCACCTATGCTGCGTTCGTATATGATTATGATGTTGAGTCTACCACCGAAGCATTCCACATTGTAAAAATTGATGCGGACAAAAAGGTTACCGTTCTGTCTTCCGACAGCTATACCTCCGAACAGGATCGGTATCTGACTATTCAGCAAGCGGCGGATGGGGAAATTTATGTTTGCCCACCCACCGGGAATACAATTTACACGATCGACACGGAAACCGATGCAGTAACTCAGCATAAAACAGCCAAACGTGTCGCTGTTATGAATACCCCTCAGCAAACCGAAATCTTCGTGGATAAAAGGACCGACGCACGTTATGTACTTTCTTATATGTCCCCGGAATATGCCGGTATACATCTGGATGTGCTGGATACCCAAGCTATGACTGTTTCCGGCAAACCCGTCAAGTATACCATGGACAAGGACCTGATCGGTGATTATTCCCATTTCTATACAGCAGCCAAGGACGACGGCTGTGTATACATGGTTGGCACACGGATTATAACTGAAGAGGATTGTGCCGGTGTCTGGGAATATGCCGGTTATACAAAGAAAACAACCGATGCCATTACACTCTTCTACATTGATGTTTCCGGTGAAAACACGGAAGTACAGCACATCGACGTACAGCTTCCCTACGAAGCGGAAGGCAGTGAAGGAATCCGGTCCGTGGTGAACATTGCGGATACCGGTGATGTGTATCTCGACAGTGAAGGCAAACTTCATGTTTTCTACACATACTATCACTACGACTTCGATGATCTTGACAGACCGAAAAATCCGGAATTGATTGCCAAAACACTTAAGCATTATCACGCAGTCTATGACGGCACAACCCTTGTTTCCAATGAAGAATTGGGTATTGCCGGCCTTGCAAAAGATTCTTCTGTAAAAATGGCAGAAACCACCGACGGTACGCTGTATCTGCTGATTTGCAATCTGAACGAAGCAGGTGCAAAAATCGACGTATACTTTGAAACTGAAGCCGGTTGGGCATTGGCTCAGACCAACAACCTTGGCGAATTCACCGCCGAATCCTTCAGTGTAAGCGGACCTCAAAGCGGTTCTGTACAGGATAACGTGATTGACTGCATCGTTTATGCAAACGATAACGACGTATACTATACCAGCGTAGTTTTTGAATAATACGGATACCATCGGGCGTTCCCGCAAAACGGGGATGCCCGGTTGCAGTATTATGAAAAAAATCTCAAAAATTCCTATTATTATAAATCATAAATCGAAATATGCTATAATAAAGGTAATACAAAAATGGTATTAAATTGCGGAAAGGATAATATAATCATGAAAAACACAAAGAGCATATTTCTCGCACTGTTCCTTGGTGTTTTACTGTTTGTAGGCTGTGGTGAAACCACAGTGGATGAAACCGACACAGCGGAAACGGCAGAAACTGTAGAGACAGAAATTTCAACCAACACCGTGGAATTAACTCCTGCGAACCATGATATTCTTGTTGGTGAAGTACAGAGTATTCTGGCAGAAAATGGGTTAAGAACAAATCTCAATTCCTATAATTCCCCCTCTGAAATGGCAGTGTATCACGGTGGACAGCAGATGCGTGTTGTACATACGGAGAGAGGAACTTATACCGCTTTTTGTAAAGAGCCCGGGGAGTATAACGGTACAGCAGAATATTATGTTGCGAAAGTCGATAAAGACAACAACGTCTTCCTTCTGTATTACGGTACATATACATGTGACCACAGTACGATTCTTGTAAACATCGGTCAGGATATTAACGGTGATATTGTTGTGACAGTAGGTTCCCCAAAAGAATTGGACGTCTGCGTTTTCGATCATGAAACGGACGAAATGGCCAAGTATTCCGCTGTACCGGAATTTATGTCCGGTTCTCAGCCGGCATATTCCCAACCGTTGTTCGATTTTGTAAACCGAAAGATTTATATGTTCTATTGCGGTACAGATTTCGCCGGGAACGGTCTGCAGGAATGGTTTACCTTTGACATGGAGACCATGACATGGGATCCGCAAAGCCGGTTTGTCTGGATATATGGAGGCAGACACTGCTATCTGTATCCTTTTCCGGATGGAAACGGCGGTGCTTATATTCTGGGACAAAGAGATTTATTCTTGAAAGAACCCCAGGCGGATAAATTGAACATCGACAAGGAACAGCGCATCTATTTATTCGACCAGCTGGATCTCTACCATATTCCCGACCTTACTTCTTCTGAAAATGTTACCTGTGTCTCGGTACAGGAAGTATATGACGAAAGAGGGGCTGAAGGGATATGGTCCGGTGCCGGGAACAATATGACCGGCGATGTGTTTGTTGATGCGGCTGGTAAAATGCATATCACCTATATGTACGGTTTGTATGATTACAGTGGAAATCACCCGGATTTGGATGGGGATTTTCAGTACCGTCATGCAATCTACGATGGTATGGAATGTATTTTCAATGAAAAAATCACTTTTTCGGATCCGGAATATTTTTTGTACAATCCCTTGATGATGCAGGATACAGCGGGGAATTTGTTTATGATTGTCTGCAAACAGGGGGTAATACCCATTGAGCTGGAGATCTATAAGGCGAACGATGCGCTGGGAACAAGCTGGGAACTGGTGAAGACACATGTATTTACGGAACTGCCTGCTACGACATGGGGATTCTCCATCAGCGCAGTACGTGACGGTTCTGTACAGGACAATACAGTAAGCTGTTTCTTTTACTACTATAACGGACCGGATAAAACACCTTTTGTGTTTAATCTTTCTCTGGAAGATTACAGCATAACAGAACCGGTAGGAATTTTGCGTGGTTTTGATCTGTATGTAGAGGATAGAGTGGATATACGTGTTCCCGCATCCGCCCATCAGAATCAGGTTATCCATACAGAGAATGGTACTTATGCCGCTTTCGTATATAACCATATCGGAGTTCAAAAAACAGATCAGTTCTATATTGTCAAGATTGAAACAGACAATACGGTAAAGCTTCTTCATTCCGACAGCTATACTTCCGAGCAGGACAAATATCTGACCATGCAGCGGTTGGATGACGGTATGATATACATTTGTCCTCCTACCGGAAATACGATGTATACCGTTGATCCTGCTGACGATGTTGTGACCCTTCATAAAACCACCGACAAGCGGATTCCTGCTATGTTGACTCCCCAGCAGACTGATCTTATTACCGATCCTGCAAGCGGTACTGCCTATGCGCTTTCTTCTATGTCTCCGCAGTATTTTGGCTTCTCCTCTCAGGTTCTGGATACCCAGGTAATGACGGTGGATAAAGCAAGTACCAAGTATGTTCCGGATACAGATTTTATTGGCGAGTACACCGGATTCTATACGCTGAATGACAACAACGGCGGGGTTTACCTGGTAGGCACAAGAACAATAACACGTGATGATCTCACCGATAAACTGCACTATGCAGGTCATATTGCCTCTATAAATGATGGTGTCACGCTGTTCCATATTCCGGCGCTGGCAGAAGCATCAGAGGTACAGAAAACCGATATTTTCCTTCCCGATGAAACGCGGGGTAATGAAGGTATCTGGTCCGTTGCCGATATCGGTAACTGCGGTGACGTATATCTGGATGCCGGCGGGAAACTTCACATTTTCTACACCACGTATCTCTTTGATTTTGATGATGCGGACAGACCTGGGAATGCTGCGCTTGCTGCAGATACACTGAAGCATTATCACGCAGTTTACGACGGTACTACTTTGGTTTCCAATGAAGAGATCGGCATTGCAGGCCTGACGAAGGATACTTCTGTTCGTATGGCTGAAACCACTGACGGTACACTGTATCTGCTTATCTGCAACATTGGTGAAGCAGAAGCCAGAATTGATATATACTTCGAAACCGAAAACGGCTTGGCGCTGGCACAGACAAAGACTCTCGGTGAATTTGTTGCCGAATCCTTCAGCATCAGCGGTCCTCGCGGCGGTTCTGTTCAGGACAACACCGTTGACTGTATCATTTACGGTACGGACAATGATGTTTATTATACTGCTGTAACCTTTGAATAATTTCCGGCATAAGAAAAACTGCTGTATCAGAAACGGTACAGCAGTTTAATTTTATGGGATTATTTGGCGTTTTCTGCAGCCAGTCGTTCTTCCCTTTCCCGTTCCGCCTGGGATTTACGCAGATATACGGGCTGGAGACGGCCTTCGGTAAATACCGTTTTGTCCTCCGCTTCGGTATAGTGTTTTTGTGCTGCCTGTGCAGCACCGAATGCGTTGGGGTAACGGAGCATTTCCGGTGTGGGCATAAAGAGTCCATCAGTTGCGGGCTTATGGAGCATGGTGTAACCATCGCCGGTTACATACACGGGCTTGCCGTACTGCTTCAGCTTTTCGCAGACTTCTTCAACCGGCAGAACATCGTCTTCCGTCAGTCTTTCCGGCGGATTGATGCCGTCACAGGAGAAGAATGCGGTGTACACATGATTCCGTCTGGCGTTCAGTGCCGGACAGAGGATGCCTTGAAAGCCGGACAGGTTCCAGGCCATGGCTTCCAGAGAAGATACGCCGATACAGGGAATGTTATGAGTGAATGCCAGACCTTTTACCGTGGATACGCCGATGCGGATTCCCGTGAAAGAGCCGGGGCCGACGGTTGCGGTCAGCAGGTCCATATCCTCGACGGTCATCTGCAGCTTTTCCAGCATGGATTCGATCATCGGCAGAAGAGTTGTACTGTGGGTATTTGTCTGAAGAGAATAAAGTCCTGTCAGCCGGCCGTCGGTCATGATGGCGGCGGTGGCTGTGGGCGCGGATGTGTCTACTGCCAGTATGCGCATGGGTTCATTCTCCTTCTTTCCAAATGGTAATTTTTCTGCTGTTTTCTCCCGTTTTTTCGATTTTCACCGTGATCGCGTGTTCCGGCAGCAGGGTGCCGATATGTTCGCACCATTCCGCAATACAGATGCCGTTCTGCACGTATTCCTCAAAACCGATGGCGTCGAGGTCATCTTCCGACTCGATACGGTACAAATCGAAGTGATATACGGGGCACTTCCCTTTTCTGTATTCATTTACAATGGTATAAGTGGGGCTTTTCACCCGGCTTTCCGGAGACAGAACACCGGTGAATCCGCGGACAAATGCGGTTTTTCCTGCGCCCAAATCTCCGTACAATGCTACAAACACCGGTCCTTCCGGCAGGCTTTCTGCCAGTTCGGCACCTAATTTTTCGGTCTGCAGCACATCATCCGTGATATATTCCATTAAAACAGTCCTGTGATGTTGCCTTCGTCATCAATGTCAATACGGTTTGCGGCGGGTACCTTGGGCAGGCCGGGCATGGTCATGATGGCGCCGGTCAGTACTACTACAAAACCTGCGCCTGCGGATACCTTTACTTCACGTACGCGGATACGGAAGCCGGTGGGACGGCCCAGCTTGGTCATGTCGTCGGACAGGGAGTACTGGGTCTTGGCCATACATACGGGGAAACGTGCATAGGCGGGATCCAGTGCTTCGATTTCTGCGATGGCCTTGCTTGCAGCTGCGTCGTAGTCAACGCCGTCTGCGCCGTAGATTTCTCTGGCAACACATTCGATCTTTTCCTTAATGGACAGAGAATCTTCATAAATGGGGGCGAAGTTTGAGGGCTTTTCGC
The DNA here is from genome assembly GCA_015063745.1 of Oscillospiraceae bacterium. GTDB lineage: Bacteria > Bacillota > Clostridia > Oscillospirales > CAG-272 > UMGS1696. The sequence continues at coordinate 27,942 of SVTO01000009.1, read as the reverse complement.
AGGCTGCTACAACCTTTTCGGCCAGTTCCATACCACCGTCGCCGCCCTTGGCAAATACTTCGGACAGAGCGAAATCCGCGCCGTTCTTCAGGCAGATTTCTTCTACGGTCTTCAGTTCTGCGTCGGTGTCGGTTTCAAAACGGTTGATCGCTACCACTACAGGTACGTTATACTTCTGGAGGTTGGCAATATGTGCTTCCAGGTTTACGCCGCCCTTGCGCAGAGCTTCTACGTTTTCTTCCTTCAGCATATCCTTGGCAACGCCGCCGTTGTACTTCAGAGCACGTACGGTGGCTACCAGAACGATTGCGGAGGGCTTCAGGCCGGCAAAACGGCACTTGATGTCGAGAAACTTTTCTGCACCCAGGTCTGCACCGAATCCGGCTTCGGTGATGGTGTAGTCCGCCATCTTCAGTGCCAGCTTGGTGGCGCGTACGGAGTTACAGCCGTGTGCGATGTTGGCGAAGGGACCGCCGTGGATCAGTGCGGGGGTGTTTTCGGTGGTCTGTACCAGGTTGGGCTTGATGGCGTCCTTCAGCAGAACGGTCATGGAGCCTTCAGCCTTCAGATCCTTGGCGTATACGGGCTTGCCGGTTCTGGTGTAGGCTACCAGAATATTGCCGAGGCGCTTCTTCAGGTCGGCAAGGTTTTCTGCCAGGCACAGAATAGCCATAACTTCGCTGGCTACGGTGATCATGAAGTGGTCTTCTCGCGGTACTCCTTCGATTCTGCCGCCCAGACCCAGAACAACTTTACGCAGTGCGCGGTCGTTGGTGTCGGTTACGCGGGAGAAGATGATACGGCGGGTGTCAATGTCCAGTTCGTTGCCCTGCTGGATGTGGTTGTCGATCAGGGCGCAGAGGAGGTTGTTGGCTGCGGTAATGGCGTGGAAGTCTCCGGTGAAGTGGAGGTTGATGTCTTCCATGGGCAGAACCTGTGCGTAACCGCCGCCTGCTGCACCGCCCTTGATACCGAATACGGGACCCAGGGAGGGTTCGCGGAGGGCAATGATGCTGTTCTTTCCGATTTTCTTCATAGCCATACCCAGACCTACGGTGGTGGTGGTCTTGCCTTCACCGGCGGGAGTGGGGTTGATGGCGGTAACCAGAATCAGTTTGCCATCGGGCTTGTCTGCCAGACGTTTGGCAACGTCATCTGAGATTTTTGCTTTATACTTACCGTACAGCTCCAGTTCTTCGGGCTGTACATTGACTTCAGCCGCAATATCCTGGATGGGCTTGAGTTTTGTCTGCTGTGCGATTTCGATGTCTGTCAACATATCGATCCTCCAAATTTTCTTATTATTTTGTTTTTTCGGTGTGTTTTCAGCGCGTGACACTATTATACCATATATCTTTCCAAATTTCAAATGTATTTTCAGCAAATATTTCACGATATATTGTGGATTTTTATGTATATATCCACTATATATGGATTGATTCGCAGTTGAAACACAGTATTTTGGGGTTGGGGAGGTTTTTAACGATATATGGGGCTGTTTTACTTTGGTAAATTTGTCCATACGGCCGTGTCTGACAGTTTCTTTCGGCTTCTGTCCGCATTTTTCCGATGCTTTCCTATATTATATAGAGAAAGTGGAAAATTTCTGCTTTTTTCTTATTTGGGTATTGCACTTTCCGGAAATTCGTGGTATACTATATTGGTATAATTGTTTTTATAAAAAGCGTTGACGAAGACAGCCGGTATAACCTGGCCGGTACATCCAGAGAAGAACGACCGTGGGCTGAAAGTTGTTCTGTACCTGTTATGCGGCATTTCACTTCCGAGCCGGATTTTTCAATCCCGGTGGGTCCGTTATCCCCAAGAGTGCCGGTATTTTTATATCGGAATCTGGGTGGTACCGCGGAGCTTTTGCCTCGTCCCTGTTTCATGGGAGGAGGTTTTTTTGTTTCCCCCCGCATTTCTCATATCTGTAAACTAATTTTTTCTGAGGTAAAACAATGAAAGACACACTTCTCAAAATCAAATCGGAAGCGCTGGCTGCTCTTGCCGCTGAAAATGCGGACATTGAAACCCTGCGCATCAAGTATCTGGGCAAAAAGGGTGAGCTGACTGCCGTTCTGCGCGGTATGGGTAAGCTGACCCCCGAAGAAAGACCGGTGATCGGTCAGCTGGCCAACGATGTTCGTGCGGAAATCGAAGCGGAAATCGAAAAGATGTCCGCAAGCGCCAAGACTGCTGCTCTGGAAGCCAAGCTCAAGGCCGAAAAGCTTGACGTTACCGTTCCCGGCACCAAGATCCCCATGGGTAAGTGCCATCCTCTGGCTCTGGTGCAGCGTCAGCTGGAAGAAATCTTCCTCGGTATGGGTTACTCCATCGCAGAAGGTCCCGAAGTGGAATATGACTACTACAACTTCCAGGCTCTGAACATTCCCAAGGATCACCCGGCAAGAGACACCCAGGATACCTTCTACATTACAGAAAATATTCTGCTCCGTTCCCAGACTTCCCCCGTTCAGGCACGTGTTATGGAAAACACCCAGCCGCCGATCAAGATCATTTCTCCCGGCCGTGTGTACCGTTCCGATGCTGTGGATGCTACTCACTCTCCTCTGTTCCATCAGTGCGAAGGTCTGGTAGTGGACAAGGGCATCACTATGGGAGACCTGAAGGGTACTCTTGAAATGTTCGCAAAGACCATGTTCGGCGAGGACACCAGAATCCGTTTCCGTCCCCACCACTTCCCCTTCACCGAACCTTCTGCCGAAGTTGACGTTTCCTGCTTTGCCTGCGGCGGCAAGGGTTGTCGTCTCTGCAAGGGCGAAGGCTGGATCGAAATCCTCGGTGCCGGTATGGTTCACCCCAATGTTCTGCGGATGTGCAACATTGATCCCGAAGTTTACAGCGGTTTTGCTTTCGGTCTCGGTGTGGAACGTATTGTTATGCTGAAGTACCACATCGACGATATGCGTCATCTGTACGAAAACGATATCCGTTTCCTGCATCAGTTCTGATCGGGCGGATTTGACGCTACTGTATTTTTCAGATTAAACTTTGAACAACAGAAAGGGATTCATTTATGCAGCTTTCCATGAACTGGCTGGCAGATTTTACGGATGTCAGCGATATTAATATAAAAGATTACTGTGACCGGATGACTATGACCGGTTCCAAGGTTGAAACCTATGAAGTACTGGCTGAGGACATCACCGGCGTTGTGGTCGGCAAGATCCTCTCCGTTGTACCCCACAGCAATTCCGATCATCTGGTGATCTGCCAGGTTGAAATCGGTGCCGCTGAACCTGTACAGATCGTTACCGGTGCAAGCAATGTATTCGCCGGTGCGGTTGTTCCCGTTGCTACCGACGGCTCCAATCTGCCCGGCGGTATCAAGATCAAGAAGGGCAAGCTCCGCGGTGAAGTTTCCTGCGGTATGCTCTGCTCCATCGGCGAGTTGGGTCTGACCACTCACGATATGCCCGGCGCCATTGAAGACGGTATTCTGATTCTGAACGATGTGGGTCTGGCCGATGCACCTGTGGGTGAAGATATCCGCAAGGTTCTGATGCTGGCGGACACCGCTGTGGAATTCGAAATCACCTCCAACCGTCCCGACTGTCTGTCCGTGATCGGTCTGGCACGTGAAACCGCGGTTTCCTTCGGCAAGGAACTGCGTATCCCCGAAGCGCCCGTTCCGGCTGTACGCGGCGACGGCGAAACCATTGACAAATACCTCTCTGTGGATATTGCCAATACCGAGCTCTGCACCCGTTATTCCGCACGTGTTGTCAAGAACGTGAAGATCGCGCCCTCTCCTCTGTGGCTGCGTATGCGTCTGCGTGCTTCCGGTGTGCGTCCCATTAATAATATTGTAGACATTACCAACTACGTTATGCTCGAATACGGCCAGCCCATGCACGCTTTTGACTACAAGTGTCTGGACGGTTCCCATATCATCGTACGCAATGCTGCCGAAGGTGAAACCTTTGTTTCTCTGGATGATCAGGAACACACCCTCGATGCCGCTTCTCTGGTTATCGCCGATGAAAAGAAGGCAGTTGCTCTGGCCGGTGTTATGGGCGGTCTGAACAGCGAAATCACCGATGATACCGTTACCGTGGTATTCGAATCCGCTATGTTCCATCCCGGTAATGTTCGTGTGACTGCCAAGAAGCAGGGTATGCGTACCGAGTCTTCCGCCCGTTTTGAAAAGGGTCTGGACTGCGAAAACACCATGCCTGCTCTGAACCGTGCCTGCGAGCTGGTGGCTCTGCTGAATGCCGGTGAAGTTGTGGACGGTACCATTGATGTGTATCCCGCAAAGAAAGTTCCCTTCACCATGGAACTGGACTGCGACAAGATCAACACCTTCCTCGGTGTAAATCTGACCAGAGAATACATGGCGGATGTATTCCGTTCTCTGGATTTCGTTGTCAGCGAAGATCTGTCCACTCTGACCGTTCCTACCTACCGTGATGACGTTCGCTGCATGAACGACCTGGCAGAAGAAGTTCTGCGTATCTACGGTTACAACATGATCGAATCCACCCTGTCCGCTGCGGCTACGCCTACTGTCGGTGCACGTACCGAACGCCAGAGCTTTGATATGCATCTGCGTGATATGCTTTGCGGTATGGGTCTGGATGAAATCGAAACCTTCTCCTTTATCAGTCCTTCCTATTATCAGAAGATCCGTCTGGCCGATAACGATGTACGCCGCAAGTCCGTGGTGATCTCCAATCCTCTGGGTGAAGATACTTCCGTTATGCGTACCACCATGCTTCCCTCCATGCTCAAGGTGCTCTCCGACAACGTGGCTGTGAAGAACAAGGATGTTCAGCTGTTTGAAATGGGCAAGGTTTATCTGCCTACCGCAGAAGGTGAACTGCCCGAAGAACCCGGTCGTCTGTCCATCGGTTTTGTTTCCGAAGCAGACAAGACCGGCAGCGGCTTCTATCGTATGAAGGGTTATCTGGAAGCCATTCTGTATATTGCCGGCATTACCGATGCGGATTTTGTTTCCTGCGACAATGAGCCCACCTTCCATCCCGGACGCTGTGCAAAGCTGCTCAAGGGTGATACGGAACTGGCTCTGTTCGGTGAAGTACATCCGGAAGTTGCGGAAAACTACAATTTCGTAACCCCCGTATATGTTTGCGAACTGGCGCTTGATAAGCTGTTCGATGTACGCCGTCTCATGATGGATTACAAGCCCCTGCCCAAATATCCCGCTCTGGAACGTGACTTCTCCTTCGTATGCGATGAAGCTACCGAAGCCGGTACTATTGCGAAGGAAATCAAGGCTTGCGGCGGCAAGGTTGTGGAATCCGTTGAGCTGTTCGATATTTACCGCGGCGCCCAGATCGGCGAAGGTAAGAAGAGTGTTTCCTATGCGGTTATGCTCCGTGCCGACGATCACACCATGACCGATGAAGAAGCCGATGCTACCGTTACCAAGATTCTGGATAAGCTGGCGGCTGCTCACGGTATTACCCTGCGCAAATAAAATATAATTTACTGTCAATGAGGGAGGAAATGGGGGGACCTGTTTCCTCTCTGTCATTTTCAGGTATTACAAGGAGGATTATGATGAAAAGTTATCCCATGACCATTGCAGGTCTGCCAAGAGAATTGCCAATTTGTCCTGTGAATGAGAATCTGTCCATCGGTGCGTTTGTTATTTTCGGTGATCCGGAGCTGACCACTGCAGCGGCGGATGCGCTTCTGAAGATTGCGCCGGACTATGATTACATCATTACCGCCGAAGCGAAAGGGATTCCACTGGCTCACGAAATGGCACGGCTGGCAGGCAATCAGAAGTATTTTATCGCCCGCAAGAAAGCCAAAGCATATATGCAGGGCGTATTTAAGGTTACGGTTCAGTCCATTACCACAGCCGGTGAACAGGAATTGTTCCTCGACAAAGCGGATGCGGATCTGATGTGCGGCAAGCGTATTCTTCTGGTGGATGACGTGATTTCCACCGGGGAAAGTCTGCGGGCTGTGGAAGAACTGGTCAAGGCTGCTGGCGGGATCATTGCCGGCAGAATGGCCATCCTGGCCGAAGGGGATGCGCAGATCAGAGAGGATATTCTTTATCTGGAAAAGCTGCCTCTGTTCAAGCCCGACGGTTCTATTCTGGAGGGAACGCTGTTTTAATGTACATCCTGCGGTTTTCCCGCAAAAGGAGGATGCTTTATGAATATTATTATTATCGGATGCGGCAAGACGGGTGAAGAGCTGATCGGTGCTCTGCTAGCTGAGGATCACAATATTTCCGTCATTGATACTCTGCCCTCCGTGATCAATGAGGTACAGGAAAACTACGATGTTATCGGTATCTGCGGCAGCGGTGCGGTTACGGATACGCTGCGGGAAGCCGATGTGGGCAAGGCGGATCTTGTGATATCCTGTACATCTCAGGATGAACTGAATGTGCTGGCCTGCACCATTGCCAAACGGCTGGGAGCCGGGAACTGTGTTGCCAGAGTACGTAATCCCGATCTGCATGCACAGATTCAGTTCATGCGGCGGGAATTCGGTATTGACAATATGTTCAATCCGGACTACAGTGCCGCCAACGCTATTTCCCGTATTCTCCGGATCCCCGGTGCCATCAAGGTGGATTCCTTTGCCAGCGGCAGAATCGACATTGTGGAGCTGAAGGTTACGGAGAAGAGTCCGTTGGCAGGTCTGGCGCTGATGCAATTCCCAGCCAAGTTCAAAACCCGCGTACTGGTCTGCACCGTACAGTGTGCCGGTTCGGACAGAGTTCTGGTTCCTTCCGGTGCTTATGTCATCAAGGCCGGAGATGTTCTGAATCTGACGGCTACCCATGGGGATATCTATCGGTTCTTCCGGGAAATCGGCGAGTTGGCAGAACCCATTCGTGATGTTATGCTGATCGGCGGCAGCAGAATTGCTTACTATCTCACCAAAATGCTCACAGAAAGCGGGATGCGGGTCAAGATCATTGAAGCGGACCGGGATCGCTGTCTGGAGCTGGCACGGGAACTGCCGAAAGCACGGATCATACACGGTGACGGTACGGATCATGAGCTTCTTGTGGAAGAAGGGATCCGGGATATGGATGCCTGCATTCCCCTTACCAACATGGATGAGGGCAATATGATTCTTTCCCTGTATGCGCTGAGCGAAGGGGTGCAGAAGGTCATTCCGAAAATCGACAAGAAGACCCTTCTGGGCATGGCAAACGGGATTCAGCTGAACAGCGGTATTTCCCCCAATCAGCTGATGGCGAATGTGATTATTTCCTACGCCCGTGCGCTGGGACAGTCCGGCAACTCCGCCATCCGCACGCTGTACAAGCTTCTGGACGGTCGGGTGGAGGCGATGGAATTTGTGGCTAAAGAAACACCTGGTGTGACCGGTATTCCCCTTTGTGAGCTGCAGCTGAAAAAGAATCTGCTGATTGCCGGTATTGTCAGAGGCAGCCAGATCATTTATCCCGGTGCAAACGATGTGATCAAGCCCGGTGATGTGGTGATCGTGGTTACTACGAATCTGTATATTTCCTCTCTGGATGGTATTCTGGAGGAGTAATGGTATGAATATACGATATATTTTATATCTCTGCAGCCGCATTTTCTTTGTTCTGGCGATCCTGATGGTTCTCCCTATTCTGGTGTCTCTGGTCTGTGAAGACGGCTGTGTATGGGCGTTTCTCATCCCTGCTCTTGTGCTTTGTGTACTGGGTATTCTGTCCGGCATACAAAAACCTGCCAAGGGTACTTTATTCGCAAAGGAAGGTTTTGCGGTGGTTACGATTGTCTGGATCGTATTTGCCGTATTCGGTGCTGTGCCTTTTATGATCAGTGGTGTCATTCCACGGTTTGCCGATGCGTTTTTTGAAACGGTTTCCGGTTTTACCACCACCGGTTCCACCGTTCTTGCTGATGTGGAATCCCTGCCACGGAGTATTCTGTTCTGGCGGCAGTTCACCAACTGGATCGGCGGGATGGGTGTGCTGGCTTTTGCGCTGGCCATTCTGCCCCTGGATGCTGTGAACAAGGCCAAAGGCGGACAGGCGGCTGGATCCGATGTGTATATTATCCGTGCGGAAAGTCCCGGGCCCATGTTCGGTAAACTGGTACCCAAGCTGCGGTTCAATGTACAGATTCTGTATATCATCTATGCCATACTGACGGTATTGGAAATTCTTCTTCTGCTGATCGGCGGGATGGATCTGTTTGATGCCGTTTGTCATTCCTTCTCTTCTGCCGGTACCGGTGGTTTTTCCACGAGAAATATCAGTATCGGTGCTTATGACAGCGCGTATATTGACACGGTTATCGGTATTTTCATTCTATTGTTCGGTGTCAACTTCAATATTTTCTACTTTCTGTTGACCAAGAACTTTCTGGGGATTCTGAAAAGTGATGAACTGCGGTGGTATCTGATTATTGTGGCTTCCGCCGTGCTGATGATCACCTTCGATATCCGGGCAATTTACGGAGATTTTTTCATCTCCCTGCGTTACGCATTCTTCCAGGTGGCTTCCATCATTACGACAACCGGTTTCTCCAGTGTGGATTTCAATCTTTGGTCATCTTTCTCGAAGGGGATTCTTGTACTGCTTATGTTTATCGGTGCCTGTGCTTCCTCTACTGGGGGCGGGCTGAAGGTTTCCCGTATCATTATTCTGGTGAAGACCGCCGTCAAGGAAATACGGTATTACCTGAATCCCAGAGAAATCAGAGCGATCCGCTGTGACGGTTCCCATGTGCCCCATTCCGTTGTAACCGGGGTTTCTGCTTATTTTGCGGTATACATGCTGATCTTCGCCGGATCAACGATTCTGCTTTCGCTGTTTGAGCACGGTCAGTCGCTGGAAACCTGTTTTACGGCGGTTGCGGCCTGCCTGAACAATATCGGACCTGGTCTTGATGGGGTCGGTCCCATGGAAAACTTCGGATTTATGAAGGATATTTCCAAATATCTCTTATCCTTTGATATGCTGCTCGGACGTCTGGAGCTGTTCCCGATTCTGGCTTTATTCAGCAAGGCAGCGTGGAGACACTAAGTAGAAATATTCTGCATTTGAAATTACAGAATACCAACCAACGCCCTCGTTGGAATGATATACGGTATTTCAGCAGATTGGATTTATTTTTTCCAAAATACCTTTCTGCAAAACAAAATTGTGCATTGTTTTACAGAAAACACCCAAAACATGTAATATAGGCTTTAAAAAAATCACAAAACAAAGGAGAATTCCCATGAAAAAAGTAACCCTTATGATTTTGGCAGCGCTGCTCCTCAGCTGTTTCATCCTGTACGGCTGTGCACCCGCAGAACCGGCAGATCCCGAAGAAACCGATATCCTGATGGAAAGCGAATCCGAAACGGAAGCAGTAACCGAGCCGGAAACGGAACCGGAAACCGAACCCATTGTTATCGGTGACTTTAATCTGGCAGACCTGTATCCCGTATCTCCGAACGAATCGGTTGTTGAAGTTACGTATTACGAAACCCCCTATGCTATAAAAAGAAAGATCCCGGTCCCCTATCTGGATATTGTTTCCACAAACAGTGGTTTGGCCTATGGTTACTACAACAAGAATTATTTTGTAGGCAGCAATATTTTCATTGTATGTAAAATGAATGACTATAAACTATTAGCTGCTGATCTCACCGAAAAAGTTGTTTATGATTTGGGTATAACCCCTAGTAATCACAGCGGTTATCTGGTTCACGACGAACTGATCTACTATGTAGGCTCTGATAATCATACTCTGAATGTTTTCAATCTTCGTACCGGTGTCAACGAAGTAGTATATGTCTTCGAGCATCTCATCGACGGATTTATTGAAACCACTCTGGACGGAAGATATATCAGCATGACTACATATGCCAGCCCGGATGCGGACGGCAAATACCGCGCGACCATTTTTGATATGGAAAAGCGTGAGATCATCGACATCTTTGACTACATTTTTGAGCCTGAGGCTCCTATGGCAAATCACCACATGCTCAATCCCGTCGATCATACCCAGCTGTTCTTTGCGCATGACAAAGATGTCTTCAGTAATGTTGACAGAATGTGGCTCTATGAAATCGGCAAAGAACCTTACTGCATTGTTGAGCAAGAAACCTCAGTGGATGAAAACGGGAATACAATCGTTACAGACAATCTGACCCATGAATGCTGGAGTTATGACGGCAAGGGACTTTGGTTTGTGAATTATCCGACGTATGATAATGCACCCTTTGGTATCTGTTATACTGACCTGACCTCTTCCGACAGGACCGTGCAGGAAAAATTCACCTCCCATCCCTATTGGCACACCAGCTGTTCCCCCGACGGCAAATATGTGGCTGGGGATACCACCAATTTAAAAGTAATTCTGATCAATCTGGAAACCGGTGAGGAAAAAACGGTTGTTAAGGACATAGCGCTCGCTTCCGGGGGATTGGATCCCCATCCCGGTTTCAGCCGTAACTCCGAAATGCTTATGTTTCAACACAAAAATACGCAAACCAACCTGTGTACTGTCGGCATCATCAGAATTGCCGATGTGGAATGGGCGGAAGAATAATTCTCCAAGGTTGATTCTTTTAACTAGTATAAAGAAAAGAGGTTCTTATGCGTAAACTGATTGTAAAAGAAGAGGAAATCACATCTGTACGGATTTTCTGCGGTGAAAGTGAAGCGGAACAGTACGCTGCTTCCGAGCTTGGTCGGTATTTTGAAAAATTCGGTATTTCCGCAGATGGTGAGTATCCGGTTCGGATATATCTGGATACACAGATGAAGCCCGATGCCTGCCGTATTTCTCTGCCCGATGAAGGCGGTATTTCCATTGCCGGCGGAAACGGACGCGGTGCAATTTACGGTGTGTATGAATTCCTCGAACGCTATGCCGGGTGTCGCTTTTTCCTCCCGGAGCTGGAAACTTACGGTGACGGTGATATCGTTGTGGAACAGGAATGGACGCACACGCCTGTTTTCGAAAGCCGTCAGTCCGACTGGGTATGCGGAGATGATCTTGTCTGGAGCGTCAAAAACAGGATCAACAACCGGTATTTTCCCAATCATACGATTTTCCCCAAAAAGTACGGCGGCGGTCAGAAAATCTGGGGATTTGTGCATACGCTGGCTGAGCTTACAGATACTCCTGCAGAAGTACAGCCCTGTCTGAGTGATCCGGAGAATCTGGATAAAACGATCCGTAAGGTACGGAATATTCTGAAAGAAGCACCGGATACCACAGTTGTTTCCATTTCACAGAATGACAATCAGAGATACTGTACCTGTGACAGATGCAATGCAGTTTTAGCGGAAGAAGGCTGTCAATCCGGGATTCTGCTGCGATTCGTCAATGCGGTGGCGGACAGTGTACGGGAAGAGTACCCCAATGTGGTTATTGAAACGCTGGCATATCACTACACTGCCGATCCGCCGCTGATCACAAAACCCAGAGACAATGTATGTATCCGGCTCTGTTCCGTATATCTCTGCCCCTCCCATTCCATACTGGACGATACCTGTATCAGCAACCTGGATTTCCGTAATCAGCTTCTGCGGTGGAACGAAATCTGCGATCGCCTGTATCTGTGGGATTACACGACAAATTTCTTCCACTACATCCCGACTTTCCCCAATTTCTATACCCTGCGTGACACCATGCGTTTTTATGCAGAACATGGAGTAAAGGGGATCTATCCGGAGGGAAATTACACTTCCCCCGCTTCCGGTGAATTCGGCGAACTGCGCTGTTATCTTCTGGCAAGGCTGATGTGGGATCCCTTTATGACGGAACAGGAATATCTGCGTCATATGGATGAATTCATGGCAGCTTACTACGGTGAGGGCTGGCGGTTTATCCGCTGTTATCTCGATTTTGTTACCCAGGAAAGCCGGCGATATCACACCTATTGGTGGGCTTCCGAAACCTGGTTGTTCCACAAGGACTGCTATATTCCCATGGAGGAAACACTCGACGGGTTGTGGGACAAAGCGGAGGAAATGGCAGGTGACCGAATCGATGCGGTCAAGCGTTCCCGTATGCAATGGCGATACATCAAGCTGATGATGCATCCCGATGCAGATGTGGGCCGGTCCTTTCTGGAGGATGCCAAGATGTACGGCATACATTTCAAGGAATCCTTTGGCTTCCCTTCCGATGATGCAGATCTCTCTCTAACTCCCGATATGTGGACATCTAAAAAACTATAAAGCAACAGACCGGGTTATCCTCTGCGGACAACCCGGTCTTGGTATTTCTGTTTTCGGTTTATTGCTCGGTGGGTGTATTACTTACGGAATCGCTGTCATCCTTGAGGGGAGCTTTGTCACTGGATTCGGCTTTGGCTCTTTCTTCCTCACGGCGTTTTTCTTCTTCTTCCATGCGGCGTGCATGGGCTTCGTTTTCTTCACGGCTCTTGCGGCGTTTTTCGGCTACCATGGCTTCCAGATCCTCGATGGTTACTTCCGGTTCGGTCATGGCACGTACAAACTGTGCTTCTTCCATGATTTCGTTCTTCATCAGATACTCCGCTACGAAGTGCAGACGATCGTCGTATTCACGCAGGATGCTTTCTGCCTGGTCGTAGGCGTAGGCAATCAGGCGCTTGATTTCGCCGTCGATGAGAGATGCGGTTTCTTCGGAATAGTTTCTGGTATTATTGAAATCACGGCCCAGGAATACTTCGTCGCTGGAGGATTCGCTGCCGTACAGGATCGGACCAAGTTTATCGGACATACCGTACTTGGTGACCATCTGACGTGCGATGCTGGTGGCGCGCTGGATGTCATTGGAGGCACCGGTGGAGATATCACCGATAATCAGCTGTTCTGCCACACGTCCGCCGAGCAGGGTTACGATTTCATCCTGCATAGCTGTGCGGGACATATAGGAACGGTCTTCCTTTGGGAAGGACAGGGTATAACCGCCCGCTCTGCCGCTGGGAATGATGGAAATCTGGTGCACCGGTTCGTCCTTCTGGCGTACCCAGGTGGTAATAGCGTGGCCGGCTTCGTGATATGCGGTCAGGCGTTTTTCCGCTTCGGAGATCACCTTGGACTTCTTGGCGGGGCCTACGATTACTTTGATCATGGCCTCTTCCAGATCGTTCATGCCGATCAGGTGCTTACCCTTACGGGCGGCCAGCAGTGCGGCTTCGTTCAGGAGGTTGGCCAGTTCCGCTCCGGTGAAGCCTACGGTGGTCTTGGCGATTACGCTCAGGTCCACGTCTTCTTCAAAGGGCTTATTCTTGGCGTGTACCTTCAGGATATCTTCTCTTCCCTTTACGTCGGGGGCGTTCATGGTGATCTGGCGGTCAAAACGGCCGGGTCTGAGCAGTGCGGGGTCGAGAATGTCGGGACGGTTGGTGGCAGCCATGACGATTACGCCTTCACTGGAGCCGAAACCGTCCATTTCTACCAGGATCTGGTTTAAGGTCTGTTCTCTTTCATCGTGTCCGCCGCCGAGACCTGCGCCTCTGTGACGGCCCACTGCGTCGATTTCGTCGATGAAAATGATGGCTGCCGGGTTCTTCTTTGCGGTATCGAACAGGTCACGGACACGGGATGCGCCCACGCCGACGTACATTTCCACAAAATCGGAACCGGAGATGGAGTAGAACGGTACGCCCGCTTCTCCTGCTACGGCTTTGGCGATCAGGGTCTTACCGGTACCGGGAGGACCGACCAGCAGAACACCGTGGGGAATTTTTGCGCCGAGTTTGGTAAAGTAGGCGGGATTGCGGAGGAATTCAACGATTTCTTCCAGTTCCGCCTTTTCTTCATCGGCACCGGCTACGTCCTTGAAGTATACCTTGGCTTTGTCCGCCGTTACCAGCTTTGCCTTTGCTCTGCCGACGGAGTTGATCTTGGAGCCCTTACCGCCGGTTGCCTGGTTGACCACGAAGATCCACATGACAACGAACAGAATGATTACGATCACGTACGGCAGCAGGGATACCCACCAGGGAATTTCATACGGCGGGGGATAATCGTAGGCTTCGATGATGCCTTCGGCGTGCTGGGCGTCGATCAGTTCACCCAGATGCTCATGGAACATATCCACATCCCGCAGCTTATAGTACAGGGTGGTTTCGCCTTCCGTACCGTCTTCGGCTGTGACACGTACCAGCATGGTCAGGTTGTTGTCTTCATCGACTTCGAATTTGCGCACCTGTTCATTCTGGAACAATTCCACCACCTGGCTGTATACCAGATTTTCTTCGGGAATGTTGTACCACAGGGATGCGGTTGCCACGATCAGGATACCGATCAGAACAATATAGAAAATGGCTATTTTGAAGCTGCTCTTCATTACTTATTCATTACCTCCTAAGGTCGGTTACTTTTCGTACACTTCCGGCTTGAGAATCCCTACGTACGGAAGGGCTCTGTACTGTTCCGCATAGTCCAGACCGTATCCGACCACAAATTCGTCCGGGATCTCCATGCCGCAGTAGTCGGGGGTGAATTCCACCTCTCTGCGGGAAGGTTTGTCAAGCAGGGTGCAGGTCTTTACGGAACGGGCGCCGCCAAGACGCAGATATTCGGTCAGATAGGACAGGGTCTTGCCGCTGTCGATGATGTCTTCCACCACTACGATGTCCAGTTCGGACAGGTCGGTGCGGTGCAGGTCCAGGATGATCTTGATGCGTCCGGTGCTTTCGGTTCCGCTTCCGTAAGAGGAAACCTTCATGAAGTCGATTTCCACGGGAATGGTGATCTTCTTCATCAGATCGCCCATGAATACAACGCTGCCCTTCAGGATGCACAGCAGCAGCAGCTTGCCGTCGGAATTTCTGTAGTCTTCATCGATCTGTGCGGCGATTTTGGTAACCAGGCCGTCGATCTCTTCTTCCGTGATCATTACTCTGTCAATATCCCGATCCGATACTGTGGTCTTTTTCATTCTGTCTCCTCCGCCACGTTCTTAATCAAAACGTTTTCCTTGTTGTTCTTTTATATAGTATAAACAGATTCTTTACAATCAATCTGTTTTGCTGTACAGAAATACAGTTAAATCATCCGTTTCCCCGCCTGCGTACCCGTCTCTTACAGGAAAACCGGGCAGCCAGAGGATTCCCGCTTCGTCCGTGAGAATCGGCAGATTTTCTCTGTGCTTTTCGGGCAGATGCTTTTCCGACAGGAGTTTCTTTACCTTACGTGTCATACCGCCGTATTTCACGGTGTCTCCGGGTCTGCGGTATCGGACACTTATCCCCCCTATTATTTTAGCAAAATTGATAGATTGTTGTATTGATAATTTGTAAATATTTTCAAATTCCGATGTGGCTTTTTTATGATTTTTCCGTGAAAGGATCATCACATAGTATTCGTTCTCGAAAATCCCCTCTCCGTCCGGGAATTCCATGGGGATCCCCACTTCCCTTTCCGTCTGCGGCTCTTCTCCAGCAAAGCGGAAATATCCGTTTTCCAGCCGGAAATACACTTTGTCGGGCAGGCATACGGTATATCTTGTTCCCTCTCCCGTGATGCCGCGGAGGATGTCGTCGATATGTCCTCTGGACAGGGTTCCGTCACATCCGGGGGCACGGGCGGTATGGTACATCTGCCGCAGGATACGGCTTGCGATGACAAAGGGCTGATCGCGCAGTGCGGATACCGGCAGTTTTGTACGACCGTTTATGATTTCCGACGCACGTTTTTCCAGATAGCTGTCGTCTTCCCGGAGAAGCTGTGCCGTTCGGAATACCGCACGTTCCGGGTTGGGCTGGATCTGTTTCAGCTTCGGGACGATTTCGTGGCGGATGAAGTTGCGGGTGTATTCGGTCTGTGCGTTGGTTCCGTCTTCGATGTAGGGGATACTTGCTTCCCGGCAGAAGAGTCGGATTTCTTCTCCTGTGAACGGAAGCAGGGGACGGATATACCGTTCTTCACGGATGGGCGGAATACCGCAGAGTCCGTGGAGACCGCTGCCTCTGCAAAGATGGAACAGTACGGTTTCCAGATTGTCATCCGCGTTATGAGCTGTGGCTACGGGAATATCCGGGTTTGGCAGATCTGCGGTGATTTCACGGAAACAGGCGTATCTTACCTGACGGGCCGTTTCTTCCAAGCCAAGGCCACGTTCGGCGGCGATGCGGGGAATATCGGCTTTGTGCAGATAATAGGGGATATGCATCTCCTCCGCTCTTCTGCGGCAGAATGCTTCGTCACGGTCGGCTTCCTCGCCGCGGATACCGTGATGGACATGGGCGGCATACAGCTGAACTCCCGTTTCCAGGCAGTATTTATGGAGAAAGAAAAGCAGAAGGGAGGAATCCGCACCGCCGGAAAAGCCGACAAGAACTCCGCCTGTGCGACGGATCATTGCATCCATTCCCTCCTCTGCCATATACCGGCAGAACGACTGGTACATTCTCCCACCTCTTTTCTCTGAACATCGTGTTATGCCTGCTTATGTATCATACAGATTCACCGCATAGCTTCCGGCACAGGCGAAGATCACGTACAGCATGAGTCCCGCCAGTATGTGCGCTGTCTGTTCCGGAACGGTCAGGTAGAAGGACGGGTCCATGGACTGTGTCATCTGCAGGGTACGGCAGAAGATAAGCAGTACCGCGGCGGTCAGGGTGGTGAGTATGATTTTGGTCAGCAGAAGAAAACTTTTTTCGAAATTTTGCTTTGTCATTTACATTACCTCGTTTTTTCTTCAGTATACCATAAACATCTGTATGATTGCAAAGGTAATTTCCGGTATACATAAAAAGAGGTATTTTATATTATACCTTATTTTTCCGGTAAATGCAATAGAATGGGGGAAATTGGCCGGGGATGACATAATGGAATGGAGAAATACCGTATTCTTTCCTGCGTGGGGATGATTTGGATACTGACGGGTGGGAAATACGCCTTTTTCGGGAATTTCCTTTGCAAAATTGTTAAAAGTCATTGACTATTTCGGGAATTATACGGATTCCCTCTTGTTTTTTTGCAAGAAAAGATTATAATATAATCAGATAAGTATGGTCTGATTGTATTTTTGCATTGTAACTCTGGATTTTTGAGGATTTATATGAAGGATTTTTTAGATAAACTGTTCGGTAAAGTGCCGGAAGAAACTGCAGAGCCCGATCTCGATATGCCGGACCTGGACGATGAAGACGAACTGGATTTTACGGTTTCCGATGATGGGCCGGAGGATGATAACAACACGTTCATCAATTCTCTGGAAATGCTCAGCGAAGAAGATGTACCTCTGTCCTCCGGTGCGGTACAGAAAAAGAAAACGCCCATGGATATTGCACGGACCTGTGTGTTCTATATTTCCGCTGCTGTATTTGTGGTCAGCTGTGTGCTTCTGCTGAAGAATTTTATCGATCAGCAGAGGGGCGACGCGATTTACGGAGAACTGCAGGATATGTTCTTAGGAGACGGTTTTGATGTGACCCTTTCCGAGATGCGTGAGGACGGGGATGCCTTGCTTCTGAACAAGGATATGGGCAGCAGCGGCCTTTCTTCCATGACCGATGCCCTGAACAAGATTTCTGCCGGAGAGAGCATTGAGATTCCCGTGCAGAATCAGTACAACGAAGAACTGGCAAAGATGCGTGCGCGGCTGCAGTCCCTGGGTACCATCAACGAGGATATTTACGGCTGGATCCATGTGGACGGCACCAATATTGACTATCCGCTGGTACAGGGTGACGACAATGATTTCTATCTGGATCATGCGTTCACCGGCGACCCTCTGGTTATCGGTTCCATTTTCGTGGACTATCGCTGTGACGATATGATCATGCGGAACTACAATACGGTATTCTACGGTCACAACATTACCTCCGGCAAGATGTTCCATGATGTGGAGCAGTTCTTCAAGGATGAGTATTTCTACAGCAAGCTGATTTATGTGTATACGCTGGACGGTATCTACATTTACGAGCCTTTTGCCATTTATCAGTCCCGGTACGACAACAACTACTTCAAGACCGGTTTTACTTCCTTTGACGACTTTATTGACTTTACCGAAAAAGTCAAGGGAGATGCGGCCAAGGTGAAGGATCTGGAATTTCTGGAAACGGACCGTATGATTACCCTGTCCACCTGTACCAACGGTGCGGCTACTGACCGGTATGCCCTGCACGCCAAGCTGGTCGACTATATTATTGACTGACTTTCCGGGAGAATGTATGAATATTCTGCATTACCTGCGCTGTCCTCTCTGCGGCGGCGGTTTTTCGAGAAACAACAATGTACTTTCCTGCTCCGCCGGTCACAGCTTTGATCTGGCGAAGGAAGGATATGTGAATCTGCTTCCGCCCGGTAAGGGAAAAAATGCCCGGACGGGAGATGAAAAGGATATGATCCGGGCCAGACGGGAATTTCTCGCGCTGGGTCTGTATGCGCCGATTTCCGACGGAATTGCGGAGCTGCTTGCCGGTTATGTGAAGGATGACCGGGAAACTCTGCTCTGCGACAGCGGCTGCGGTGAAGGATATCACACCCTGCGGATCACGGATGCGCTGAAGGATCATGTGAACGGTGGGATCTTATCCGTGGGATTTGATGCTTCCAAATTTGCCGCTGCCTGCGGTATGAAGGCTTCGGCACGTGCCGGATTCACCGGTGAAAACGGGATCGGCAGTGAAGGGAATGCGCTTGCGTACTTCCTGCCGGCGAATATCTTCTCCCTGCCCCTTGCAGACGGGTGTGTTTCTGCGGTGATCAGTATGTTTGCGCCGGTGGCGGTACAGGAGAATCTCAGAGTACTGAAGGATGACGGGATTCTGGTAACGGCATCGTCAGGGGTCGGTCATCTGTGGGAAATGCGGGATCTGCTGTATACGGATGTGCATGTTTCCGACGGTGTTGTGCCGGAATATGACGGTTTTTCGCTGGCAGAGGAGAAAAAGGTCTGCTATACCGTGACTCTGCCGGACAAAGAGGCGACAGCCAATCTGTTTACCATGACGCCCTTCTATTACAAGACCACCGAGGCCGGCAGAAATCGGCTGTACGGTGTTGATTCCCTGCAGGTGACGGTGGATACCGATCTGCGGGTCTACAAACGCAAATGAAGCCGTTTTCCGGTTTTTCTGAATATTAACCAAAACTGAGGTACGATATGAAATTTTCCGTAATCATTCCCATGTATAACGAATCCTCCATCATTGACGATACCCTGCGTACGCTGACTGGTTATCTGGAGCAGTTCTGTCAGGCAAACGGACACAGATATCTGCTGATCTTCTCCGACGACGGTTCTGCGGATGACTGCAGTCAGCGTGTTGCCGATGCGCTTCCCTCTCTGGGGCTGGAAAACGGCGAGGTTAAGGTGGTCAAGGCAGACCGGAACTACGGTAAGGGACACGCTGTAAGTCTCGGTATGGCAGCGGCTGAAGGGGATATTGCTCTCTACACCGACTGCGATCTGGCGTACGGCAATGAAGTGATCGGTACGGCGGTTCAGAAGATGATCGACGATCCTTCCGATATTCTCATCGGTTCCCGGAATATGGCGGGTGACGGCTATGAAGGCTACACGTTCATGCGCAAGCTGGCGTCCAAGACCTACATAAAGGTGCTTGCGTTCATTGCCGGCTTCAAGCTGTCCGATTCCCAGTGCGGATTCAAGGTATTCCGCAGAGAGGTTGGTCAGGCTTTATTTGCGGCCAACGGTACCAATGGATGGGCGTTTGATATTGAGATCATTCTCAGAGCGGATCACGCGGGTTACACCATTCACGAGATGCCGGTGAAGATCATCAATCACAGAGAGTCCAAGATCAATCTGATCAAGGACAGCACCAGAATGGTCAGAGATGTTCTGCAGATCAAGAAGCGTCTGAAGAAGGAATTCAAAAACAAATAAAAATACAGGAGGAACATGAGTTGCAGTGTTCCTCCTGTTTTGTACAGAATCGAATTTATAGTTTCAGGTCATTCTGTTATGCATAGAAGTCGTGTTCGCCGATGGTCAGACGGTAGGGGCGGTTTTTCGGGACCCATGCGCTGACGGCTTTGACGGGATTCAGGAAGTACAGCAGATTTCCGTGTACTTTTGCTCCGTCCAGGCAGAGCTTGGCGGCAATGACGGAATCTTCACCGGGTTCGTTATAGATCGTGCCGTTTTTCGTGGGGGTGAACTGGGTGCCGTGTTCACTGTCGAAAATCACGCTGTAGATATCATCAGGGAATTCTTCGGATTTTACGCGATTCAGTACCACTTCACCTACCGCTACTTTCCCGAGGAAGGGTTCCCCCTGGGCTTCGGCGTGGATGATGCGGGCCAGCCAGAGGACATCCTCTTCGTCATAGGTTTGCTCTCCGGAGTCGATGGCGCCGGTCTGCCGTTTCAGATAGGCTGTATTATCCGTGCGGCTCCAGGAATGGCTGAAACCGAAGGCACGGCTTACGGCGGTCAGGGGGACCATCATGATGCCGTTTTCCGTATAGGTTCCGGCGGGACACCAGAGATAGCGGTCGTTGGCGATGATGTAGCTGCCGTTTTCCCAGAGGGTCATATACAGTTTATCGGTCACGACGGTCACTTTTCTTTCCGCATCGTCCCATGTGACCACGGCGTTATCCATGGTGGATGCAAATTCTCTTACGGACACGTAGGCGGCTCCGTCTTTTTCCGCTACGATGCCTTCGTATGCCCAGCCGTCCGCAATGATGTTTACAGCACCGGCGGGTACGGTGAGTGCAATGGATGCAAGCAGGGCGGTCAGTATATGTTTTATCTGTTTTCGGTAATGTTTCATATTTCCTCCTGTGGTTCTTTGCCTTCTGTACCGTTACAGTATACCATAGTTTTTCCACAAAAGGAACCGGTAATATCTTCCCCGGGGCGAATTGGAATATTTCCCCTGATATTTCCGGAAACAGCTGGGGATTCCGGCAGGAGAAGGAAGAATATTTCTGCAAAAACTTTCCATTCTTTCCGAAAGTTTTGCATACTTCTCTTAAAATTTTTATTTTTTTACAATATCGGATTGATTTACTGCCTGTTTTATACTATAATGTTATTGTATATATCTGCAAAATATAAGAATCCATATCGGAGTGAATCGTATATGAAATTACATGGCAATCTGAAATTACGTCTGGCTGCTCTGGCGGCGGCTTTTTCTGTGCTTTCCTCTACAGGGTGCAGTCTTCTGGTAAACAATGATATTTCCGATTTGTTTTCCGGGGACAACGGGGAAACAGATGCGGTTTATGAGACAGCCGCGTCCGAAACCACCACGCCCTTTACGCCCTATGTGCCCGATGAAGATTATGAGGCGATCGGCCGCGGTTTTCTGAACGATCTTCCCTCTCTGACCTTCAACAGCAATTCCTTCTTCATCACCACGCCGGACCGTTCCTATATTTCTCCTGACACGCTGGCTACCGTTGTTTCCCAGAAGGCTTATGAGAGAAACCAGGTTCTGGAAGAAAAATATGACATTACCATGTTCACTTCCACCGTCAATGCGGACACGATGTTTGAAGAATGCAAGGCGGCCAATGCTTCCGGTACCTATTACACGGACTTTATGATGCTGCCCCTTTATATGCTCGGTTCCTTCCGGGCGGCAGGTATTCTGGAAAACCTCCGCTCTCTGCCCTATCTGGACATGGATGTGCCTTATTTTTACAGCGAATCCGTGGAAATGTGTTCTGCCGGCTATGACACCTGGGGGGTTGCCGGTTATGCTTCCACTTCTCCCGCCGATTTCTCCGCTGTGTACTTCAACAGAGAACTGGTTAAGGCTCTGGAAATGGATATGCCTTACGAAAAGGTTCTGGACGGTACCTGGACATGGGATGAATACTTTACCTACACCGAGGCTATGACACAGTACAACAATGATGCCGGTACTTCCTTCTACACCTCCACAACGCAGTACTCGGCAGGACGTCTGCCCGATCTGATGTATGCTTCCGTGGGCAATTCCTTTGTTCGTTCCGGCGAAATGCTGATTCCTGCCATTGATTTTACACAAGATACGGTAAGTGCCGCTCTGGAAATCGGAAACCGGATCTATAAGGATTCTCTGGCGATTACCGGCGATACAGCCAATGCTTCCTCCGTATTCAGCGAGGGACGGGCGCTGTTCTTCATTGACTATGTTTATGTAGCCGATCTGCTGACCAACGCTTCCGCCAACTGGGGTCTTCTTCCCGTTCCCAAGGCAGCTCCCGAAGACGATTACCGTACTCTGGTAGCCAATACTTCCCTGATATTTACCGTACCGGCGGGTACTGTGAATAATGAAATGGTTTCCGTGGTGCTTTCTGCCATCAATGCGCTGTCCTATCACCATCTGCATGATGCCTATGTGGAAAATGCCATGATCTACACGCTGCGGGACAACAGCTCTGTGAATATGCTGGATCTGATTCTGGATACGCCCGCTTTCGATTTCTCCCTTTCCGTCGGCAATGCCTATCCCAATATTGCCAGAGGCACTTATGCACTGGTGCGCGATATTTTCCGTGCCGGTGAGATTCCGGATCATTTTGCCGATACGGTCAGCACCGCCAACATGGTGATGGCAGAGCACTTCCCGCTCGGATAAGGGGACGGTTATGCAGAAGATTCTGTCGGTTGCCGGACCTACCGCTTCCGGAAAAACGGGTCTGGCTATTGCCCTTGCCAAAAAATACGGCGGTGAGGTGATTTCCTGCGATTCCATGCAGATCTACCGCGGTATGGCCATCGGCACGGCGGCACCTACGCCTGAGGAGATGGACGGGATTCCCCATCATCTGATCGGAATCTGCTCGCCCGGGGATCAGTTTTCCGCGGCGGAATGGGTTGCATTGGCAAAAGAATGTATTGACGATATTACAGCCCGCGGTAAGCTGCCGATTCTCTGCGGCGGGACGGGGTTGTATCTGGATTCTCTTACAAAGATCACGGAATTCAGCGAGAACACCGGGGATGATGCTGTACGCGCGGAACTGCAGGCATTTGCGGCGGCAAACGGGAACGATGCCCTGCACGCCATGCTTGCGGAGATCGATCCCGAAGCGGCAGAAACCATTCATCCGAATAATGTAAAAAGAGTGATCCGTGCCATTGAAATTTTCCGTGTGACCGGTATGACGAAAACCGAAACGGACAGACAACAGACTGCCGGAGAGGCACCGTACCGGGAATTCCGGTTGATTCTGACCTATCAGAACCGTGATGTTCTGTATGACCGGATCGACCGCCGGGTTGGTCTGATGCTGGATGCGGGACTTCTGGAGGAGGCGCGGGTATTATATGCGTCGGGTGGGCTTACCGGGACATCCTGGCAGGCTATCGGATACAAGGAACTGCTTCCCTATTTTGAAGGCAGCTGTTCCCTGGAAGAAGCCGCCAATCAAATACGTCAGTCCAGCCGCCGGTATGCGAAACGGCAGATCACCTGGTTCAAGCGCAGTGACGGTTATGAGTTGGTGATGGATCAGGAGGATGGTTCTGTCAGAAATATGACGGATCTGCTTGAGGAAATTAACAATGCGCTGATCGCAAATAAATTTTTGAATTGAATATAAAAAAAGAGCTGTCGCACTAAGGAGAATTATTCGAAATGCGACAGCTCTTTTTCTATTTTCAGACTGTTCATCTCTTCTTTTTCTCCTTTAGCGAGGAGAAAAAGAAGCAAAAAGAGGAACTTTTTCAGAAGTCTTGGGTGTTTCGACCGTTGCGACGGTCGATGAGGGGCTTTGCCCCTTCAAACCCCACGAGCTTTTGAAAAAGCTCGACCAAAACTTTTCTACTTGCAACAGCCTCCGAGAAAATACATATTAAAGCAAATATTTTTACCAAATGGTGGGAAGCTTTTTAACATTTTCGAAGACTTCATCCGGAATTTCGGGATCACCGTAGAGGTTGTTGGGA
Organism: Oscillospiraceae bacterium; assembly: GCA_015063745.1. Lineage (GTDB taxonomy): Bacteria > Bacillota > Clostridia > Oscillospirales > CAG-272 > UMGS1696. The sequence goes on along the minus strand of SVTO01000009.1, from coordinate 4,153 downwards.
ATCAGCTGATCTCCTGCGATTTCGGGGAAGGTGCAGCGGGTATCGTTACGATATGCATCGCGTTCTTCGGGATTACGCAGGTTCGGGAGACGAATCGGCTTGTTGCCTTCTGCGATAGAAACATAGCCCAATGTACCGGGGATGCACATATCCACAGCGGTGTAAACATCAATGGCATTTGCCTTGGCTTCTTCGTCACCGAGAATGCTCTGAATGAAGTAATGTGTCGTGTAGAAATCTCCGCCGCCGTGACCGGAGTTTTCACCGGCAGCAATGATATGACCGGGCGTATATGTTTCGTGGTTGCCGTGGGTTCTCTGACCGGGCTTTTCCGTATAAACAGCAATTTCACCGTTGGCAAGATCCTGCAGGGCACCGAGGTCACCGTTCAGCTGGTAATTGGAATGACGGGTATGCTTCATATTGAAGTGAAGACTCTTCATGAAAGCGCCGTTTTCCAGAGTGATGATTTCCACACCGAGTGTTCCGGAACGTGTACCGAGTTCGCGCATGTAAGGCATATTGGGGGTTTCAAATGCGCATACCTGAACGGGACGCAGACCGGTCATATACAGAATCGGGCCGATGGAATGGGTGCAGTAGAAAGTGGAAGACATAATGTTGCGCCAATGGTTACGTTCGCCATAAGTAATACCGGGCCAGATACCGGCAGCGTCGTGTACATATTCACCTTCGGCATACATCAGTTCGCCAATGTCACCGCGGCGGTAACGATTACGCATCTCCCATCTTACAGGGGTAAAGCAGTAGTTTTCGGCATAGTTGTAAATCTTACCGGTGCGTTCAACGCATTCGATCAGTTCCACAGCTTCTTTCATGGTAGCGCAGGTCAGACATTCAGACAGAACATGACGACCGCTTTCCATAAGACGAATTGAGTATGGAACGTGTTCATGTGCATAGTTGGCAACAATGACAGCATCCATGTCATGCTGAATAAATTCATCAAAATCAGAGTAAAATGCAACATTTTTTACGCCGGAGTTTATAGCGTATTCTTTTAAACCTCTCAGAACGCCTTCATGCTTGTCACAGATGGCAACAAGTTCCATGTAGGGGCTGTTGATGGCTTCAGTGATGAAGTTTCTGCCGCGGCCGCCGCCAAATACGCCGACTTTTACTTTTTCCATGATTGACCTCCAATTCCAAATAATAATTGGTTGAAAAATGATAGCGCAAATAAAACTTTCTCAGTTCATTTGCTGATTCATTATAACAAACATCCAATAGATTTACAAGAGAAAATTGGAAAAAAGACAAAATAAAGGTTGTGAGATCAATTTTGTGAATTTTTCCAGGAACTCCGCAGTGGAATCCGGAGTACAATTCACGGAAATATTTGAATTTTTCTTCAGTGGAGATCGCCGTCTTCCTCGTCGCCAATAAATTCGCGCACTCCCACATATCTCTCGCTCCGGGCTTCTTCAACCTTGTCGGAAAGAAGTGTGCGGACTTCCTTCGGGGCCGGAATGTGGAGAATATCAATTTCGGGAGTGGATTTGTCAGCGGTGCAGAGATGGAGTGTCCCAAGCCCGAACAGCCTCTCCCAGAATGAGCGCTTCAGGGTGATGTCGAGGATCCTGTAAAGACGGATTTCCTCCTCGGAAATATTGAAGATTCCTCTTTTGATAAACAGTGAATTTTCATTCAGTCCGTATGTGGTGAAGGTCCACGGAAGACCGAAGAAAATCCGCTTTCTGTCATGCCAGATATAATTTGTATCCATTCCCTTTCCTCACTGATCATTTATTTTGTAAGTATGAATTTTTTCATGAGCTTTTCGGAGCGCGCGGAGATGAGATTTACTTCTTCCGCAGTTGCTTCGCCGAGAGTGTACAGACGCATCAGTTCGCCATCCATCTGAGCCTGACTGTGGTGAATGGGGAAGTAGTTTTCCATGAGGAAGGATGCATATTTCTGCAGTCTGAACTCACCTACAAGGCGGTATTCCTTTGAAATGGTGTCAACGGCAACGCTGTATCCGTCCTTGATCGCAGTGATGATGGACTTTCTTTCGTTCTGTTCGGCGAAGACGATGGTGGAGCAGATGTCGTAGTTTCTGTTGAGTTCGCATGACCAGTGACAGTCAGTGGAGCCAACGACGGGATGCACTCTGCCTTTTGAGTATTCTTCGTAGTAGATTGCTGTCTGGAAGCCGTTCTGTTCGTAGTAATTTTCGCCGCCGAGGACTTCAAATGCGTCAAAGGGATGCTTTTCGAGCATGTAATAGGTAAACGCTTCGGGCATCTGCCACATATCGGAGATCCAGTAAGGATGAGCGAAAATACCGAGACCGTCAGCTTCGCGGATCTTTTCAAATGCCCATACGCAGACTGCATACCAGCGGCTGTTTACATTTTCGGGACAGTCGGTGAGAGATGCCTCGATTTCGTCGATTTCCTTTTTATACTGCTCTGCGGGAACGATATCGGGAGCCCCTTCGATGATCGCACGTTTTGAATATTCACCGCCGGTTTCGCTGTAGTTAGCTGTGGATTCAATAAGACCGTTTACGGAGAAAAGACCGCCCGCATTGACGATATGTGTGTCGGTTTCGGGGAGATGCACTTCTTCGCCGGGGAGAATATTCAGCGCGGTGTTCACGCCTTCAAAGGCAGCCCGTGCTTCAAGAGAGGGATAGTATCTGCCGTGATCGGTGATAACGACGAAGTCGCATCCCCTTTTTCTGTGGTTTGCGGCTGTGACTGCGGGAATTTCATTGCCGTCGGAACGAATGGTGTGCAGATGCAGATCGCCCATGAGAGGAATTCTGCGTGCGAGATCATCGGCAAGTGCGTAGACGCAGAGCTGTGTAAGTCTCTGACCGTCCTTGTGAATACGCACGAAAAGCTCACCCTCGGCGGATGCATTGTAGGTAAAGACGAGATTTCCTTCTTCATTGGCAGTAAGCGTGTAATCGGTACGGTTTGAGGCAGAGAAGGACTGACCGGGGCTTCCGGAATCAAGGCGGTGAACGCTTACTGTATATTCACCGCTGAAGGAAACACGTCCTCCGAGAGTCTTTACGGTGATCTTTACATCCTCACCAGCCGGAAAAATCATGGGGAAAATTTCGTAATTATAAAGCTCGTATTTCATGATGCCCTCCATGGATGTGTGTGATAATAGATTTCAGCAGATTATTACTATTGATTTTATTATAACATATAATCGAAAAAAAACAAACCGTATTTGTAAAAATATTTCGCAGTCCTGCAGAAATTTATATTCCGGCCAGATACTGCAGACTTCAAAAAAATATGAAAATACAATGGACAACAGCGGTAATTTGTGATATAATGACCGTAAGCAAACGTATTTTTTTGAATAACAAGGAGAAAAATCATGGCTGAAAAGAAAAAACTCAGAATCGGTATCATCGGATGCGGCGGTATCGCACATGCACACGCGAGAGCTTACAAAAATTTCGAGGATGTTGAGATTGTTGCGGGCGCGGATATCATTCCCGGCAAGGCAAGAGCGTTCCTCGATGAATTCGGCTGGACCGAAGCGGATGCATACGAAACACATGAGGAGCTCTGCGCGAGAGAAGACATCGACGCGGTTTCCATCTGTACATACAACTCCCAGCACGCAGGTCCCGCAATCTGCGCTCTTCATTCCGGCAAGAATGTAATGCTGGAAAAGCCCCTCTGTGTAACTCTTGACGAGGCAAAGGCGATCGTTGCTGCTGAAAAGGAAACAGGAAAGTTCGTTTCCGTAGGCTTCCAGCCCAGATACGGCGCAAACGTAAAGAAGGTTAAAGAAGTTGTTCAGTCCGGCGTTCTCGGCGATATTTACTACGTTGTAGTAGGCGGCGGACGTGTCAAGGGGATTCCCGGCCGTACCTTCATCGAAAAGGACAAGGCTGCTGTAGGATGCGTAGGCGATATCGGCTGCTACGGTCTTGATTTCGCACTCAATTCCATCGGTTATCCCAAGCCTCTCACCGTTTCCGGCAAGATGACGGCACACTTCGGCAAGAACCCGAAGAAGTACAAGGAGGCTGACCGCTTCACTGTTGACGACGACTTCGCTGTTGCTATGATCCGTTGTGAAGGCGACGTTGTGATCGACTACAGAGCATCATGGGCAATGAACATGGACACCACCGGCGACTCCATGTTCTTCG
>SVTO01000008.1 GCA_015063745.1 Oscillospiraceae bacterium | reverse complement strand
TTCGTCCACGGCGATACAGCGGTCGGCGTCTCCGTCGAAGGCGAATCCTGCGTCCAGATGCTGTTCAAGCACCAGTTTGCGCAATGCTTCGATATGGGTGGAGCCTGCGTTTTTGTTGATATTCTCACCATTGGGTTCTGTGCCGATGACGTAGGTGGATGCGCCGAGGGCTTCGAATACAGCGGGGGCGATCATCCATGCGGAGCCGTTGGCACAGTCCAGGCCGATACGGAGATCGCGGAAGGATTGGGTGACAAGGGAGATCAGGCAGCCCATGTAGCGATTCCGGCCGGATACATAATCGATGATGGCGCCGATACGTTCTCTGCGGGCGAGAGGAATATCTCCGCCGTTCAGTCCGGGGATGGAGTCGGTTCTGCCGTCCAGATAGTTTTCGATCAGGGTTAGGGTTTCGTCGTCCATTTTTTCGCCCCGGCGGTTGACCAGTTTGATGCCGTTGTCCTCGAAGGGATTATGGGAGGCGGAGATCATGATTCCGCAGTCGAAATTGTCCTGACGGGTCACGTAGGACACGCTGGGGGTGGTGGTAACATGGAGGATACAGGCGTCTCCTCCGGAGGCTGTGATTCCGGCAGCAAGGGCGTATTCGAACATATAGCTGGAACGGCGGGTATCCTTGCCGATCACGAAACGAGGTCTGTAATTCCGTTCGCGGCATCCAGATGCGGGGGATGCGAAATACCAGCCGAGGAATCGGCCCACACGGAAGGCCTGTTCCGCATGGATATCCACATTGGCTTCGCCCCGGAAACCGTCCGTGCCGAAATACCGTCCTGTATGTGTCGGGACCGGTTTCGGTGCGGGTATGTCGGGGAGAGGGATTTCTTCTTGTATCAGTTCGTCCGCGGTGATGTGGAAAAGGCTGCACATGGCGGTCAGTTTTTCCATGCGCGGGCAGGCCTGATCCATTTCCCATTTGGAGACGGATTGTCTGGAGACGGACAGTTTTTCCGCCAGTTCTTCCTGGGACAGTCCGTCTCTGTTACGCAGGAAGGTGATTTTTTCGCCGATTGTCATATCTGTACCTCCGATCATTTGCAGGCGTATTTCCGGTTTTGCCTGAATGGGCAGTTTCTATCATTATACCCGGATTTGGCTCGGTTGACTACCAACTTTGTTTGGAATCTGATGCAACTTTTGTTTGCGCGGACGGCAGTTCTTCGGAACAGGATATGCGTGCTTAGCTGACAGCAGTACAAAAATGAAAAAAGCCGGACTGGATTTTTCAGTACGGCTTAATTTTTTGAGGATGGAAGCGTTCCGAGGTGGAGTTAATTGCAATGGTAGACTATTTCTTTACCGTGCATCTTCGCATAGGCAATTTCCTTTCGAACGGACTCTCCTATATACCCATCAATATTTACAACATAAATTCCATCACTGATATCTATTTTTCGATAATGGGCAAGTTCAAGTGCCTTCAGTTCCTCTGCGGCAGGCTCGGTTCCGGCAGCGGCATAGGTGCATTGCAATACAGTATATCCTTTTTGGGTTTCCAGATAATATGCGATTTCCTGCATTTCTTTTTCAAATCTCATACTTCCGCATATTGTGAATGTTTTCATTGTATTCCCTCGTCGGATTCTGGCAGTCATAATTCAACCATATATGTTAGCTCTTGTGCAGTTTCTTCTCTCTTTTTGTATGTACGAGTACCGTTAGCATCCATGAGCGACATTCCAATTTTCTCCATCACTCTTTGGGATGCAGCATTTCGTCCGTCACAGTGTGCAATCACTTTTTCAAGGTGTAATTTTGTTTTAGCAAAAGACAGCAATGCTGTTGCTGCTTCAGATGCATAACCATGATTCCAGAATTTTTTATTTATGATCCATCCCAATCGGCCTTCATTGGGTATTTTTGTAAGATAGATAGAAATATGCCCTATTTGCAAGCCATCAAGAACAATAGCAAATTCGTAAAATCCAGGCTGTTTTTTCTTCCATTCCTGTTCCACAGAACTTAAAAAATTCTGGGTTTCCTGTTCCGTTATATTTGGAAGATACACCATATATTTCGTATTTTCTATATCACTTGTATATTCATGTACAGTCTCTATATCCTTTGAACATAAAGGACGGAGTACCAATCTTTCAGATTTAATCGTCATAATATACCTCTAAAAATTTTAATTTATCGGACTATTTCCGGAATTGAATTGATAATTACATTATCTTATTCATTGCCTCTTGGATAATTGTATTTACAAACACACTTTTGTAAGTAGAATAAGATAAAACATCGTTTGGGAAAAGTTCTGCTGCTTCTACTTTGATTTTTTCATATTCTCTTGCTTTGTCAAAATTGGCATTCAAATAATCTCTGAACAAAATATGTTTGTTCCACTTATCTTCACCATATACAACAACTTGTATATTAAAGCATCTATTATCGTTGTTATCATCTTTTGAAAACAGAATTATCCCCTCAAACGGTTGACCTGAAGATTTGTAAATCCCAATACGCATTAAAGATTCTATATAATTATCTAAATCAGAAAAACTATCGACCCCAATAGCAATATCAATTATGGGTTTGGCTTTTATATTGAAGATTGAAGTGCTGCCAATATGCTGGATATCAATAGCATAATCGCCGAGTATCTCTTTTAATGTATGAATAATTGTGTTTGCTTCTGTTACCCATTCATCACTATACTCGCACAGCTCAACATTTCCTTTTCTTAATCCAACCATCCACTCTGCTCCCTTAATTCTCTTTTCGATCCCAATACCTTAATCTATCGCGTTCTTCCACAATTACGAATGGGTACGTTCTTACTGTTCGGTGGATTGGGATTCATTGAATCCTTTAATATCCGCTGTTCTATAAATTCTGCAACACCATCTTCATCATTGCTCTCTGTGATATAATCCGCTGCTGCTTTTGCCTCCGGTATTCCATTGGAAACGGCAATACCCAAGCCGCACATTTTTATGGGTTCAATATCGTCCTGGTCATCTCCGAAATAGGCCGTTTCATCGGGGGTACAGTTGCAAATATCCAGCATTGCCTGTATCCCTTTCCACTTTGCTGCTGATGTGCTCATGATCTGCATTAAATAACCATGGGCAATTGTATAGTACAAATCTTCTGTCAATGCTTCTCTGACAAAATGAAGGTTTTCCTCACTGTCAAGGTGAACCAGAATTTTTAATACGCCCTCCTTGTCAGCAATATCTGTCAGATTGTCGGATAGTATTGTTTCATACTCCTCAATCGGATGATTGGAGTATGCACAATCCCCTGTTTCGAGTGTGATCCGCAGTTCCGGACAGTGTTTTAATGTATTCAATAAACGTTCCGCGCTGTTTTTACCGATGCCGTAATCCGTTTGCTGATTCCCATGGACCACTCTCGCGCCATTGGAAACAACCATTGCATCAAAATCGATCATATCACAATATGGTTTGGTTGTTCGCAATGGTCTTGCTGTGGCAACCATGATGTTTATTCCGCTTTTTTTACATTTTTCAAGAACTTTGACGGTGTGTGCCGATATAGTTTTATCTGTGTGCAGCAAGGTTCTGTCTAAATCCACGATGATGGTTTTTATACTTGCGGTGTCTGTCATGGCTGTCACTCCCTTTCGGTAAATCGGAATTTGTTTAACTGTTTTCAGCAATCCATTTCTTTGACCAAACAAACAATGTTTCAGACATCAAGTTGAAATCTACCATTCCGCCATTTTTCAAGTTTATAAAGGTTTCCACAATTGCCCGTTCATCGGAGAACACAACTTGAAGCAAATTCTTTTGATGGCTGATATACTTTCCCGTTTGCTTAAATGCAATTGCCTGCACGATAAAAGAAGCGGATTTATACAATCCCCGTAAAATATCTTCGCTCTTTTCATAAAGCATATTGTGTACACATCCGTGGAATATGTTGCAGGCACCGATTTTTATGGCTCTGTTCACAGCACTTTCGTCAACTACAGCCAGAACTTCGTCAAGTCTTCCCTTGATCGGAGTGGTATCATTACAAAACTGGAACAGGTCCGACGGCTCCCAATTCATAATTTCCTTTTTTCCTGAAAGGAAACCGCAGATCAGTTCTCTGTGAGACATGGTATCCAGCATGGTATTATAAATCTGAATGTCCGCAGCAGACAATTCATCCAAAATGACAACAATATCAATATCGCTTGTTTCTGTTGCTTCGCCACGACCATAGCTACCCTGCAGACCAACAAACCATACGCGGTTTGTAAAAGTCTCATTTAGTTTCTGCAAGAAGCTTTGCATCCAAACAGTAATATCTATCATCTGATTCACCTCCACAAATTCTTATTATCAATCTGTTTACTCATTTACGAACAGGGTTTGTTCCAATTGTTCCGAAAATGGAGATTTCCCCGGTATCCTGTGATCTCAGGTATTTATCACTCAGCATCGGAGAACAACAACATGCACAGCAGATCAAACCACTGTGCATGCTTCAGGTCTTATGAGCTTCCCGGTCAAACAGCTTTATTTACTTACCCCAGCGGATAACGGCCTTCCATGGCGCGGCGCAGTGTTACTTCGTCCGCATATTCCAGATCGCCGCCGACGGGGACGCCGTTTGCGATACGGGATACCATGATCCCCAGAGGTGTCAGCAGGCGGGCTATGTACATGGCCGTTGCTTCCCCTTCCACTGTGGGGTTGGTGGCCAGAATGACTTCGGTGACGCTGTCGTCCTTCAGTCTTTCCAGCAGTTCGCGGATCTTCAGTTTGTCCGGTGTGATGCCCTTGGAGGGGGATACGGTACCGTGGAGTACATGGTACACGCCGCCGAACTGTTTGGTTTTTTCAATGGCTGTTACGGCACGGGGATCTTCCACTACGCAGATCACGCTGTGGTCACGCTTTTCCGAGGCACACAGGGAGCAAATGTGATCCGTTGTGATGTTCTGACATTCCTCGCAGAGATGAATATCCGTTTTGGCCGCCAGTATCGCTTCCGCAAATGCCGCCGCGTCTTCGTTTGAAAAGTTCAGAACCGCGTAGGCATAACGCATGGCCGATTTCTTACCCACTCCGTCCAGTCTGCGGAACATATCCGCAAGCCGTTCCAGAGGTTCGATGATCTCGGATGCCATTTTCTCAGAATAAACCGGGCATGTTCAGGCTGCCGGTGATCTTGCTCATTTCTGCGTTGTTGGTTTCGTTTACCTTCTTGATCGCTTCGTTTACAGCCGCAACCAGAATGTCGGACAGGGTTTCGATATCGTCGGGATCCACTACTTCCGGCTGAATGTCGATGGACTGTACTTCCAGCTTGCCGTTGATCTTTACGGTTACTACACCGCCGCCGGCCTGAATATCGTATTCTCTGGCATCCAGTTCAGCCTGCTTGGATTCCATTTCTTCCTGCATCTTCTGGGCCTGCTTGATCATGCCCTGCATATTGCTGGGGCCGCCGCCCATGCCCTTGGGGAGTCTTGCTTTCATAATTATGTACCATCCTTTTTGATTTTTGAATATGGAAATCCGCCCTGTTCATTCGGACGGGTATATTTTTAAAATTCTGCCAGCTCATCCGCCGGGCTTTTCTTTTCCTTGGGCTGTGCACCGGATTTGATGATCAGCTGGGTATCCGCACTGCCGTATCCGCACAGTCGGAAGGAGGACAAAAGTGCCGTTTTTGCGCTGTCGGCGGAGAGCATCTGCACACCGAACTCGCTTGTGGTACGCACTAAAATCTTTTTGCCGTCTTCCGTGACGGAGCAGTCCGCGTCGGCGAAGAATCCGTTATACATAGGGCCGTGCTGTTCCAGCTTTTCGCAGATCTCGCTGATGTCGGGAATTTCGTTCCAGATTTCAGCGGGTTCGGCCGGTTTGGCTTCCGCAGGTTCCGGCGATGTATTGGGCACTTCTGCGGTGATGACAGGCTCGTTTACGGGAATGGCCGGGGCGTCCTGTCTTGTTATGGTGATGCCGCCGTTTTCCAGCAGGGTCAGTTTATCCTCCAGAGCGGTCAGGCGGTCGATCAGGGCTGTTTCCCCTTCGCTGAGTCTGGGATCGCTCATGCGGATCAGGGTCAGCTCTGCCGTCATACGCTTGGTCTGGGGCAGGCGGGACATTTCCTTTAAGGCATCGTCCAGAAGGCCGAAGTGGTATGTCATGGCGGCGGGGGTGAATCTTCTTGCGGCATCCGAAGTAACGCGCATTTCCGGTTCGGTCAGATCCAGATATTCCGTCGGGTCTTTTACGTAGGTTGTGACAAGCATATCCCGCCAGAAGGAGATGAGCTCCTGCCAGTACACGGAGATATCCTTGGAGGATTCCGCCACGGAGGCGATGATCCTGAAGATCCCCGCTGTGTCCCGTCTGGCTACGGCTACCGCGGTTTTGTACACCGTTTCGATACCCGTCAGACCGAGAACTTCCGATACTCTTTCCGCTGTGACCTCATGGCCGCCTCCGCCGCACAGTTCAAACAAACTGATGGCGTCACGCATACCGCCCTGTGCCTGCTTGGCCAGCATTTTGGCCGCTTCTTCGGTCAGGGACATCTGTTCCTTTTCCGCAATGTACATCAGGCGGTTGGCCAGCACGTCCACGCTGATACGCCGAAAATCAAAGCGCTGGCAGCGGGAAACAATGGTGGCGGGCAGTTTATGCAGTTCGGTGGTTGCCAGGATGAACAGCACGTGTTCCGGCGGTTCTTCCAGGGTTTTCAGCAGTGCGTTGAAGGCACTCTGGGACAGCATATGTACTTCGTCGATGATGTACACGCGCTTCTTCAGTGCCGCAGGGGTATAGCTGACTTCGTCACGGATATCGCGGATATATTCGACACCGTTGTTGGAAGCGGCGTCCATTTCCAGCACGTCCGTGGCAGAACCGTTGTCGATACTTTCACAGGCGAAGCATTTGCCGCAGGGATTGCCGCCCACGGGATGCTCACAGTTTACGGCTTTGGCCAGTATCTTGGCGCAGGTGGTCTTGCCCGTTCCCCGGGGGCCGCAGAAAAGATAGGCATGAGAAACTCTGCCCGCTTGGGATTCGTATTCCAGAACGGACGTGATATGCTCTTCTCCCCATACATCGTCAAAGCTGCGCGGACGGTATTTTCTGTACAGTGCCTGATGCATCAAGCCACCTCTTTCCTGCCGTATTTGGGATACAATGTAAAATAACTCGCAAAATAGGACCATACACCCGAAAGTCGAACAGAAGATCATATGCGCATTTCGTGCATTCTGCTCCGAACAGGCAACCTCGTGGCGCATCAACTGAACTGCTTAATGCTGCTTGGTTCCCCACCTGACATGGTTCACAGCCGTCAATCGCACAAGACCCATTCTTCATCACAGCCTGCAACGACGCAGACCACACAAGTTCTGCCCTCGTTTCGGGAATCCACCCCTGCTATAGCGGGTTGCAGGTACAGGGCGCCGCTGCCTCCCCGGTTGGTATGGCCTTATTTCACGAGTTATTTTACTTGTAATCACCCGTATATTATAACACAATCTTTACAGGATTGCAAGAGTATATGCAGGAATTCATTTTTTGTTTTCAAATATTGTTTCCGTACACACTGCCGGCGGCCAGTTCTTCCTCAATTGCCAGCAGTCTGTTGTACTTTTCCGTTCTTTCGCTGCGGCAGGGAGCGCCGGTTTTGATAAAGCCTGCGTTCAGGCCTACGGCAAGATCCGCGATGGTGGTATCCCCTGTTTCGCCGGATCGGTGAGAAAGGATGGTTCGGTAGCCGTTTGCTTTTGCCATATTGACCACGGCGATGGTTTCGGTGATGGTGCCGATCTGGTTCGGTTTTATGAGAATGGCATTACCGCAGCCGTTCTCGATGCCCTGTGCCAGTTTTTTCGGATTCGTTACGAAATAGTCGTCCCCTACAAGCAGCATCCTTCTGCCCAGTTTTTCGGTCATGGCCTTCCAGCCGTTGTGGTCGTCTTCACCGAGTCCGTCTTCCAGGGATACAAGGGGATATTTTGCTGCCAGTTTTTCGTACAGTCCCGTCAGTTCTGTATGGTCCAGGATACCGCCGGCTTTCGGGAGGGTGTATTTGCCCTTGCCGTCCGCCCATTCGCTCGATGCGGCGTCCATGGTGATCTTCACCTGATCGGTGGTATATCCCGCTTCTTCTATGGCACGTACGAGGGTGGATAGGACTTCGTCGTTGTCCTTCATATCCGGGGCAAATCCGCCTTCATCGCCGACTGCGGTGGATTTGCCTTCCGTTTTCAGGATTTTTCCCAATGTGTGGTAGATTTCGGCTCCGGCACGCAGGGCTTCCCGGAAGCTGGGGAAACCGACCGGCAGGATCATGAATTCCTGGATATCCAGATTATTGTCCGCATGGGCGCCGCCGTTTAAGATATTCATCATGGGTGTGGGGATGCGGGTTCCGCCGATGCCGCCGATATATCGGTACAGACCTTCTCTGTGGTATTTTGCGCCGGCTTTGGCACAGGCCATGGACACGGCCAGCATGGCGTTGGCACCCAGTCGTTTTTTGTTTTCCGTATCGTCCAGGTGGATCATACGGGTATCCACGGCATTCTGACAACATGGCATTCCCTGCAGTGCTTTTGCAATGGGACCGCGGACATTTTCCACAGCCTGCATTACCCCTTTGCCTCTGTAGCGATTTTCGTCTCCGTCACGGAGCTCGTGGGCTTCGTATTTGCCGGTGGATGCGCCGGAGGGTACGGATGCCGTACCGCAGATGCCGTTCTCCAGCCATACGGTGGCTTCTACGGTGGGGTTTCCCCGGGAATCCAGAATTTCACGGGCGGTAACGGAAGCGATGGTATTTTGTATTTGCATCTTATTCAGCCTTTCTTTTATTGCTTTTTCTGTAGTGTTCGCCGCGGTGGGCTTTTCTATACACAAAGAAGTTTTTTTCTTTCTGCGAATGTTACGCACGGAACTGCATATACTGGAAGGAAGAACTGATGTGAGGTGATTTTTTGCTGATTCATACTGTACAAAGCGGTGAGAATATCTATTCCATCGCCCGTACTTACAATGTGCCGCCCAGCCGGATCATTACGGATAATCAGCTGTCCGATCCCGGCAGGCTGGTGGTGGGGCAGACGCTGGTGATTCTGTTTCCCACCGAAGTCTACACGGTTCGGGGCGGGGATACGCTGACTTCCGTTTCCGCCAGGTCGGGGGTTCCTGTGCTGACCCTGTACCGGAACAATCCTCAGCTGAAAGGAAAGCCGGAGATCTTTCCAGGGCAGGTGCTGAATCTGGCCTACGAAACACCGCCGCTCGGTACGATTCGTACAAACGGGTATGCGTATGCCTACATTGACCGGGATGTACTTAGGCAGACTCTGCCTTATCTGACCTATCTTTCCATCTTCAGCTACGGACTGGGGCAGGACGGAACGCTGGTGCTGCCATCCGCGGATGATGACGATCTGATCGCTCTGGCCCGTGAATACAGTACCGTGCCGCTGATGATGCTGACTTCTCTTACCGAGGAAGGTACGTTTTCCAGCGAGCTTGCCGCCACCGTTCTGACCACACCGGAGCTGCGGGACAAAATCATTCAGAACACGGTGGAAACGGTGATTGCCAAGGGATACGGCGGGGTGGATGTGGATCTGGAATACATTCCGGCTGATGCAGCGGCGGATTTTGCGGCGTTTATAGGTCTGCTCAGGGAAGCTTTGCCGGAGGGATATGTGGTGTTTGCTTCTCTTGCTCCGAAGTATTCCGCAGATCAGCGTGGGCTTTTGTATGAGGGACATGATTATGCTGCGGTGGGTGCGGCGGCGGATTTTGTATTGCTGATGACCTATGAATGGGGATATACCTACGGACCACCCATGGCTGTTTCGCCCATTCCCAATGTACGCCGGGTAATTTCTTACGGTCTTACGGAAATTCCGGCGGAGAAGATGTTTATCGGGTATCCGAATTACGGATATGACTGGCCCCTGCCCTTTGTACGGGGGGAAACCAAGGCACAGTCCCTCTCCAATGTAGCGGCGGTTGCCAGAGCGGGGCAAAGGAATGCGGCGATTGAATATGATACGACGGCAGAAGCGCCCTATTACACTTATTTCGACCGTCCGGCATCGTATGCGGATGCGGTGGAACACGAGGTATGGTTCCAGGATGCGCGCAGTGCGGATGCCATGCTTCGTCTGGTACGGGAATACGGGTTGACGGGGGCGAGTGTGTGGAATATCATGCGGTATTTTCCGTCCCTCTGGCTTGTGGTCAACAGCCTTTATGCCATTGAAAAGCTGATCTGAACAAAAATACCGGTTTTCGTTCTGCTGTTATGCAGTGAAAACCGGATATTTTTATTTACTGATATTGGTCATAGCGGCCAGCAGACGGCACAGGACTACGGCACACTGTCCGCTGGATACTTCCGCACGCATATCCATTTTTGTATCGTATGATTGGATCAGCCCAAGTTCGATACACCGGATGGCGGCTTCACGGACGGTTTCCGAGGAACTGCCGGACATTTCGATGGTTTCGATATCGTACAGCTTCGGGAAAGCGATGGCGTTGAGTCGGTTCAGCACGTCTTCCATGATCGCGCGGCAGGTCTCGCTGTTTTCTTCCTTTGCCGCATAATAACGGAAGGGTATGGTCAGTTCCGAGCCGTCTTCACCTATGTATACGAAATTTTCGTTATAGGTGAAGTTCTGCCGGAATGCTTCCACCAGTCCAGGGTCGGACAGGCGTTCGGCATAGGTATGTACATCGTATTCGGAGATTACGTTGTATTCCTCCGGGGTGATGTAGCTGTAGGTGCTTCCGCCGATACGGGCGTATTCCTCGAACATTTCCGCTACGGTAAATCTGGCCTCGCGGAACAGCTTTTCCGCAGTTTCATAGGAGCATCCGTCTTCCGTTTCCTTCAGATAGTATACGTCTTCTCTTTGACCTGCCACAGCGGCACCCAGGATCTTGCGCAGAATTTCTTCCTCGTTCTTCCGGATGTCCGGGGCACAGATATAATAATCCGTACCGATTCCCACATAGCGGATCGTTTCGTTCAGTCGGGAGCTGATTACGTTCAGTTGTTCGGGAAGCAAGTCGATTTCCGTATAGTATCCGAGCAGCTTTTCCTTCGCCCAGTCGTCGTTGATTCGGTTCATGATCTGTTCCATCATGGCGTTGGAGTAGAGATAGTTGAAGGAAATATCCACTCCGCCCACGCCGCGGTTGTAGCAGTTGCCAAGCAGTTCGGCGGCCTGGGGCGTCAGGTTTTCGCTGATTTTTTCAAAAGTTTCCACGGAAATCATGACCGGAAGCAGTCGGGGTTCTTCCACTGTATGATCCTGCCCCAGCAGATCGGACAACGTACTCATGATCAGCACACAACTGCTGTTCCGGAGAATTTCCGAGGACTGCAGACGGCTGAGTGCTTCCGCACGGTCGTCGTCCACATAAGGGGATTCCGCGGCGATACGCTTAAGTTTTTCAAAGCTTCCTCCGCCGATCTCTGCCGCAAGGCTTTCTCCGCCCACGGATGTGAGCATTTTATCAGCCTGTTTCAGAAATTCATGAATGCTGATATGCTCTTCCAGATACAGTGTCTGGGCATCGGTTCCGGTCAGGAATGCGTAGCTTTCGATATAGTCCTTGTATTCGTGTTCTTTCGAAATGATGGGGTTGGTCAGGCATACCGCCACGATGGCTGCGGACAGCAGGAATGAGGTAGTTTTCGACAGGAACCGGTGCTGTTTGTGGATGGCGATGGTCAGAAGACGCTTTTTCAGTCTTCTTCCGCTGGCGGACATGGGGGTCCCCACTGCAGCCGCATCCGCAAAACGAGAATGGCGGCAGAGCAGGTAGGCGTATTCCGTACTTTCCACATCGCTGTCCCGGAGAGTCCGCATATCGCAGAGAAGTTCAATGTCTTCCCGCAGATACTTGCGCACGATCCACAGCATGGGATTGTACCAGAAAATACAGCAGACGATGGTGGTCAGCAAAAGGA
This sequence comes from Oscillospiraceae bacterium, assembly GCA_015063745.1. GTDB lineage: Bacteria > Bacillota > Clostridia > Oscillospirales > CAG-272 > UMGS1696. Next base: position 54,300 of record SVTO01000008.1, on the reverse strand, counting down.
TCTGGTTATCCAGATGTTTATAGTGATTCAGCTCATGGGTCAGGACCATTTCGTAGTCCTTATCGCCGGCTTCATCATCCCGTCGCAGGACGATAATCGGTCTTATATACCCCACAGTCATGGAGTTTTCGCCCATGTACAATTCCGGCACATGGCGGATTTTCAGTTTCTCCGCAATACTGCGGTACGTTCTTTCCAATCCGTTATCGAAGCAGGGCGAAATTTTCTTTTTCAGTTTCCGTAAAGCTTGCCGGTACATTACCATATGTACCCCTCCGGCTGCCAGCACACCCATACCGTAAACAGCGAGCACCACTTCCGTAATGCCGATGCGGGGGGCGTGTTTTTCGGGCAGTCCGTAGGTATCCGTCTCCTCGGGAAGAAGATTTCCGTCGGTGGAGGTCTCATCGGTTACGGTGCGTGTGCCCGGTATCTCCGCTGCCGCATCCGCTTCCGGAACCGTATAATGCTCCGACCAGTCCTCATAGGTCAGGGTAAACATGACTTCTCTGCCGACGGGGATGAAATTATAAATGGAAAGCTGGCTTTCGGGGAAGATGGGACATACTACCCGCAAAAGCAGAATCAACCACATGGCCATGCCTGCCTTTGGAGGAATCCGGCAATGAAATACACAGCGGATTGTCAGGAGACACAGTGCTGTCGTGGTTGAAAAAATTGTGGTCTGCACAAGCAGTAAAAGCAGATATTCAGCCATTTTTTATTTCGCACTTATTGATTCTGGGTGGACCGTTACTCGATTTCGTTCAGGATCTTGATGATCTCTTCGCGTTCCTTTTCCGTGAAATTACCTTCCTTTACCAGGGACGCCATCAGATTGTAGGAAGAGTTGTCAAATACTCTTTCGATAAATGACTGCACTTCTCCCTGCACACATTCGTCTCGGGAGGATTTGGGAAGATACTTGTAGATACCGGTGGTTTTGTCGATTACTACAGCTCCCTTGTTGGCGAGACGGATTAAGAGGGTACGGATGGTCGTGTTGCTCCAATCGGTGGTACCGAGCAGGCTCTGGGAAATCTCACCCAGTGTCATGCCGCGTCCGTGGTACTCACAGCCTTCCCACAGGACTTTCATGATATTCCATTCTGCTTCGGAAATCTTCACCGTTTTTCTTCTGCCGCGCATGATTATTACTCCTTATCAATTGTTTATTATGATGGATCTGAAAGCGGACAAATTTACACTTATACTAATTATATATTATATATTGTACAAAGTCAACTGGCATATTGATCAATAATTTCTCGTTTTTTACAGCATTTTGACAATATACACCGTCATTCATTGACCGTGAACGCACAAAATATCCCCATTGATTCACTTTTTGCTGCTTTTTCTTCCGTTTTCACGTTTTACACAGGGAATCGGCGGATTCAGGGATTGTTTTCCGTGTTTTGTACTATTGACAGAAAATGCTCAATGTAGTATAATTATTACATTCTGAATGAATACATTTTCGTTATTCTATTGCCGGGTTTCCGGCGGATTGGAGTGAAACATGGGACTTACCCTCAGCGAAAAAATACTGAAAGCCCATCTGGTGGACGGTGTGTTTGAAAAAGGTCAGGAAATCGGTATCCGTATCGACCAGACCCTGACACAGGATGCCACCGGTACTATGGCATATATTGAATTTGAATCCATGGGCATCGGTCAGGTACAGACGGAACGTTCCGTTGCCTACATTGACCACAACACCCTGCAGAACGGTTTCGAAAATGCGGATGACCACCGCTTTATCGCTTCCGTTGCCAAGAAGCACGGTATCTATTATTCCCGTCCCGGCAACGGTATCTGCCATCAGGTTCATCTGGAACGCTTCGGTGCGCCCGGCAAGACCCTGATCGGCTCCGACAGCCATACTCCCACAGGCGGCGGTCTGGGTATGATCGCCATCGGTGCCGGCGGTCTGGACGTTGCGGTTGCCATGGGCGGCGGTGCGTACTACATTACATACCCTAAGATCACCAATATTCATCTGACCGGCAAGCTTCGTGACTGGGTTTCCGCGAAGGATGTCATTCTGGAAGTTCTGCGTATTCTGTCCGTTAAGGGCGGTGTGGGCAAGATTATGGAGTATACCGGCGAGGGTGTGGCTACGCTTAGTGTTCCCGAACGTGCTACCATTACCAACATGGGTGCCGAGCTGGGTGCTTCCACCTCCATCTTCCCTTCCGACGAAGTAACCAAGGCTTTCCTGGATGCACAGGGCAGAGGCGACGTATGGGTTCCTCTGGCTGCCGATGAAGATGCTGTTTATGATGAAACCATCGAAATCAACCTTTCCGAGCTGGAGCCCATGGTGGCCCGTCCTCATTCTCCCGACAATGTCTGCAAGATTTCCGAAATCGGCAAGCTGAAGGTGGATCAGGTTTGTATCGGTTCCTGCACCAACAGTTCCTTTGTGGACATGATGAAGGTTGCCTACATTCTCTCCGGTAAGACGGTACATCCCGATGTTTCCCTTGCCATTGCCCCCGGTTCCAAGCAGGTGCTGTCCATGATTTCCGACAACGGTGCGCTGGCCAAGATGATCGACGCCGGTGCGAGAGTGCTGGAATCTGCCTGCGGTCCCTGCATCGGTATGGGTCAGTCCCCCAATTCCGGCGGTATTTCCCTGCGTACCTTCAACCGTAACTTTGAAGGCAGAAGCGGTACCAAGGACGGACAGATCTATCTGGTTTCTCCCGAAGTGGCAGCGGCTTCCGCGATCCTCGGTTATCTGGCCGATCCCAGAGAGCTGGGTATCATGCCGGAAATTTCCCTGCCGGAAAAGTTTACCGTGAATGACAATATGATCACCCTTCCCGCTTCCCCCGAAGAAGCCGACAAGGTGGAAATCCTCCGTGGTCCCAACATCAAGGAATATCCCGTCACAACGCCTCTGGCCGAATCCCTCTCCTGCCCTGTTTCTCTGAAGGTGGGCGACAACATCACCACCGACCATATTATGCCCGCCGGTGCGAAGATTCTGCCTCTGCGTTCCAACATTCCCGCCATTTCCAACCACTGCTTCACCGTTTGCGATGAATCCTTCCCCGCCCGTGCGAAGGAACTGGGTCAGAGCATTATTGTGGGCGGTGTGAACTACGGTCAGGGTTCCTCCAGAGAACACGCGGCTCTTGCCCCTCTGTATCTGGGTATACGTGCGGTACTGGTGAAGTCCTTTGCCAGAATCCACCGCGCGAATCTGATCAATGCGGGTATTCTGCCTCTGGAATTCGTAAACGAAGCCGATTACGATACCATTGATGCGGGAGATGTTCTCTCCATCGCCGGCCTCAGAGATGCTGTGATGAACGGCGGTGCTCTGGTGGTTGTCAACGAAACCAAGAAAACCGAGATTCCCGTGAAGTGTGAACTCAGTGAACGTATGCGCGGTGTTATGGCTGCCGGCGGTCTGCTGGAATACACCAAGGAACAGCTTGCCAAATAAAACAAAGGATTACGGATTATGGAAAAGATTCTGATGAAAACGCCCTTAGTCGAAATGGACGGGGACGAAATGACAAGAGTGATCTGGCGGATGATCAAGGATATCCTCCTTCTGCCCTATGTAGAGCTCAAAACCGAATACTATGATCTCGGTCTGGTTCACCGGAATGAAACCGACGACCGGGTTACTGTGGATTCTGCCAATGCGACCAAAAAATACGGTGTTGCCGTAAAGTGTGCTACCATCACGCCCAACGCACAGCGTGTGGAAGAATACAATCTGAAGGAAATGTGGAAGTCCCCCAACGGTACGATCCGTGCGATTCTCGACGGTACTGTATTCCGTACGCCCATTATCGTAAAGGGGATCACGCCCTACATTCCCACCTGGACCAAGCCCATCACCATCGCCCGTCACGCTTACGGTGACATTTACAAGAATTCCGAAATGGTTGTGGATGCAGGTACCAAGTGTGAACTGGTATGTACCGATGCAAACGGAAATGAGACCCGTCAGCTGATCCATCAGTTCAAGGAATCCGGCGGTATCATTCAGGGTGTTCACAATGTGGACAGCTCCATTGCAAGCTTTGCCCGCAGCTGCTTCAATTTTGCGCTGGATTCCCATCAGGACATCTGGTTTGCCGCAAAGGATACCATCTCCAAGCAGTATGACCATCGTTTCAAGGATATTTTCGAGGAAATCTTCGAAAGCGAATATGCGGAAAAGTTCAAGGAAGCCGGTATTTCCTACTTCTATACTCTGATCGACGATGCGGTTGCCCGTGTGATCCGTTCCGAAGGCGGCTACATCTGGGCATGCAAGAACTATGACGGAGATGTTATGAGTGACATGGTTGCCACTGCGTACGGCAGTCTGGCCATGATGACCTCCGTTCTGGTTTCTCCCGACGGTGTTTACGAATACGAAGCCGCTCACGGTACGGTTCAGCGTCACTACTACAAGCATCTGAAGGGTGAGACTACTTCCACCAACAGTGTGGCTACCATTTTTGCCTGGACCGGTGCTCTGCGCAAGAGAGGCGAAATGGATGAACTGCCGGATCTGATCGCTTTCGCAGACCGTCTGGAAGCCGCTACCATCCGCACCATTGAAGAAGGTGTGATGACCGGGGATCTGGCCGCTATGTCCACCCTGCCCGAAATCCGCAAGGTGGATACGGAAACCTTCCTGAAGGAAATTGCCGCAAGACTTTGATTTTCTGCGGAATCTATACAAAGAAAGACACCCGAAACTGTTTTTCAGTCCGGGTGTCTTTTGTATTGTCTTTGTCCGATTATTCGGCAGCTTCCGTTTCGGGTGCGGGTTCGGCGATCACTTCGGTAACGGTACCGTAGCTTGCGATGGTCTTCATTACATCGCTCCACAGCAGAGTTACGCGGATGGCGTCTTCACCGTAGTTGGCTTCAAATTCTTCCGCTTCCAGATCGTACATTCTGGCCAGATTTACCAGGTTTTCCGCATATTCTTCATCGGTCAGTTCTGCATCCAGTTCATCGATCAGAGAATACATAACCAAATCTTCCAGCACGTAGCCGCGCATGCTTTCCTTCAGTTCTTCATCGGTGGTACCCATGTAGTATTCCAGGAAGGCTTCGTACTCCATACCGTAATAGCCGGCGTAGGTCTTATAGGTGGAGGAATACTTTTCGTACAGCTTATCCACTTCTCCTTCGGGATACTTGATCACAGTGGAGTTATCCAGCATATACTGGAAAATGGTGTTGTTCATTTCCGTTACGGCGATGTAGTCGTTCTTTGCTTCCAGTTCGCTGCGCTGCAGGGCACGAAGCTCTTCAACGGTTGCGCAGCCGAAGTTTTCCTGGGCGAAAGCATCGTTGATTTCGGGAATGATCATTTCTTCACCGTAAATGCAGGTGATTGTACATACGAAGGTTACTTCTTGGCCGGCCAGCTCTTCATTCATGTATGCCTTGGGGAAGGTTACGTTGAAGGAGAATTCCTTGCCGGGCTCCTGACCTACAAAGGACTCCGCAAAACCTTCGATATAGCCGCTGTCGGGCTTGGCGGTAACTTCTGCACCGTTGTTTGCGCCGCCTTCAAAAGCTACGCCGTCCTTGTAGCCGACATAGTCGCACAGCACGGTATCGCCTTCTCCTACAACACCCTCGTAGATGTATTCGTAGTGGCTGTATTCTTCACGGATGCTCTCGATTTTCGCATCAACTTCCGCTTCCGTTACGGGAACAACGGATTTTACCAGATCCATGCCCTTGTAGTCACACAGGGTTATGTACTGGGACAGATCAGCTGTTTTGTAGTCAAAAGCACCGTCGGTACTGCTCTGTTCGGTTTCGGCATTGGTTTCGCCGGGCTGGGTTTCGATTTCATCGGAATTGCCGCAGGATGCCAGACAGCCGGATGCAATCAGCAGTGCTGCCAGCAAAGCGGATACTTTTTTGAATATCATAATACAAACCTCACTTTTTACTGTTTTAAACAGTATTTTTTGTCCATTTTTCGGGACACCATGATATTATAGCACAATAATGACATTCTGTCACGGGTTTTCCGCTATTGTTTACAAAAGCGTTACGGTTTTCACTTTGCCTTCATATTGTTCGTTTGCTCTTCAGATTGTATCCGCAGCGGGTCAGATCAGCTCGCTGTGGGCCTTTTTCAGACTTTCGATAATGGGCAGATGCTGGGGACATGCACCTTCGCAGAGACCACATTCCACGCATTTGTCCGCACCGCCGCCGTTATCCAGAAGGTGTTTGTAGCTATAGCTTCCGGCCACCTTATCGCTGTACAGGCTCTGGTTGTTCCAGATATCAAAGACTCTGGGAATATTGACTTCGTTCGGACAAGGTACGCAATACCGGCATCCGGTACAGCCGATCTTGGTACGGCTCAGGTAGGCTTCTCTGACTTTGGCGATCAGTTCTTCTTCCTCTTCGCTCATGCATCCGATCTCGCAGCGGCTGAAGATGTCGATATTGTCCTTTGTCATTTCCATATTCTGCACGCCGGAGAGTACGGTGGCAACCTGCGGGAAATTGCACAGCCAGCGGAATGCCCATTCCACGGGACTGCGTTTTACGGGGTAGGCGTCATAGAGGGCCTGTACATTGTCCGGTGCTTTGGCCAGCTTGCCGCCCAGGAGACCTTCCATGATGACAACGGGAATGTTCTTTTCACCGCACAGCTTGAGACCCTTCAGTCCCGCCTGGTTGTCGATGTCCATGAAATTGAACTGGATCTGGCACATATCCCAGTCGTAAGCGTTCAGGATTTCTTCGAAGAGTTCATAGGAATCGTGGAAGGAGAAGCAGGCGTAGCGGATCTTCCCTTCGGCTTTCGCTTTGGTCAGAAATTCCAGTGCGCCGAAGCTCTTGAATTTTTCCCAGTTGGATTTGGTCAGGGAGTGGAGCAGATAGAAGTCAATATAGTCCGTTTCCAGCTGTTCCAGCTGTTCATTCAGGATACGTTCCATATCTTCCGCCTTTTCACACTTCCATGCGGGCAGTTTGGTGGCGATGTATACCTTTTCACGGTATCCGTCACGAAGGGCGTGGCCCAGTGCCATTTCGTTCTTCTGGCCGGAGTATACGTATGCGGTATCCATATAGTTTACGCCATGGTCGATGGCATAACGAATGGCGGGAGTGGATACGGATTCGTCCACAACCTCTACGCCGTCTACGGTGGTCATCGGAAAACGCATGCATCCTACGCCGAAAGCCGATACGGAAATACCCAGTTTCCCCATTGTACGCATTTTCATACAGTGCTCCTGTCTGCCGTTTTGCGGCATTTAAAATTTACATATATTCTTTTGTATATAGTACCACAGATCCCCCCGGATTGTCAATGATTTTTACTGTTTTTTCGTCGGTGGTGAGGAGATGGATGAGGATATTTGTTCCGTTTTTCGCAAAATAGGCATTTTCTTTATCTCTGAAGCGCAAAATTTATAGATATGTATCATTGATTTTTCCGTGCCGTTGTGGTATACTATTATTATGGTATATTATTTTATAATGTAAGCTGTACGGTTTACATATGCGGAGGTTTTATGAAAGCGATTATCACCGTTATCGGTCATGATACTGTCGGTATTCTGGCAAAGGTCAGTGTGGTTTGTGCCGAAAACAATGCCAACATCATTGACGTTACCCAGTCCGTTCTGAAGGATATTTTCACCATGGTCATGCTGGTGGATATTTCAGATCTGGTTGACGATTTTGCGGATCTGCAGAACGATCTGTACGCGCTGGGCGATAAGATCGGTATGAAAATCCACGTGATGCACGAAGATATTTTCAATTCCATGCACCACATCTAAAAGGAGTTATCATGCTGAACACAAAAGATATTCTCGAAACCATACGCATGATCGAAGACGAGAATCTGGACATCCGTACCATCACAATGGGCCTTTCCCTTCTGGACTGTGCGGATGCGGATATCGAGCGTTCCTGCGAAAAAGTATATGAAAAGATCACAAGATGTGCCTCCCGTCTGGTACCTACCGGCGAGGAGATCGAACGCACCTACGGTATTCCGATCATCAACAAGCGTATTTCCGTTACCCCCATTGCGCTGCTGGCGGCTGTTTCCGGCGGGGATCCGGTTAAGTATGCGCTGACGCTGGAAAAGGCTTCTCAGGCGGTCGGCGTCAACTTCATCGGCGGTTATTCCGCGCTGGTACATAAAGGATTTGCCGCAGGGGACAGAGAGCTGATTGCGTCCATTCCCGAAGCTCTGGCTTGTACCGAGCATGTCTGCTCTTCCGTCAACATTGGTTCCACCAAGGCCGGTATCAACATGGATGCCGTCAAGCTGATGGGCGAAACCGTAAAGCGTGCGGCCGAGCTGACCAAGGACAACAACTGCATCGGTGCTGCCAAGCTGGTGGTATTCTGCAATGCGCCCGAGGACAATCCCTTTATGGCGGGTGCTTTCCACGGTATTGGTGAGCCGGACTGCGTAATCAATGTAGGTGTTTCCGGTCCCGGTGTTGTTCGTGCGGCTCTGGCAAAGAATCCCGACTGTGACCTGTCCGAGGTTGCGGATATCATCAAGAAGACCGCATTCAAGATCACCCGTATGGGGCAGCTGGTCGGTACGGTAGCTTCCGAAAAACTGGGTGTTCCCTTCGGTATTGTTGACCTTTCTCTGGCGCCCACGCCCGCTGTCGGTGACTCCGTTGCGCATATTCTGGAAGAAATTGGGCTTGAGATCTGCGGTACTCACGGTACTACGGCGGCTCTGGCCATGCTGAACGATGCGGTGAAGAAGGGCGGCGTTATGGCTTCCTCCCATGTAGGCGGTCTGTCCGGTGCGTTTATTCCCGTATCCGAGGATGCCGGTATGATCCATGCGGCAAGAACCGGGGATCTCTCCATCGAAAAGCTGGAAGCGATGACGGCGGTTTGCTCCGTGGGTCTTGACATGATCATTATCCCGGGTGAGACCTCTCCCGCTACCATTTCCGCCATCATTGCGGATGAAGCGGCTATCGGCATGGTAAACAGTAAGACCACGGCCGTTCGTATGATTCCCGCCATCGGCAAGAAGCCCGGTGAAGAGCTGGAATTCGGCGGTCTGCTCGGCAGCGGTCCCATTATGGCGCTGCACAATGACCGTTCCTCCGAGAAATTCATCAACCGCGGCGGTCGTATTCCCGCGCCCATGCAGTCCCTGAAGAACTGATTTGCACCGGTTTTTCCAAAGCAGTCAGTGAAGCGGCAAAATATTTCTGTATTATTGTGCTGTTTGTCTATTGACAGTTTCCGAATTTTTTATTATAATGTTATATTAATATAATCTTTTTTCTACGAGAATTTTACAATAATCTATTATTGAGAAAGGTTGGTTTTCCTATGTCGAACAGCTTTATCGAAAGTAAGATCGCTTACGAGGGTCTGACGTTTGACGACGTACTTCTGATCCCCCAGAAAAGCGAGGTTCTCCCTCAGCAGATCTCTCTGAAAACAAAGCTCACCAAGAAGATCACTCTGAACATCCCGCTCATGAGTGCCGCTATGGATACCGTTACCGAATCCGCTCTCGCCATTGCTATGGCTCGTGAAGGCGGTGTCGGCGTTATTCACAAGAATATGTCCATTGAGGCTCAGTGCGATCAGGTGGAACGTGTTAAGCGCAGTGAAAACGGCGTAATCACCAATCCTTTCTATCTGGGTGCAGATAACTATGTTTACGAAGCGGACGAGCTCATGGGCAAGTACAAGATCTCCGGTGTGCCGATCTGCGATGCTGACGGCAAGCTCATCGGTATCATCACCAACCGTGACCTCCGTTTCATGGAAGACTACAATGTGCCGATCCGTGACGTTATGACCAAGGAAAACCTGGTTACCGTTCCCGAAGGCACTACTCTGGAAGAAGCCAAGGAAATCCTGAGACACAACAAGATCGAAAAGCTGCCCATCGTGGACAAGGACTTCAAGCTCCGCGGTCTGATCACCATCAAGGATATCGAAAAGGCTGACCGTTATCCCAATGCCGCCAAGGACGAACAGGGCCGTCTGCTCTGCGGTGCCGCTATCGGTGTTACCAAGGACGTTGTGGAAAGAGCCGGTGCTCTGCTGGCTGCCGGTGCGGATTTCCTGGTTCTGGACTCCGCTCACGGTCACTCCCGCAACATCATCAACTGTGTTGCCAAGGTTAAGGAAGCGTATCCCGACTGCCAGCTGATCGCGGGCAATATTGCCACCACCGAAGCTGCCGCAGATCTGATCGCTGCCGGTGCGGATGCCATTAAGGTTGGTATCGGTCCCGGTTCCATCTGTACCACCCGTGTGGTTGCCGGTATCGGTGTTCCCCAGATCACTGCGGTTATGAACGCTTTTGCCGTTGCTATGGAAAAGGATATTCCCGTTATCGCTGACGGTGGTATCAAGTATTCCGGCGACCTGCCCAAGGCTATTGCTGCCGGTGCCAATGTTATCATGATCGGTTCTCTGCTGGCCGGATGCGAAGAAAGCCCCGGAGAAAGCGAAATCTATCAGGGTCGTAAGTTCAAGGTTTACCGCGGTATGGGTTCTCTTGCCGCAATGGAAAAGGGTTCCAAGGACCGTTACTTCCAGGAAAACCAGAAGAAGCTCGTACCCGAAGGCGTTGAAGGCCGTGTTCCTTACAAGGGACCTGTTGCCGACACCATTTACCAGCTGATCGGTGGTCTGCGTGCCGGTATGGGTTACTGCGGTACTCCCACTGTTGAGGATCTGAAGATGAACGGCAAGTTCGTTCGCATCACCGGCAACGGTCTGCGTGAATCCCATCCTCACGACATTTCCATCACCAAGGAAGCGCCCAACTATAGCGTACAGGTTCAGTAAGTTTTTACTGTCTGCGTAAATAATTTTGTAGAAAGAGTGTCCGCTATGCATTTTTATGGTAGTGGACACTTTCTGCCTGATCCCAATTTTTCATTTTTGAGGTATCTGTATGGCGTCCGTATCTGAATATTTCGGCTGTCTCGCTTTCGATGATTCCGCAATGCGGGAAAGACTGCCGAGAGAAACCTATAAATCCCTGCGCAAAACCATTGATGAAGGAAAATCCCTGGACATCAATGTGGCCAATATTGTGGCAAACGCCATGAAGGACTGGGCCATCGAAAAGGGATGCACCCACTTCACCCACTGGTTCCAGCCTCTTTCCGGTGTGACTGCGGAAAAGCATGACAGCTTTATTTCCCCTATTGCCGACGGAAAGATCATCATGGAATTCTCCGGCAAGGAGCTGGTTCGCGGCGAATCCGATGCTTCCAGTTTCCCCTCCGGCGGTCTGCGTGCTACCTTTGAAGCCAGAGGCTATACCGCATGGGACCCGACTTCCTATGCGTTTATCAAAAACAAGACGCTTTGTATCCCCACGGCATTCTGCTCCTACGGCGGTGAAGCACTGGACAAAAAGACGCCCCTGCTCCGCTCCATGGAAGCTCTGAACCGTCAGGCGATGCGGATTCTGCGTCTGTTTGATCCCCATACCAATGTTGCCTGTGTACGTACCAGTGTTGGTGCGGAACAGGAATATTTCCTGATCGACAAGAACGATTATGACAAGCGCCGCGATCTGCTGTTTACCGGACGCACGCTGTTCGGTGCGAAGCCTACCAAGGGTGAGGAGATGGGGGACCATTATTTCGGCACCATCAAGCCCCGTGTGGAAGTGTTCATGCAGGATCTGGATGAGCAGCTCTGGAAGCTTGGTATTCTGGCCAAGACCGAGCACAATGAAGTTGCGCCCGCACAGCACGAGCTGGCTCCCATTTTCACCCAGGCCAACATTGCCGCAGACCACAATCAGCTGATCATGGAAATGATGCAGAAGATTGCCAAGCAGCACGGTCTGGTATGTATTCTCCACGAAAAGCCTTTTGCCGGTCTCAGCGGCAGCGGCAAGCACAACAACTGGTCCATCGCCACCAACACCGGTGTGAATCTGCTCACGCCCGGTGAAACACCTTATGAGAATGCGCAGTTCCTTCTCTTCCTTGTAGCCGTGATTCAGGCTGTGGATGATTATCAGGATCTGCTCCGTATTTCCGTGGCTTCCGCGGGGAATGACCACCGTCTGGGTGCCAATGAAGCGCCTCCTGCTGTGGTTTCCATGTTCCTTGGTGATGAGCTGACCGCGATCATTGATGCGCTGGAAACTGAAACGCACTATGACCCCAAGGAACCTACGCAGCTCAAGCTGGGGGTTCACGTTCTGCCCAAGCTGCCCAAGGATTCCACCGACCGTAACCGTACTTCTCCCTTTGCCTTCACAGGCAACAAGTTTGAATTCCGTATGCTGGGTTCCGCCAACTCCATTGCGGACACCAACATTATGCTAAACACAGCGGTTGCCGAATCCCTGCGCCAGTTTGCGGACAAGCTGGAAGGATCGACGGATTTCAATGCGGATCTGAACACCCTGATCCGTGACACCATCCGTGCCCACAAGCGGATCATTTTCAACGGCAACGGTTATGACGATGCATGGATCAAGGAAGCGGTGGAGGAAAGAGGTTTACTGAATCTCAAGTCCACACCGGAATGCCTGCCCTATCTGCTTTCCGACAGAAATGTACAGTTGTTTGCCGATCATCGGGTATTCATGAAGGCGGAGCTTCGTTCTCGTCATGAGATCTGTCTGGAAAACTACTGCAAGACGCTGCATATCGAAGCTTCTACCATGGTGGATATGGTTCGCAGAGATATTCTGCCCGCTGTTTCCGCTTATGTGAGAGAAATCTGTGAAACGGCTGCTGCCAAGAAGGGATTCTCGGAACTGCTGAACACGGATTACGATCTGGAGCTTGCGGGACGGCTGAATACGCTGATCGGGGAAATCCATAAGACGGCGGAAGAGCTGAATGTGCTGATTCCCGAAATTGACGGCATTGCCGGTGTTTCCGAAAAGGCTGACGGGTATCTGAACCGGATTCTGCCGGTTATGAAGAAACTCCGTGCCTGCTGTGATGAGGCGGAAATACATACTGCCGCCAAGTTCTGGCCCTTCCCCACGTACACGGAACTGCTCTACGGCGTTCGATAATTTTATCGGTTTCCGGCGGATTTCGTATGTTTATGCAAAAATCAGATTTTTTTCGTAAAAATATGCGATTTTCCTCTTGACAGGCCGGATAGCGTGTGATATAATATGGAAAACATAAGAATCACACTTCTTTTTGGGAGATTGATTATGAGATTCGTAAATTACACCTGCGCATACTACTATTATTATTACTATTACTTCGCTTGATAAAGTAATAGTGATTTGTTGTGCCGGTTTTTGCGAATACCTAACATCCGAACAAAACGCACAGAATCACAAATCTGTGCGTTTTTTATATTTTTATACACAAGAAAGGGTTCTGTCATGATTATCAAGATTCTTCTTCTGGTCGTATTCTTCGCGTCCATGATCGGCGTGGGTATCTACTGCCGACGTACTGCGAACAGTGTGCACGGCTTTGTACTCGGCGGCCGTTCCGTCGGTCCCTGGCTCAGCGCATTTGCCTACGGTACATCCTACTTCTCCGCTGTTATCTTCATCGGTTATGCCGGTCAGTTCGGCTGGAAATACGGTATTTCCGCTACCTGGATCGGTATCGGCAATGCGATCATCGGTTCCCTTCTCGCGTGGGTCATTCTCGGCCGCCGCACCAGACTGATGACACAGCAGCTGGACAGCAAGACCATGCCCGACTTCTTCGGCGCACGTTTTCTCTCTCCCGCGCTGAAGATTGTAGCATCTGTTATTGTTTTTGTATTCCTGATCCCGTACACCGCTTCCCTGTTCAACGGTCTCTCACGTCTGTTCACCATGGCCTTCAACATTGATTACATCTGGTGTGTTCTGTTGATGGCTGTTCTGACCGGTATTTACGTCGTTGTCGGCGGTTACATGGCTACGGCAATCAACGACTTCATTCAGGGTACCATCATGATCTTCGGTATCATTATCGTGGTTCTGGCTGTTCTGCATACCAACGGCGGTTTCACCGAAGCCCTTGCTGCCCTGTCCTCCATTCCTGCGGCAAGCAATCCTGATCTGCAGGGTGCGTTTACTTCCTTCTTCGGTCCCGAACCGATTATGCTGCTGGGTGTTGTTATTCTGACCTCCCTCGGTACTTGGGGTCTGCCCCAGATGGTCGGCAAGTTCTATGCCATCAAGAATGAATCCGCGATTTCCAAGGGTACGCTGATCTCCACCCTCTTCGCAATAGTCGTTGCCGGCGGATGTTACTTCCTGGGTGGTTTCGGTCGTCTGTACGGTGATTCCATCGAATACTCCGCTTCCGGTACACCTGTTTACGACAGTATCGTTCCTCAGATGCTTTCCGGTCTGCCGGATATCGTGGTGGCGCTGGTTGTGATTCTGGTTCTGTCCGCTTCCATGTCCACCCTGTCTTCTCTGGTGCTGACCTCCAGTTCCACCCTGACCCTGGACCTTATCGCGCCTCTGCTGAAAAACAAGTTTGATGAAAAGAAGAAGATGCTCTGCATCCGTGTGCTGATCGTGTTCTTCATTGCCATTTCCTCGATTATTGCAATTGTTCAGGTAAAGTCCAACGTAACCTTCATTGCACAGCTCATGGGTATTTCCTGGGGTGCTCTGGCCGGTGCGTTCTTAGCGCCCTTCATGTACAGTCTGTACAGCAAAAAGATCACTGCCGCTTCTGTATGGGTAAGCTTTATCAGTGGTGTGGGCATTATGGTTGCCAACATGATCTGTACAGCTACCGGTACTACCTTTATTTCCCCCTACTTCTCTTCCCCCATCAATGCCGGTGTACTGGCTATGGTTGTCGGACTGGTGCTGGTACCGATCGTCAGCCTGTTCACTCCCAAGCCGGACAAGGCTGATGTGGACAAAATGTTCTATTGCTACAATCAGACTGTAACCGTAAACAGCACGGTTGCTCTCGCTGACGAACAGAAGGCTGACGAGTAATCGAAACTCCTTAAAATTAAAATACAAAAACACCTGCAGATATTTCCACTTACGGAGATACCTGCAGGTGTTTTCCTTTGTCGGTTTACAGGAGCGGAAGTTCCGTCATACGCAGTTTTGCACATCCGTAAGGATAAAGCTCGATTTCTTCTTCCTCACCGATAGGAGTGAGAGACTTCGGAACTTTTGCGCATATGTATTCGTAACCTTCTTCTGTTCCCCAGTCGATCTTTTTCACTTTTGCGCGGATGGTGACGGGTGGATGTTCCGAGGAGAAGGGGATGTCCGTAACATCTTTCTGTACAGCCTCAAATGTATCGGAAGCATAGCCGTAGTTCCATGGCGTTGTGGGAATGTACTCATAATCACAGTAGGGGAATTTCCGTTCTACAATATGCTCGCTTACGGTTCCATCCGACTTAGGGATTTCCTGTTTTGTGGTGTATTCGTACATTTTCTTTTCGTATGCGATGGGCAGGGAGAAAATCAGTGATCCGAATTTTACGGTTTTCAGGCCGTTCGGACGGTCGATCAGCAGGATATCCGCTTCATAGGAAAGTTGGATTTCCGTGTGTGTATTTCCTTCGATTCGGAACTCCAGTTCCTTGGTATATTCGGCAGCCTTTCCGTTGACGGTCAGTCTTTTGGCAAATGAGGGAATACGGATACGGAAAGTGATGGGTTTATGGGTATCGACGGTATAGCAGAATGTATTACGGAAGGGATATTCCGTGGTCAGAGTGATATGATAATCCTCTGTATGTACTTCCGACGGGACAGGAATGGCGGAGAGGATCGTGTCCCCGTTGTACAGGAAGGCTGACAGCGCAAATTTCGGCCATGCCTGGTTGTGGTTGGCGGTACAGCAGCCGTAATTGGGTTCCAGACCGAAGAGGTGTGCGTCAGGGCCGTTTGTGCGGAATATGGGGTTCCCGGGGAAACGGATGCAAGCGATCTGGTTGGTCATCTGGTCATACTGGTGGGTCCACATATCATCGCTGACCGTTGCCGGGAAGGCATTGAATGCCAGTTCTTCCAGCCGTTCCGCCCACTTGGGATCACCGGTACAGGCAAAAAGCTGTTCACAGGAATACATCAGCTCCGCTACGGCGCACAGTTCCGTTCCCTGAATGGGGCTGGTACCGCTGAGACATTCGTCACCGGTAAACATACCTGCCGCTGTGCCGTTATATTCCCGCAGTACGGAGAAAAGTTCTTCCGCGGCATCCGTATAGGGTTCGTTCAGAATATCGTAAGATACGGCTTCGTATTTTAACATCATGGCAAGGTTGACGACATGGGTATCCAGTCTCCACTCATCCATCGGTTTTTTCCACAGCTCCGTACACTCTCTGTAATCCTTACCCTGCTCCTTCAGAATGCGGGCAAGGTCATCGAGCCAGGGTTCGTTCCATCTCGCTTTTGCAAATCGGATGGCGATGAAGGCTTCAAACCAACGGTATTCTCCCCAGCAGAAGAGATGTATTGTTCCGTTTTTCAGAAGTTCCCAGTAGTTTTTCAGTACACGGTACACCACATCCGGGATTCTTTCGTCTCCCGAACATTCGTAATAAACCACAAGCACCTTGGAGATCAGCTGTACGGCCCATGTATCGTAGGTTGGGATATCTTCTTCCCGACAGGGGCAGATCCAGCCGCTCGGCTGCTGATAGGTGAGGATGGCGTCGATGTATTTTTTCGCGCGGGATTTCATATCTTCATTATCCAGCAGATATGCAAGGGGGATGAAGCCGTCCAACCAATAGGGGACTCTTTCCCAACCTTCTTCCTTACCGCCGATCCATGCGCTGTCTCTGACATCCGGCCAGACTTTATCCAGATTCCCGCTGAGGCCTTCTGCCTGGATCTCCAGCTGCCGTTTCAGCCATCCGGCGGGTTTTGTTTCTTTTGCTGTATAGAAATTCCAGAAATTGTTCATCGTTTTTCCCTTCGTGTTTTTTTATATTATAGCATACCCTCGGTCTTTCGTAAAGGGATTATTTTATTTTGATGGGATATTTATAAATATTCCCATTTTCCGCTCATTCTGCGGATTGTTTCCCGGATTTGCGAGAAATCCTTGACTTTGCCGGATGAATATGCTACAATTGTCTTTACTACATACATCTTCGGAGGTTATCATGGGGCGACGCGGTTTGCTGTTTCTTATATGTCTGCTGCTTCTCACAGGCTGTCATGACGGTTACTGGCAGCATCAGCAGTCTGTTTCTGCCCTGTCCGCCGATACCGTCCATCCGGGTTGTGAGACGGTGGAAGAAGATGTCAGCTTGCCGGACACCATCACCATGTCCTTTGTGGGGGATGTGATGCTGTCGTCCGAATACTATGCCGGGACATACATGACGTTCAATCCCTTTGCCAAAACGGTGGAGCCAAGGTATTTCTTTGAAAAGATGCTGTCCGTCTTTTCCGCCGACGATTGGACAGTTGCCAACTGTGAAAATGTGTTTACGGATCAGATACAGGAAATGGCGGAAAAGAACTACACTCCTGCTTACTGGTATGCTTCCGGAACGGAAAATGCGGGTATTCTCCCGGCGGGCAGTGTGGAAGTCGTTTCTCTTGCAAACAATCATGCGCTGGATTTCGGCTGGAGCGGGTTCAATGACACGGAGGCGGCTCTGCAGGCGGCAGGTGTCATTCCTGTAGGAGAAAAGAAATCTGTAGTGCTTGAAAAACACGGCGTGCGTGTCGCTTTATTCTGTTGTTCCATGTACAGTGCCAATCATCTGCCGGCGATTCTGGACTGGCTGGGCAATGCGGTGGAGCATACGGATTATCAGATTGTGTATTTCCACGGCGGCACGGAGCGGATACATGAACCGGAGGAATGGAAGATTTCAGCCTGTCGAGCCTTGGTGGATGCGGGCGCGGATCTGGTGCTGGGAAACCATCCCCATGTGCTGCAGCCCTATGAAGCTTACAACGGCGGCGAGATTGTTTATTCCCTGGGAAATTTTCTCTTTGGCGGAAGCCGCAGCTGCGAAAATGCTACGATCGTATTCCGGCTGGTGATTGAGGCTAAAGAGGGGCGGATCGTCGGTACGTCTTCGGAAATCCTGCCCTGTTTCTGCTACGGTGAATGGTGGCAGCCTTATATGATGGAGGACGGTGAGGAGAAGCAGGCTGTGCTGGATTTTATGTATGGCAGGCGGGAATCCCCTGTTGAATGAAAAATAAACAAAAGTCATATCTGTTTAGCAGCAGATATGACTTTTTCTTTATTCGATTTCTTTATAATCCAGATTTCCGTCGGTGATGAAGTGGCCTTTGAAGGTCATGCCCTTCCAATTCTTCATAGCAGCTGTAATGTCATAGTCCTCATAAGATGGAATCATCGGTTTGTCCACATGATTGTGTCCCACGAAATAGGATTCGGCACCCAATTTATCCCGCATATCTTCAAGGAGGGGAAACATCTGGGCAAGCCAGCAGTGGTGGTCCTTGATTTTTACACTTCCGAGAAAGCGGTTTCGTTTATCCAGCAGTACCGCATAGGCACTTCCCGCTTTTTCATGCCGCAGAAGCCAGACAATATAGTATGCCATCTGCTCCTTTGTCCGCATGGGATGCTTTTCCGCTTCGCGGAGTTCGATATACTGCAGAAACTCTTCATCCGAAAACAGAATCCCGGGATTGGCAGAGGTCTTTGGCTTTTCTGTGTTCATGGAAATATCCCTTACAAAACGTAGAATGCAATGCAGAAGAAGTGCAGGACGCTGGCCAGTACCACAAAAGTGTGGAACACAGCGTGCATATACCGCTTCTTCTTGCCGACACCGTACAGTACCGCGCCGATGGTGTACATAACGCCCCCTGTGATCAGGAAAATCGAGCCGCCCCATGTCAGTGCGCGCAGGGTCTGGGGCAGGTAGAAAATGATGCACCAGCCGAGGGCGATATAACAGATCATGGAGAATATCTTGTACTTTTTCAGGTCGATGGCTGTTAAGGTTACGGCCAGGGCGGTGATGGCCCAGACTACGCCGAAGATCACCCAGCCGATAGCGGTATTGTTCTTCCGCAGCAGGCAGAGTGTGATAGGTGTGTAGGTTCCGGCAATCATGAAATAAATCATGCAGTGGTCGATTACCTGCAGTACCTTTTTGGCCATTTCGGGACGCACTCCGTGGTATACGGCGGACATAGTGAACACGGTGATCACGG
The DNA here is from genome assembly GCA_015063745.1 of Oscillospiraceae bacterium. GTDB lineage: Bacteria > Bacillota > Clostridia > Oscillospirales > CAG-272 > UMGS1696. The sequence goes on along the minus strand of SVTO01000008.1, from coordinate 35,192 downwards.
ATGCGCCGTAGATAGAGGAGGTAACAACGCCCATGGGACTGTGGTGCAGTGCGGCGATGATGACACACAGTACGAGGTAAGCAATGCCGAATGCGCCGCCGATGATATGGGTGATCATATTGGCAGCTTCTTCCCCCTTGGTATAGGACGGGAGGATTCTGTCCTTCAATTTGGTTCTCGGTGTTGCCATCTTATTCTCTGTCTTTTTCCTTTCTGGCCTTACTGCAGTTCTCCGCATCCTTGCGGAACATTTCAGACAGGACACATACGCTTTCGCTGAGCTTTGTTTTTTCGTTTTCATCAAAGCCTTCGATGGCACGGATCACTTCATGTACAAGCTCACCGAGCATGGTATCCAGATGCTCCGCGCCGATTTCCGTGATGGAAATGTAGACCTGACGGCGGTTTTCCTTGTTGTGGATCCGCTGAACATAGCCTTTTTCCTCCAGGTCGTTCACCAGCTTGGTCAGCTGCTGTTTGGTGATGCCCATTTCGTCGGCAAATTCCGTCATGGTGATGGGGTTCGCACGCTGTTTGCGCAGGGCGTACAGCATGGAAAAACCGTGGGATTTCGTACGGAATTCGTTGGTTTCGATGACATGGCGGCGGATCAGTGCGTAGTAATCCACCATGAAATTCAGAAAATTCCGCGCTATATTGATATCCGACATTTCGGTCATTTTGTCTTCTCTCCTGTAACACATGAGATGTACGATAAGATTGTACTTTTCTCTCTTGTGAATATTTGTGATCTGTTTACATTATACCACAGTTATTCAGGAAAGTCAACCTGCCGCAGGTCGAATGGCGGTATGTTTCAGCGGGTCTTTTCCAGAAGCTCGCCAACCTTTTCGCCGATGCATGTTGCCATACGTACAAAACCAAAATCGGTAGGGTGTATTCTGTCTACGGTGCAATTATCACCGAATTCACAGTCGAAAATCGTACTACCGTCGATGAAATAGACATTCTTATCCCCTTCAGCCAATGCCTTTTCATAGGTTTCTCTGATGATCTGCTTACGTTCTTCCGTGCATGGGAGGTGACAGTCTGTTCGGGTTACAAAAATGATCGGTGTATCCGGATTCTTTGCACGGTAAGTACGGTACAGGGGTTCATGGGTTGCCCGCAGATGTTCGGGATTCGGTGCGTTATGGTCGTAGTCGCATACGAAGATGGAGACGTCGAGGGATGCGAGATATTCCGCCATATTCTGTTCCCCCCGTGCTCTTCCTGAGAAGCCGAGGTTTATAAAATCTGTATCGTATTTCTGTGCGATCAATGCCGTATAGGATGTACCGGGACGGGATGCGCAGCCGCCCTGGGTGATGGATGAACCGTAATAGAGCACGGGCTTTTCGTAAGTATAGGGATCAGCGGGCAGCAGTTCCGCATTCTCCGCCAACCCGATATAAACCTCGTTCACGCTGTCGTACAAGGGCATATGGATCGTATATGTACGCATAACACCGTCCGTATCCACTACGGCTTCCACACCGGCTGAATGCGGTATAAATGTGTTATAATATTTTGTCTTCCCCTCAATAAGTCGATACAGGTCAAAGCCGCTCTGTCCTGTTCTGGCCATGTGGCTTCTGGTTCCGTTTTCCGGCATAACAGCCTTCAGGGCGATATACGGAGAATTGGTCTTAAAACGAATTCTTCCTCCCGATGTATGGGTATTCAGATAACCTATGCCATCGTTTACTGCATCTGCTGTCTCCTTGGGCATTCTGAGGTAACAGTCCGTCGTTTCCTTGGGATTCCAGAGTCCATGAATGGACATAGGATCGTCCTTGGGAGAAAGCCAAACGATGTCCGGTTTGTCGATTTTACTGTCCACAACAAAATTCTTGTCAGCTTCTTCGATACGCATGATTACTCCTTCTTTTTCCATTCAGAATTGCAAAAGATTTACATTTATCATGAAAATTATAGCACATATATCGGTTAGTGTCAATTCTTCCGGCATCTTCTCCCGTTTCCGTATCCGTTTTTTCCATATTCTCTGAAATGCAAGCGAGGAATGTCTGTACGGAAGCAGCGGAACTGTTTTTCTTTCGTGTCTGAGCAGCGGAGGCGGCATACAGGTTTCGTCTGACAGGATTGGTCAGCATACGGCGCAGGGCGGATTTGATACCCGGAATGTCTTCGGCAAGTATACCGGCATTCCCATGATCGAGCAGGCTTTCAGAAAGGACACTGTGGACGGATACAGCCGGTATGCCGGAACGGAGGGCATCTGTCATGGCATCCAGGATACTGGGATCGTCTCGGATACACAGAAACAGATCACACACCGATGCGATACGGGATATCTGCGTGTCGTATGGCAGGTGGAGGAATGTATCCTTTGGGAAACGGTATTTTTTTCGGCCGGAAATGACGATCATGCGGTGCCAGTATCCTTCGGCCAGAAGCTGGATATGGATTTTGTACAGCCGGTGTATATCGGTGTATGTCATATTCTCCCCGACGGAACATATCTGCAGGGTACCGGGGCTTATGTATTTCTGACGGTAGTTTTCGCCGCCGTGCATACGTTTTTCCCGCATGGGCGGCAGGATTTGGACGTTGGATGGCCGGATACCGGTGACGTTGCAGAACGGTTTGATCAGTGCACCGTCGGCGGCGAAAAATCCGTGGAAACGGTTGTATGATACGGCCGCATCGGACCAGGAAGAAAAGCCTGCGGTGAATTTTCCCGATTCGGAGAGATCGCTGTGGATCATGCAGTACAGCACGGTTTCCGGGTATGGACAGCCGGAGAGGATACGGACGCACTTCCCTTCCGTCCAGGCGATGGCGATGTCGTATTTTTCTCCGACGATACGGTTGTACAGAAAGCGGTGCGGCAGGAGGGTGGTTATACTGCCGGAAATGGCGGATGTTCTGCAGGCAATGTGTCCGGCAAAGAGATTCCGGTACTTTTCTCCGTCGTACAGGATCTGCACGGTTACGGAAAAATCAGTGAGACGGTTGGTCAGGGCGGCGAGTTGTTCCGCCATTTTCCGGTAAGGGAGTTTTTCTGCCAGAAACAGGATACTTTTCATAGTATTTTCTCCTATTTATTGTTAGTATTTCCATTATATACCATTTCTCGTTCCGTGTCAATAGTTTTGGTAATATTTGGTATTCACAAGCATAAAAAAAGAACTGCCGTATTTGACAGTTCTTTTCTCCAATGCGTATTCAGCTGCGAAACATATCATTCTTTATTTTCCCGCAGGATCCGTTCCGTTACTTCCACGATATCCTTACAGGTGTATTTTGCCGCCGCTTTGGCCGCTTCACATCCGGATTCCATGGCGCATCCTGTATAGGTACTTAGCATGGTGATGTCGTTGTAGTTATCACCGGCTGTCCAGATATTTTCTGCCGGTATTCCCATCAGCGCGGCGTAACGGGCGATTCCCACAGCTTTGTTCATTCCGCAGATGGGAATGTCGATGCAGATGCCGTTCTGTGTGGGGTTGACATATTCGCCGAACTCTTTCCGGAGAACTGCGGTTACCTCATATGCCTGTTCGGTGTCGGGCAGAATGGTATTCAGCATATGACATACGGTTATTTCCCCAAGGAACTCTTCGTCTTCTGCGGTAAAGCACACCTTTCCGTTTGTCAGCGTCGGATACACGAAACGGTGGATGCGATCTATCGAAAAGCCGATTTTCGCACAACCCAGCTCTGCCATACGGGTGGTCAGGGCTTTGACGAGGGTGGTTCCCCCTGCGGGAATATCCATCCGGATGGGTTCTTCGTACAGTACATTGCCTTCTCCGTCGAATGCCTGGGCACCGTTCAGGGCAATGATAAAATCGAAGGCGAACTTACCCGCCTCGCGGAACACGTCATAACTGCCCATTCTGTTACGTCCAGTGGCTACACCGAACAGGTTGCCTGCCGCACGGAATTCTTCTATCGCATCCGCCACATGGTCAGCAATGCCGTTCTGGTTCAGTGTGCCGTCGTAGTCGGAGGCCAGAATTATGGGTGATGTCTTTTTCATATGCGTACCGGTATCAGCCGTCCTTCAGTTCCTTAACGGTATGAATGGGCTGTACGGGTGCTTCCACATAGGCGAACAGATCTTCCAGATTGTCCGCTGCCATGTACAGGTCGCGGCAGTTGCCTCTGATGAAGTTCTTTTCCATGGCTTTTTCCATGGTCATGATCAGCTCGGCATAGTAGTCCTTGATATTGTAAATGGCAATAGGCTTATTGTGGCGGCAAAGCTGCTTCAGGGTAAGGATTTCGAAAAATTCCTCATAGGTACCGATACCGCCGGGCACTACGATGAAAGCATCCGCGTTGTCTTCCATGATCTGCTTGCGCTGACGCATGGTATCGGGCATGATCAGTTCATCGCAGAAGTCGCAGATAGCTTCTACGTTTTCTTCGTCGAAGAACTTCGGAATAACGCCCATGATATAGCCGCCTTCCGCTTTAACGCCTCTTGCCGCTGCGCCCATCAGGCCGTTTCCGCCGCCGCCGAATACCAGAGAATGGCCTCTTTTTACCATTTCTCTGCCCATGGCTTCCACTTTTTCAAAATATTCGCTGTCGATTGTGGGAGACGCTGCTCCGTAAACACAAATTCTCATATAATTTCCCCTTTCGAGTTGCTTTTTCAGTTTTTCCATTTTTCGCGAAGTTCTCTGATCTGTGATGTCAGCTTCGCATTGTCTTTATTCGTTTTACCACGACGGCTCTTTGCCATAGTCAGGAGTTTTTCCGCTTCCGCCACCAGTTCTCTGAAGATGATTTCCGCCCGGGAATTTCTGCCGGCTGATTGTGATTTTTCTATTTTTTTGCCCTCGGTAAATACCGTCATCCGGCCTGTGGTCAGATCGTATTCCGTTCCGCTATAAGGTGCATCCGCTCTGTATCCCATCTCGGTCAGCAGATTTTTGAAATCCTCGCAGGCATCGTTATCGCCGTGGTTGACGAATACCAGTTCCGGCTTCGCGCTGAATCCCTTCAGCCAGCGGATCAGACCTTCCCTGTCTGCGTGGCCGCTGGTACCGTGGAGAGAACGGATTTCGGCGTTGACGGTTATCTCTTCGCCAAACAGGTTCACATATTTTTCTCCGTTCAGAAGCCGTCGGCCGAGGGAGCCTTCCGCCTGATAACCGACGAACAGGACCATGCTGTTTTCCTTCCAGAGATTGTGCTTCAGGTGATGGCGGATCCGTCCCGCTTCACACATACCGCTGGCGGAGATGATGATTTTCGGTTCTTTATTGAAATTGATCTGCTTTGATTCTTCCGCTGTCTGGGAAATGCGCAGGTCTTCAAACCAGATGGGGTTGATACCCTGCTTAATCAGTGTCAATGTTTCCTCATCGAAGCACACCGGACTGCACTGCATGAATACGGATGCAGCTTCCGCGGCGAGGGGACTGTCCACGTATACCGGGAAATGGTCGTGGTTTTTCACCAAACCCTTCTGCTTGATCTCACGGATGGCGTAGAGCATTTCCTGAGTTCTGCCCACCGCGAAAGACGGGATGATCACGTTGCCGCCTTTGTCAAGGGTTTGTTGTATGCAGTCCGCCAGTTCGGCTATGACGTCCCCACGTTCAGCTTCATGGGAACGGTTGCCATAGGTGGATTCGATCACCAGATAGTCCGTTTCTTCCACGGGCTGGGGATCGCGGATGATGCGCTGACCGGTATTCCCTACGTCACCGCTGAAAACGATCTTTTTCTGTATATCTCCTTCAGTCAGCCACAATTCGATGCAGGCCGATCCGAGCAGGTGGCCGATATCGGTAAAGCGCAGTTCGATCCCTTCGGCGGGGGTGATCTTTTCACCGTACCGGCACCGGCGGAAGCAGGCTATGGCACCGACGGCATCCGACATGGTGTACACCGGTTCGAAGGTATCCAGTCCCGCACGTTCGGCTTTCCTGGAACGCCATTTGGCTTCGGACTCCTGGATATACGCCGAGTCTCGGAGCATGATATTGCACAGATCACAGGTAACGTCTGTGGCGTAGATACTGCCGCGGAAACCGTCCTTGTACAGCTTGGGCAGCATACCGGAATGATCGATATGGGCGTGGGTTACGAACACGGCTTCGATTTCCGCAGCGGGGACGGGCAGAAGGATATTCTGGAACACATCCTTTCCCTGTTCCATACCGCAGTCTACCAGATAGTGGCGGCCGTTCACTTCCAGAAGTGTACAGCTGCCCGTTACTTCGTGGGTTGCGCCTATAAATTGGATTTTCACAATAAACACCTCCCTACGATTATTATATCACAGAACCGTGGGAAATAAAAATGCACTTTTGTGTACAAATGGTTAAATTATGGAAATGTTTATTCCGCAATCAGCACAGCTCGGCAGGGAGAGCCTTCCATACCGCCCAGATTCAGCGGTGCAGCGTTCAGCAGGTATACACCGGCCGGTACTTCGGACAGTCTCACCCCTTCCAGCAGAACCGCACCGGCGGCAAGCAGGATTTTGTGTACTGCCATGGGTGCTTCCTCCGGACCGACGCTCTGGGATTCGTTGCCGATCAGGTAAATGCCGGATTCGGCAAACACGGATGCGGCTTCTTCGGTTACCACGGCATTGCCTTTGATAAGGATGCGTTTGGCGGCCTTTGGATCGGCGGCGGAGACGGACTGCAGGATGGCAAGGGCATCTGCGGCACGGACATTTCCTTCGTGTTCCGCCACATATGCCTGTCCGACAAAGTGGGAGAGCGGGATTTCATCCACGGTCTTTCCGTCGGCGAAAAAGTGGCGCGGTGCGTCAATATGGGTTCCGTTATGGGTACACATGGAAAATGCGGACAGGTTATACAGTTCTCCCGCTTCCATGGAGGACAGGGTCTGTTTTTCGGGACGGGGATCATCCGGGTATATACTGCAGGTGAACACTTCCTGGGATATGTCGTATAGTTTCATGGTTTCCCTCTTTCCTCACGGATTATCATAAAAAAGCAAAACTCCCCACTACCGTTCGGCGGCAGCAGGGAGTCGGACTTCCTGTTCGGTTCGGATTACTTAAACTGCTTGCCGGTCACACTGCCGCCATCACAGAGAATGTCCACACCGGCGAGGTAACCGTTACGTTCGTCTGCTAAGGTTGCGATGGCATAACCCAGTTCTTCGGGCGTGCCCATGCGCTTTTCTGCAGCGGTTTCCAGCAGCATGGAGCCTTCCTTGGCTTCCAGATTACCCATATCGGTTGCGATGAGCCCGGGGCTGAGGGAGACTACACGGATCTTTTTGGCGCCGTATTCATGGGCACATTTTGCGGCGTACCAGATCACGAACTTCTTAGACAGGCCATAGGCAAGGCCGGAAGACTTATATTCGTCCTTGATCATTTTGCTCATCTTCAGGATTTTCTTCAAGAACAATTCTTCATTGGTTTCTGCCAGAGCAAAGGTCTTTTTTTTGGCCAGGAATTCGGGCAGCATATAGGCAGAATTGGAAGCAACGTCCACGATCACGCTGCCTTCGGGCATGAGCTTGGAGAATTCTTCGTTCACATATACGGTACCCAGCGCGTTGACACGCATGAGCTGCTCGGGCTTTGCCATGGCGGGGGAAAGACCTGCGGAATGGATCACGTTCTTGATTTCACCGAGGCTTGCGGCATATTCTGCCAGGGCCTTCACTTCGTCACGCTTGGATGTATCACAGGTTTTTGCATACGCCTCATATCCCAATGCTTCCAGTTCCTGTACTGCTTTTTCCAGTTTGGATAAGGTTCTGCCTGTTACAACGATGATTTTTTCTTTGGGCATACATTTGGCAGCTGCAAGTCCCATACCGCTTCCGCCGCCGGTGATTACGCATACGCTTTTCATTGTCCTGTTTCTCCTTTTAATTTTTAATTATCCATAGTATTATAACATGAATTTCCGCAGATTGCAAGTGGATATGGGATTTATTATACGGGTCAGGGATCGGTTTTATCCATAGGCCGGGCAAGCATTTTCAGTTTTTTCCGGATCAGCGCGATTTTTTCCGCATCCTTTTTTCCTCTTACGTCGATTCTGTACCCGTCTTTGACCGATACGGTATAAACGGCGAGATACTGTTCCAGCGTCAGCAGTCTGAATATAATGCCGTCTTCCCGGAGCATGGGAATTGCATCCGCGGATATGCCGGCGAAGGTTTCCAGTTCTTCGAGAGAGGCGTAGGAATAATGGAGGCCGTCTTTTTCGAAGGTATGTTCATGCTCGTCGGTCAGGGTGTAGCCGTTTTGTGTGAGGATGGAGATAAACTCAGGCCAGCGGTCGGTCAGGAAGGTTTCGGGGATGAGTATATCGATATCGTCGGCCTGCAGGGGTTCTTCGGTACGGTATTCGAGGCCGAGAGAGCCGTACAGCAGGGGGATGATGCCGAAGGTTGTGGTGAGAAGGCGGGCGTTATGGAGGAATGAGGTTATCATGGGCTGCTCCTTGGAGTGAGGTTTTTGCTCGGTTCACTTGCATAGTGATGTTAAGCGAACCAAAAAATCATTGCTTGTTGATTCACTTGCTGAAAGCGAACTTAGTTGGCGGGCTGTCTTTCGAGACACACGACAGTCTCGCAATGCCCAGTTCCGGGGAACATATTTACCGGCGTAACCCGCAGTACGCTGTACCCTTTCTCCATCAGCATCTTCAAATCCCGGGCCATGGTAACGGGACTGCAGGAAACATAGGCGATCCGCTTGGCCCGCAGTGCGCACAGTTCCTCACGCATCCTCTCCGACATACCGGCTCTGGGCGGATCCACGATTACAAACTCAGGCAGAACTTCCGTGTTTTTGCGGAAATCCGCCGCGTTGCCGCAGAAGAAGGTCATATTGGTCAGATTGTTTTTATCCCGGTTGTATTCCGCATCTTTTACGGAATCCGGGTTGATTTCAATACCGGTGACCTGGATCTTCGGATACTTTTTCGCCAGCAGCAGGCCGAAGAATCCGCTGCCGCAGTACAGGTCCGCCCCATGGGTGATATTCCCTTCTGCGGCAAATGTCAGTACGGTCTTTGCCAGAAGTTCGGCGCCCTCTCTGTTGACCTGGTAAAATCCTTCCGGTGAAATACGCAGATCCACGTCTCCCACCGTATCATATACATAACGGTCGCCGCGGATCACCGTGTAGTCCGGCTGGACGTATTTGCCTTTGTTTTCCTTACCGTGAAGTACGCCCGTGATCTGGTCGGGACAGGTTTCGTACAGATAATCGGCGTACTGTTCCATGGCGGATTTTTCCCTTTTGCCGCAAGGCGTGTCCATAATAACGGAGACGGCGGCTTCTGCTTTATGATTGGTCCGGATGTACAGGGAACGCAGAGGAAGTTCGGTGAAGGAAGGGTTTGTGCGGATATATTGTTCCGTAGCGGTCAGGATGGCTGTCGCAATCGGAGGATTCAGTCTGCAGTTGATACTGCCCGGCAGGATGGTGCGGCTTTTCGGGGCATAATAGCCCAGTGTGCCGGTTTTATCGATGTGGTAGACTACTTTATTGCGGTAGCCTTCCCTTGCGCCGCAGAGGACATTTTCTACCGGTATATCCCCCAATCCTTCCCTGCGGAGTGCCTGTTTTACCATATTCCGCTTCAGTTCCCCTTCGGCTTCCGGGGTGATATGGCGCAGTGAACAGCCGCCGCACGCACCGTACACGGGACATCCGGGATCTGTACGGTCGGGGGAGAGGATTTCTGTACGGATACACGCTGCGAGGGCATAGTTTTTGCGTACCTCGGTGATTTGCGCAAGGCATGTATCCCCTGTTACCGCATCCGGCACGAATACAACGATACCGTCATATCTGCCGATGCCGCAGCCTTCTCCGTTCACATCTGTAATCTGCAGTGTCACTCTGTCTCCCGGTTTCATATCTGCTCCTTGGTGTTGTTTCTTATACCTACATTATACTGTTTTTTCCCATCTTTGTCAATTCCTTTCTCATTCCGCACATCCGGTATCGTCGGTGCATACGCTGTCATCGGTGAGAAGTATAAAACAATGGAGAGGAAGGATCAGTATGACCGATTGTATTATTGCCGTGCAGTCCCGGACCTATGGGGCGAAAGGAAAGCGGGTGCTCGGGAAGGCGGGAATTCGGGCGGAAATTGTCAGCATTGACCCGTCGCTGACGAAGAAAGGATGTGCTTTCGGACTGCAGCTGTCGGGCGGGTACTGTACGGATGCTCTGCGGATTCTGGATACGCACGGTATTCCCCATGGGGACAGCATCGGAAGGGGTGGATTCGGATTATGAGACGTTTTTCGGATACCGGACTGCTTTATCTGGACAATGCCGCCACCAGTTTTCCCAAGCCGCCGCAGGTGACGGATGCCGTTTGCCGCTGTATGGCCTATGCCGGCGGAAATCCGGGGCGTGGGACGCATGTGCTTTCTTCCCGGGCGGCGGATGTGGTCTATGACTGCAGAGAAGCGGCGGGGGGATTCTTTCACGTATCGCCGGAGCGGGTAGTGTTTACGCTGAATACGACCCACGGGCTGAACACGGTGATCAAGGGGTATCTGCGGCCCGGTGATCATGTACTCATCAGTGATATTTCCCATAATGCGGTATACCGTCCCGTGTACAGGCTGGCACAGCTGTCGGGGGTTTCCTTTGATGTGTATACTGCCGGGTTATCCGGGGAGGCTTTGCGGGGGGAGTTATGCGGGCTTCTGCGGCCGGAGACACGGATGATTGTGGTTACGCATATGTCCAATGCTGCCTCGTTTTCGGATTCGCTGGCGGAAATCGGACAGTTCTGCAGAGAATTCGGTCTTTTCTGTATTGTGGATGCTGCGCAGAGTGCCGGGCATATTCCCGTTTATGCGGATATGGAAGGAATTACGGCGATTTGTGTACCGGGACATAAGGGACTGCTTGGACCAATGGGAACGGGGATGATTCTGTTTTCCGATACGGCTCCTCTGTGTGATACGCTTATGGAAGGCGGCAGCGGAATTTTGTCCCTCTCCGGAGAAATGCCACCGGATCTGCCGGAGCATCTGGAAGGAGGTACTCTGGGAACACCCGGAATTGCGGGATTATGTGAGGGTATTCGTTTTGTCAGCCGGATGGGGGATTTGGGCGGTCATATATCCGAACTCAGTTCCCTGCTTTGGGAGGAAATGCACAATATGTCCGGTATCCGTCTGTACGGTAAAGGGGACTCCGGTATTGTTTCCTTTACTGTGGATGGGGTATCTCCGGCGGAAACGGCTGGGTTTCTCGACCGATGCGGGATCTGTGTGCGTAGCGGATACCATTGTGCGCCTCTTGCACATCGGAAATTCGGCAGCATGGAAAACGGCAGTGTGCGGGTGAGCTTCGGGGTGTTCAACACGGTACGGGATGTGAAACGGGTGGTTGACTGTATTTCAAAATGTAAAAAAATTTCGATATGATCCAAAGTAGGGTAATTCGTATTGACAATTCTTTTCCGATACGGTATAATAGATAAAAGTATGCGTAATCATATTATTTTTGGAAAGGATGTATTGTAGTATGGCGGAAAAGAATATCGATAAAAATGAAATTGTGTCTACCGTAAACGGCAGCTTTGTTATGTATCGCAACCGTCCACTTGTTCGTGAAGAAAACATCATCTGCTACGGCAGTATGGACGAAAAATATATGCTCCAGATGACCATTATGTCCACAAAGGATTATAAGGGTCAGTCCGTGCCCGACAAGGTTGTTGTTCAGCTCATGAACACCGACACAAATGTTCCCTCTCACAAGCGTATCGTAAAGCAGGCTATCGAAGACGGTCTGGACAAAGCGATGGAACTCGGCATTATCTGGCTGGAAAGATATCTCGCTTCCTGAGATTTTCACAATGCATATTGGCGGAGAAAGCTTCTGTGGTTTTCTCCGTCTTTTGTTTTGAAAATACGAAATGCCATGTATGTTTTCGGACACACATGGCATTTTTTCTGTTGACCAGATCGGATGTTTATTCGGATACGTACCGGTAGTGGCCGGTAATGTAGTCTTTGGGGGATTCGGTCAGGTAATGCAGAAACTGCTGGGAAGCAAGAGGCATTTGTTCCATTTCCTGATACACGATCCCGATATGCCGTTCGATGACAGGGCTTGTGGGCAGGGCTTTGAAGCGGTAGTTGGTTTTATCCAGTACCATGGCCGGCAGGATGCTGAAGCCCAGTCCCTGTTCCACAAGGGCGAGGATGGTATTGTCGTCGTGGGCGATATACTGGACGTTCGGTTTGATGCCTATGGATGACAGGGAGGAAAGTACGGTGCTGACATTGCCTTCTTCTGCGGCGATCATCGGTTCACTGCCCAGGGCGGACAGGGGTACCACGCTGTTGTGGGTCAGGGGATGATCTTCCGGCAGGACGGCCATGAAATAATCCTTGGCCAGCAGGATGGTATGGAAACCGTGCATGGCTGTCAGATCCGCAAAGCAAAAATCCACATACCCGGAACGGAGCCAGTCGCCCATGGTAGTATAGTCACTTTCGTACAGGCGGAAGCAGATATGGGGGTATGTCTGGCCGAATTTCTGGATCATCTGGGGAAGCAGGTGCTGGGATACGCTGGATACGGCACCGATACGGATTTCTCCCGCGTCCATGGCGATGATCTCTCTTGCCTTATCCTGCAGGGCCCGTGCGGAAGCTACCGTTTTCTGGATGTACGGATAGAGAATCTCTCCCTCGGGCGTCAGGTGTACGCCGGTGCGGGTACGGGTCATCAGGGTCAGTTTATATTCACTTTCCAGAGAACGGATCATCTGGCTGACGGCGGCCTGGGTATAGCCGAGCGCTTCCGCCGCTTTGGTAAAGCTTCCGTATTCCACAATTTTGCAAAAAGCTGTATATCGTATCATTTTGCCCTCGTCTTTCCCCTATGGGAGATTTTTTTGTTTATGCCTTCAGTCATCAAAAACGGGATTATGACACGATTGACGCCGTATCATAATCCCATTTTTCTGCGGATACTGCTGCAGGGTCCGTTATCGGATCACATACTGCATATATTCTTTATTGTTTCTGACTCTGTGCCAGGTAAAGATACCGTTCTCATACAGAAGATAGCTGTGCGGGCTGTCTTCCTTGGGGATGGAGACGGAACCGGGATTCAGGTGGATACAGCCGTTTTCCCAGTCTTCCTTCAGCGGTACATGGGTATGACCTGTCAGATATACGGAGCCGGCGGTCATTTTCGGTGCTTCCCTGTGGCCGTGGGAGAGATACATCTTCAGTCCGTCAACGGCAATCACACCGTAGTCGGGTGTTACCGGGAACTGCAGGACCATCTGATCCACTTCGGATTCACAGTTGCCTCTGACGGCGATGATTCTGTCCGCCAGGGGATTGAGCATTTCGATTACCGCTTTCGGGGCATATTCTCTCGGCAGGTCGTTCCGGGGTCCGTGGTATAGGATGTCACCCAGCAGGACAAGCATCTCCGCACCGGAGGCGTTGAAGCTGTCCACAAGCATTCTGGTATAACAGGCGGAACCGTGGAGGTCGGAGGCGATGAGTATTTTCATGTATGCGCTCCGATTAACCCAGATTGAACTTTGCGATCTTTTCGCGCAGGAAATCTGCTGCCATGCCGATATCCTTTTCGGGGGTATCGCCTACTTCACGTTCGATGGTCAGGAAACCGTTATAACCGGTTGCAGCCAGTGCGGGGAGGTATACGTCGAAATCCACGTCGCCTTCGCCCAGAGGCAGTTCCAGGAAGCTATGGCCCATCTGCAGGAGGGCTTCGTGCTGCTTGGCTTCTTCACCAATGGACAGCTTCTGTTCTACGTGCTTCTTCAGCATGATACCGTCCTTGGCGTGGGTATGTACTACGTACTTGCCGAGGTACTTCAGCGCTTCTTCCGGTCTGTCGTCAACGCACATTACCAGGTTGGCGGGGTCGAAGTTTACTCTTACGCCCTGTGCACCCAGAGAATCTAAGAATTCGCCCAGGATCTTGCCCTTTTCTGGACCGGTTTCCACTGCGAATGCAGCACCTACGGAATCGGCATATTCTGCCAGCTCACGGCATGCCTTGCGCATTACTTCTTTCCTCGCATTTTCTTCTGCGGGAACGGCACCGATGTGGGTGGTTACGATCTTACAGCCCAGTTCGATGGACAGATCCAGAACTCTCTTGGATTTTTCCACGTAGATCTTGTTGTTTTCTTCGTTGGCAAAACCGCAGCCGAAGTCACCGCACAGAGCGGAGAATACCAGACCGTTGGAATGTACGATGTCCAGAGTTTCCTTGATCTTGGCGGGAGTCATGTTTTCGGGAACCAGTTCACCGAAGGTTGCGTATGCCTGAATACCGGCAGCACCGAGAGCGGCGGCCTTTTCTACGCCGGTTCGGAAATCCTGACGGAAAGATTCTACCATTACACCAATTTTCATTTTTGTTTCTCCTTTGAAAATGTTTGGATTTATTTTTTTATTTTATTTCTGCAGTTTCTGTGCTCTGATGTCCATACCCGTGAACAGCAGGGGCTTATATTCACCGAACAGGCGGCTGGCCACACGGTCGGTATACCGGCTGCGCAGTTCGCTCTGGGTAAGGTTGGTATTGATGATTGTGGATTTGCCCTTTGTGATTCGTGTGTTGATGATATTGTACAGACAGGACAGCGTAAACTGATTGGTGAATTCCGTGCCCAGATCGTCCATGATCAGAAGATCACATTCCAGTATCTGTTCCACGGTTCTGCCCTTCTCATGCTGGAGTCCTGTGCCGCCGGAGAATCTCTCTTCTTCGAATACGGCGAAGATCTCCTGCGCGTTATCGTACAGCACGTCGAATCCTCTTTCGATGATACACTTGGCGGCGGCGGTGGACATATGGGTTTTCCCCAGTCCCGTTGCGCCGGTCAGCAGCCAGCTTTCGCCCGATTTGCCGTCGAAATTCTCCGCGAAACGGCGCAGCTGTGCCAGATTGTGTTCCATTCTTATTTTATCATTATTTTTATAAAAGTCAAGACTAAACGTCTCAAAAGTCTGCTTTTTTATCAGCGCGTACAGTCCGGAGCTTTCAAATCCGGCCAGTACCAGTTCGCGGCGCATACAGCTGCACATATTGATCCCGTTATACCCCGTATCGGAACAGGCTTCACAGGTGTATTTCAGATCGGCATAATCTGCGGGATAGCCGTATTTCTGAAGAAGTGCGCCTTTTTCCGCTCTCAGCTGTTCGTTGCGTTCACGGATTTCGGCCAGTTTTTCGTCGGTGAGGGTATGGGACATTGCCGCGCTCATGATTTTGGAGCCGGTCATGGACAATTCGCTTTCCAGTGCCTCAAAGCCCGGAATCTTCGCGGCGGCTTCCCTGCTGTGCTGCATCTGAAGCGCTACGTTGTCCGCACGGCGTTTGGCCAGCAGAGCCTTGACCTTCTGGATATTTTCACGACTGTATGCCATGGTATCCTCCTTTATGTATCATAGGAACGGCGCAGGGCTGCTTCAAAGAAATCATCCGTATCAAAGCTGCCGCCGTTGTCCAGCGTACTTTCATGGGCCTTTTTATAGTCTTCCATTGCCGCATCGACCTCTTCGAGGGTTTTCAGACCCGCTTTATACCAGTTTTCCAGAATGGCGTTGGCATATGGCAGGGAGGGCTTTCCCGTGTTGTCCACGGTGATCTCGTAGGCACGGCGCAGGATTTCTTTTTCGTAGTGCATGGTCATTACCCATTTTTCCACCATAGCCTTCTCCTTGGCGGTCAGGGCGCGGGTGGTCAGGCCGAAGATACTGCGGATATATCCTTCCGTTGCATCCAGCTTTTCCACATTTTTCAGCCGTTCTTCCAGTTCCTGATAATTCAGCACTCCTTCGTCAAAGAAACGGATGGCAAGGCTTTCCACATAACGGACGGAGCGTTTGCCGGTCTTTTTGGCGTGGGCGAACAGGAGCATGATATAATCCGGCGGAAGGGCGAGATAGTCGTGCATGCCGATGATGATCTCGGTTTCCGCGGTACTGAACATCTCCCCGCTGATATTCTGGCAGCAATCCACCAGATTCTTCACTTCCGCGTGTTTTTCCAGATAATCGGCGGCGTCGGTGGAGGAATAGTGGGGGAGTTCCTTACGGGTACGGATATTCTTTGCGGGTGTTTTCGATTTTCTTGCATTTTCCGCGGTACGGACGGGTTGTTTGGCTTCTTCGGCATCCTCGGACAGGGCCAGTACACCGCTTCTCTGCCACATGGATATGGCATCGATCAGCACTTTTTCCGTAATGTTCAGCCGGGATGCCAGTTCCGCAGGGGCAAATTCAGGTTCTGCCATGACTGCCAGCAGTACCGCCAGCTCTTCTCTGGAGGCGGTGGACAGTTTTGGGATCACTTCATTGCCCGGTACCACGATCACGCGGTTTTCGTATAAGGGTGTGATTTTCATACAGTATTTTTCCGTTTCTGCTTTTATTCCAGATTGGCAAAGGCATTCAGGGATGCATCTGCCCGGACACCGCATCGGTACAGATGATAACCGCAGGCCGCAGTCATTGCCGCATTGTCTCCGCAGAGGGCCAGGGGCGGTACGGCGAAGGATACTTTATGCTTTGTACATACGGACTGCACTTTTGCACGCAGGTGGGAGTTTGCCGCAACGCCGCCGGCCATGACTACGGTGCTGTATTTGCCGTTTGTCAGTGCCATATCCAGTTTTTTGGCTATGCCTTCGGTGACGGAATGGGTAAATGCCGCGGCGATCTCAGCTTTGGTTTCGTGGGACAGTTCCGCTTCTTCTTCCTGTCCCGGCGTGCTCATACGCTGTTTAGTGGTGTGAATATGATTGATCACAGCGGTTTTCAGTCCGCTGAAGGAGAAATCGAGGGTTTCGTCCGGAGTGGCGGGGGATGGGAAACGGAGGATGTTCTTCTGTTTGGGATCGTAGGTCAGAAATCCTTCCGCCGCCAGTTTGTCCATGGCCGCACCGCCGGGATAGGGCAGACCCATTACACGGCCCACTTTATCAAAGGCTTCGCCGGCCGCATCGTCTCTGGTACCGCCGATTTCCGTAAAGGTCTGATAATCGGACACTTCGTACAGGGAGGTATGGCCGCCGGAGACAACCAGTGCCAGATAAGGCGGTTTCAGTTCGGGGCAGGTCAGATATGCCGCCGCTACGTGGGCTTCGATATGATTTACCGGAACTAAGGGCAGATGGTTTACGGTGGCAAAGGCCTTGGCAAAGCTCACACCTACCAGCAGGGATCCGATCAGGCCCGGTGCGTAGGTTACGGCTACCGCGTCGATATCGGCAGGGGTACAGCCCGCATCCGCAAATGCCTGTGCTGCCACACCGGAGATGGCTTCGGAATGGGCACGGCTGGCGATTTCGGGCACCACGCCGCCGTAGAGGGCATGGATGGCGATCTGCGAAGAAACCACGTTGGACAGCAGTTTCAGAGAATGGCCGTTTTCCGTTTCTTCCGCCGACAGGATGGCCGCCGCTGTTTCGTCGCAGGAACTTTCTATAGCAAAAATCAACATGATGTACTCCTAATGATACCGGTATTCCGGGGTTCGCAGCGCATACAGACCGCGTCTTCCGTAGGATTGGTGTAATATTTTTTCCGGATGCCGATGGGGGCAAAGCCGTATTTTTCGTATAATGTTCTGGCAGGTGTGTTGGATGCGCGGACTTCCAGAAAAATTTCTTCCGCACCCCGGTTTACAGCGGAGGTCAGCATAGCGGAAAGCAGAATCTCCCCGTATCCTTTACGACGATACGCAGGATCTACAGCGATATTCAGCACTTCCCCTTCTCCGGCAATTGTCATAAGGCAGCCAAAGCCGAGTATGGTACCCTGTTCATCGGTGAGAAGCCAGATTTCCGTACCCACAGCGTGCAGTGCCGAGGCAAAGCTTTCTCTCGACCAGGGGGTAGAGAAAGAACGCTGTTCGATGGCATATACGGCATCCAGATCCGCTTCAGTACACAGGCGGAGGATGGTATCAGTCATGCTTTTCCTCCCTGTCCGCAGTCATTTCCTCCATGGCCGCTTCGATATCCGACAGGCATTTTTCATACACGGCAAGATCTCCGCCGTAGGGATCGGATATATCCTTCGGCAGTACGCTGATCTTCGCGGCATACTGCGGAAATGCAAACAGCAGCTGCATGGCGTGACGCTGGGTGATGCCGAACACGATATCCGCTTTTTCCATATCCTCTTCCGTTACGGTATGGGAAATATGGGACAGGTAATCGTTTTCCGGTGTGGAACGGATGCTTTTCTGCAGCAGTGCGGAGACTGCATTGGCGGATATACCGGAGCCGTCGGCCGCCAGTCCTGCGGAGATGGCATGGGAATCCTTTCCGGCAAAGCGATCGTTCCAGAGAGCCGCCGCCATGGGAGAACGACAGGTATTGCCCGTACAGACAAAGAGGAGGATGGTTCTTGTATCCTCGGTGTCCGCGGGGTTCGGGGCGGTTATATTTTCAACAGCGAGAATTGTATCCATTACGTTCATTCTTCCCATTCGTTATAAACCCATTCTTCCAGAATATCGCCGATCTCCACGCACCGTTTGGAATGGCGGTCGTAGAGGAAGATACCTCTGGAATATTCCGCATAGGACAGGTTATAGTACAGGTGAGGATATTCTTCACCGTGGAATTTCAACTCGTAGGTATCCATGGGATCCAGATTGGGCAAGGCGGTTTCGCGGCCGGTTTCGAACAGGGTGATCAGTTCTCCTATCAGAGCCTCGTCATCGATGGTCACTACGGAAATGGTTACGCCTTCGCCGGTGCAGACGTATATGTTCTCCGGCTGCATTTCGTACAGGGTGGGCAGTTCGATATTTTCGTTATAGAATACGGTTGTACCGCTGCCCATATTTTCCTGACTGAGCCACTGTTTTTTGTCGGTACCGGGGATTTCGTACAGGGTCATGTCGATCTCGCCGTAATAGGCGTACGCTTTTCCGACGGATACGGGTTCGTAGTTGACCGGTGCGGCGTTATAGGCAAGATCCAGGCGTTTGTTGATGAGCTGGCCGTCCTTATATTTCAGGTTTACAAGGCTGGCGCTGCAGGAGGTCAGAAAGAGGGAGGCCAGAAGTGCGCAGATGCATTTTTTCATTATGGTTGTCCTTTTTACTGTTCCGGAAATTTTTGGGATCAATAGCCGAAATTGCCGGAGAGGCTGTCGTCGTTGTCGATCCATTCCTGGGTATCGATCACGGTGTAGTCGGATTCGGTTTCGCGGATGACCACGGTGCTGATACCGGCATTGATGATCATTCTTTTGCACATCATACAGGAGGTCACGCCGCCGATGACATGGCCGTCCCTGGGGTCGGTGCAGCACATATACAGAGTGGAGCCGAGCATATTTTCACGGGAAGCGGCGATGATGGCGTTGGCTTCGGAATGGACACTGCGGCACAGCTCGTACCGTTCCCCGCGGGGAATCTGCAGTTTTTCGCGGAGGCAGAAGCCAAGCTCGTTGCAGTTGGCACGGCCTCTGGGTGCACCGTTATAGCCGGTGGAGATGATGCTGTCGTTTTTTACGATAATCGCGCCGTATCTCTTGCGCAGACAGGTACTGCGTTCCGACACGGTCTGGGCAATGTCAAGATAGTAATTTTCTTTGCTTACTCTTTTGATGGTTTCCATACTATTGCCTCTTTTCTGATTAAATAGGTATTCAGTATTATTATAATAGGTAAATGTGAAAAAATCAACATCTGCAGCGTATTTTTGCGGGTATTGGGGAAATTTCTTTGATTCTCCTTTGCCATTCAATTTTTTCTGAAAGAAAGCCTTGACAATACCCCGGTTTTATTGTATAATATATAGGCTGTGAAAGCAGTATGCTGGTATGGCTCAGTTGGTAGAGCAGTTGATTCGTAATCAACAGGTCGCCGGTTCGAGTCCGGCTACCAGCTTAAAAAACTCCATCGATTTTCTCGGTGGAGTTTTTTGTTTTATCTGTTCGGTTTTCCGGATTTTACAATCCGAATACGAGATCGTCGCCGTCCGTTTCGGGCAGGAGTGAAAATCCCAGCGACAGATACAGGGAACGGGCCTTTGTATTGTATTTCTCCGTTGCCAGCTTTATCTGTTTCGGGGGATTGATGGATTTCAGAATATGGATTGCCAATCGGGCTGCATTTTTTCCGTATCCTTTTCCCTGCTCATTTTTATCAATATAATAGCTCCACGAACAGGCATCTCCCTCGCCCTGCCATTTGCAGAAATTGATAAAGCCGACTGGTTCATCCTGTGTATTGCAGATAATACAGGGGTAGTTGTCCTCGGGAAACAGATAGGCTCTGCCGATGGAAAACCAGAATGGGTTTACGAGTTCCTTTTGTTCTTCGGTCAGCTGACATTCATACCCCGCATATATCAAATCCCCTTCGGTGGAAAGCGGTTTGATTTTTACGTATGCATTCTGCCAGTTATCACCGGAAAGTTTTTCTAAATCATTGCGTATGGACATATCGATACCTCGGACGGATTCTGCTCCGTTACATTTTCATCAAAACCGCTGTCACACTACTTCGATCTGGCACATTTTCATGGATTCCAGCGCATTTCTGTGGCTTTCCGGGGTTACGCCCGCACAGCATGCCTCAACGACTGTGATATCCGTTTCCGGCATGGCGGCTTTCAGAAGCATGGCGTTGGAGATCACGCAGATGTCCGTGCACAGGCCGATCAGGGTGATATTGTTTATGGGACAGGCTTCGTTTTCCTTTGTCAGCTTTTCCATCAGTGCCACGCTGCCGAAGGTAGGTTTGTCGATGATCTGCGCTTTTTCGGCATACGGAAGCAGTTCCGGAATGATCTGCCAGCCGTCGGTGTCCCTGATACAATGAGGGACGGGCAGATGGCGGCCTTCGCGGGTGGTCGGATAGTCTTCACTGTGGGTATCACGGGTGAAGAGGATTTCGGTGTCCGAGGCGGCGTTTTGCAGATATGTTTCCACGGCTGGGACGATGGCTTGTGCTTCCGGTGTACCCAATGCGCCGTTTACAAAATCCTTCTGCATATCTACTACAATCAGTACATTTTTCATTTTCTCCTCCGGTAGACAAAATACTGCCCGTTTTTCAGACAGGCAGTATCAATTATTGGATTAACCGCCTAAGTAAGCTTTGCGGATTTCATCACTCTTGGCCAGTTCTTCACCGGTACCGCTCAGGGTGATTTCGCCGGTTTCCAGAACGTAAGCACGGTCTGCTACGGAAAGGGCCATCTGTGCGTTCTGTTCTACCAGCAGAATGGTCGTTCCGTTTTTATGCAGGGTACGGATGATCTCGAAGATCTGTTCCACCAGAATCGGGGCAAGACCCATGGAGGGTTCGTCCAGCATCAGCAGCTTGGGATGGCTCATAAGGGCACGACCCATGGCAAGCATCTGCTGTTCACCGCCGGACAGGGTTCCTGCGATCTGACGGCGGCGTTCCTTCAGACGGGGGAATTGCTCGTATACCATTTCCAGATCGGCTGCAACACCGGACTGGGGCTGGGTATAAGCGCCCATTTCCAGGTTTTCCTCCACCGTCATCTGCTGGAAGATTCTTCTTCCTTCCGGTACATGGGCAAGGCCTTTTTCCACGATCTTATGGGGCGGGGTCAGGGTAATATCTTCACCCGCGAAGGAGATCTTGCCGATTTTGGGACGGAGAAGACCGGAGACGGTTTTCAGAACCGTACTCTTCCCTGCGCCGTTTGCGCCGATCAGGGTTACGATTTCTCCTTCGTTTACGTCAAAGGATACGCCCTGGATCGCGTGGATGGCACCGTAATATACGTTGATGTTTTCTACCTGCAGAAAAGTGCTCATGTCACGCTTCCTCCTTCTTACCCAGATATGCTTCGATTACAACGGGATTGGACTGGATTTCTTCCGGGGTTCCTTTGGCGATGATCTTACCGTAGTTCAGTACCACGATACCTTCGCAGATACCCATAACCAGGTTCATATCATGCTCGATCAGCAGAACCGCAATATGGAAATTGTCCCGGATCTTGCGGATTACGTCCATCAGTTCAGCAGTTTCCGAGGGGTTCATGCCCGCGGCGGGTTCATCCAGAAGCAGGAGGCAGGGCTTGGTTGCCAGGGCTCGGACGATTTCCAGACGACGCTGGGCACCGTAAGGAAGGGAGCCTGCCTGATGCTTTGCCAGATCCTGCATATCAAAAATGGACAGCAGCTCTCTGGCGGATTCCTTGGCTTTCTTTTCTTCACGCCAGTAGGAGGGCAGGCGGAAAATGTCGCTCCAGATATTGGTCTTCATATGCATATGGAGGCCGATTTTTACGTTGTCTTCCACGGTTTGTGCGCCGAAGAGACGGATGTTCTGGAAGGTTCTGGCGATACCGGCGCGGTTGATGGCTGCGGTATCCATACCGGTGGTTTCTTTACCGTTCAGGAGGATAGTACCTCTTGTGGGATGGTACACCTTGGTCAGCAGGTTGAATACTGTGGTCTTCCCTGCGCCGTTGGGTCCGATCAGACCGGCGATTTCCGTCTGGCCGATGGTCATTTCGAAGTCGTCCACCGCTGTCAGACCGCCGAAGTCGATGCCGAGGTGGTGGGTTTCCAGAACGGGTTCTTTTCCCACGTCGCGTTCCAGAAGCATTCTGTTGCTGGGAATCGGTACATACTTACTCACCCTTAGCACCGCCTTTCTCTTTCTTTTCTTTCAGCTTGGCTTTCTGCTTTTCGATGAACAGCTTTGCCTTTTCGCTGTTGGTTGTCAGCATTACAACAATCAGTACGATGGAGTAGATCAGCATACGGTAATCCTGGATGGGACGGAGGATTTCCGGCAGCAGGTACAGGATTACGGTTGCGATGATGGAGCCGCGGATATTACCCAGCCCGCCCAGTACGACGAATACCAGAATCAGAATGGACTGGTTGAAGTCGAACTTACTGGAGGTGAGGGAAGTATAGTTCATGGCGAACAGTACCCCTGCCGCACCGGCCATTACGGCGGATGTGATAAAGGCGATCATCTTATATTTGGTGATGCTGATACCAACGGATTCTGCGGCAATACGGTTATCGCGCACAGCCATGATGGCACGTCCGGTACGGCTGCGCTTCAGGTTCAGTACCACGATCAGCGTGAGCATGACCAGTACAAAGCCGAAGGTGAAGGTGGACAGCTTCTGCACACCTACCGCACCTACGGGACCGTTGATGACAACACGTCCGTTTTCCAGAGCCAGATCGGCGCTGCTGATGAGGCTGAAGTGCAGACCGGAGCCGTCGATACCGATGTACAGGCAGTTGATGATGTTCTTGATGATCTCACCGAATGCCAGGGTTACGATGGCCAGATAGTCACCGCGGAGACGAAGAACGGGAATACCGATCAGAAAACCGGTGATGCCCGCCAGAATACCGCCGATTACCACAGCGATAACCAGACGGAGAATGGGGTTCGGAATGAAGGATTCCATACCGGCACAGGCAATGACGCCGGAGAAAGCACCGACGCTCATGAAGCCGGCATGACCGAGGCTCAGTTCACCGAGAACACCGACGGTCAGATTCAGGGATACCGCCATGATGATATAGGCACACAGGGGTACCAGAAGACCGGTCAGGGAGTTGGACAGCATGCCGAAGGCGGAAAGCACACGGAGAACGATAAAGGCTACGATGACCATAGTGTAGGTAAGAAAATCGCTTCTGGTCTTGGACGACAGATTTTTCCATTTTTTCATATCCGCGCCTCCTTATACCTTTTCGTTGATCTTCTTGCCCAGAAGACCGGTGGGCTTTACCAACAGGACGATGATCAACACACCGAACACGATGGCGTTGGACAGTTTATCGGAAATATAAGCGCTTGCAAATACTTCGATCACGCCCAGCAGGATACCGCCAATCATGGCACCGGGAATGGAGCCGATACCGCCGAATACAGCCGCCGTAAAGGCCTTGATACCGGGCATGGAGCCGGTGGTAGGCAGCAGGGTCGGGTATGCGGAGCACAGCAGGACGCCGGCGATGGCTGCCAGTGCGCTGCCGATGGCGAATGTCATGGAAATGGTGGAGTTCACGTTGATGCCCATCAGCTGTGCGGCGCCCTTATCTTCCGATACGGCACGCATGGCTTTCCCCAGCTTGGTATGTCCGGTGAAGATCGTCAGGGCGATCATGATCACGATGCAGGCAAGCACGGTGACAATGGCTTCGGAGGTAATGACCAGCTGGCCGTCGAAAAGCTTGATGGAATCAAAATGAACGATGGAGTTGAAGGACTTGGGATCGCTTCCCCAAATCAGCAGAGCGCTGTTCTGCAGGAAGTAGCTGACACCGATTGCAGTGATCAGTACTGCCAGAGATGTAGCGTTTCGCAGGGGCTTATAGGCCAGTCTTTCGATAAAGATACCGAGAACGGTACATACGACAACTGCTGCCAATACGGATACGATGGCTGGAAGTCCCATTTTGGATGTAATGATAAAGGATACGTATGCACCGATCATGATGACGTCACCGTGGGCAAAGTTCAGCATTTTGGCAATACCGTATACCATTGTATAGCCTAAAGCAATGATTGCGTACACGCTGCCCAGGCTGATACCGTTGATCAGATAATTGAGAAATGTCACGCTTGACCTCCCGTAGATTATTCTTGTAAGCAAAACAGGAGAGGGTCCATAAAACCCTCCCCGGTTTTTATTTACATGGATTACATACCGATGTATTTGCCGTCCTTGATGACAACTGCCTGAGGAATCTTGGATACCAGACCGTCGGCAGTCCACTGCATGCCGGCACCGGTCAGACCGTCCACACTGAATTCGGGATCGGTGAATACGGCGATCAGCTTTTCACAGGCTTCTGCAGCGGGGGTGGAACCGTCGATACCGGCGATCTTGCAGGCTTCGTAGATTGCGTAGATGCAGTCATATGCGTCTGCTGCGAACTGGTTGGGTTCAACACCGTGTGCGGCAACGTACTTGTTGGTGAAATCGGGATGTTCTGCGGATGCGAAGGGAGTCATGAACATCAGGCCTTCTGCCAGAGAGGTATCAAAGCCTTCAACGGTCAGAATACCGTCCATGCCGTCCACGCCGAGGAAGCTGGGTTCATAACCCATAGCATCGGCCTGCTTCAGCATCAGAGTTGCGGGAGTGTAGTAAATGGGGAGGAATACCAGGTCTGCACCGGCGTTCTTTGCTTCGTTCAGCTGTACGTTGAAGTCGGTAGCGGTTTCGTTGGTGAAGCTGGTTACGCTTACGATGTTCAGACCGAGATCCGCTGCGGTTACCATGAACATATCATAGATACCGGTGGAGTATACGTCGGAACTGTTGTAGATTACTGCGATCTTTTCGCCGAGCTTGCGGTCAGCGATGTACTGAGCAGCGCCGATACCCTGGTTGGGGTCGGTGAAGCACAGCTGGAATACATTGTCTTTTCTGGCAATGTTCACGTTGCCAGCTGCATCCGGGAAACCGCCGATTACGTCGGTGGAGGAAGCGGAAGGAGTGAGCATGAACACACGGTCTTCGTTTGCTTCACTGGATACGGATACGCTGGGAGTGGAGGTTACGGTACCCATCAGGATCTGCATACCCCAGTCCATCAGGTTGTTGTACGCGTTTACACCCTTTTCGGCGTCGTTTACGTCGTCCTGGAAGTTCAGTTCGATCTGGAGGCCGCCGAGTGCGTTGATTTCATCTACAGCGATCTGTGCGCCGTTCTTTACAGCGGTACCGTAAATGGCAACATCACCGGTAATGGGACCGATACCACCGATAGAGATCTTATCGGGGCTTGCTTTTGCACCGCATCCGGTAAACAGTACAGCACAGGTTGCTGTCATCGCAACTGCAAGAGCTGCACACAGGATTTTCTTCATGTTTTTCATTTGCATACACCTACTTTTTTGAATTTACAGAACCGGATTCTCCAGTCTGCATATATACGAACCCTGTTTTCCGTATATGATATATATACTATAATGTATACTTTTCTCTATGTCAAGATAGGATTCCTTATGTGTGCATAATATTTTATTATGTTAGTATAATATAACCATTTTCACATGGATTTTCTTCTGTCTATTCAACAATTTGTTCATTTTCATGGATTTCACATCAACGTTACTGTTGTAATTGTTCAGAAGTGTATTATATATTCGTTTCTTGTGAGTAATTTTCACATCAAACAAATTTCGGTGATGGATACAGCAAAAGGCTGCCGTACTGCAGGAAACCCACAATACGGCAGCCAATCTGTTCAGATCATTTTATACAATTGCAAACCGAAGATTACATGAGAACGGGTTCGCCGTCCAGCTTGGTCATGTCGATCAGAGCCTTCAGGTACTTGCCATACTTGGTTTCCAGGTCTGCCTGAGCCTTGTCGAACTGGTTCATGGGGTATACCATGGTGGGAACCTTGGTGAACTTCCAGGTGCCGTTTGCCATCAGGTCGTGTGCATTCTTGATACCATCCTGCAGCATATCCCATTCACGGGGATGAGTGTTCAGCATGTCGATAGCGCGAACGCCCAGCAGCTGTACGTTAACCAGACGCTTTTCACCGGTGTGGTATGCACCAACACACAGCTGGCCGCATTCTGCAGTCAGGTGGATAGCGGTGTCCAGAGATTCGTTGGTTTCAGCCCATTCCATAACTACGGGGAAGGAAGCTTCGAACTTAGCCAGAGCTTCTTCGGGATAGTAAACTTCGTCGGCGCCGTAGAACTTAGCGTTTTCCAGAGATTCGGGACGGATGTCAACAGCGGTAACGTGGAAGCCGCGCAGCTTCAGCAGGCTGATTGCACCGCAGCCCATGTAGCCGCAGCCAACGACACAGATTCTGGTGCCGGGCATGGTAGCGCGAACCTTACTGATTGCGCTGAACATGCAGCCCAGAGGTTCCAGAGCGCCGTCTTCGCTGCGTACGTTGTCAGCCAGCTTTACGCAGTCTTCGGGATATACCAGAGCGTATTCGCACATAACGCCTGCTCCGGGCAGACCGTTACCGAACAGACAACCAACGCGATCGCCGATTTCGAAGCCTTTTACGTTTTCGCCAAGTTCAGCTACGATACCCATGGGTTCGTGACCAAATGCGGTTTCCTTATCGCAGTGCTTCCAATCGTAGTGTTCGGAGAAGCATACGCCAACGTACTGCAGGCGGATCTTAATGGTATCGGGAGTAACCTGTACATCCGGCACTTCACGGATTTCACTTGTCATGGGACCTGTGGTAATAATTGCTTTCATTTCTTTTCTCCTTATTATTTTCGGCTGCTTGCACAACCGTTATTTACGTTATTATTTATGTACACTTCCCCGTCTCAGTCGATGGGCAGGAGTGCTGCACCGATCATGGGTGCATCGGAACCGAGAGCCGCCATTTTTACCTGCAGAGGTCTGCCCGGAATTTCGTAGGCGTGTTCTCTTACGAACTGCATGATGGGTTCGGCAAATTCGGTCTTTCTTTCGGACATACCGCCGCTGATCAGCAGACACGCGGGAGACAGAAGGTTTACTGCACCTACAAAAGTGGTGCCCAGCAGCAGGATGGCTTCATCCAGCGCTTCCTTGGCCGTCTTGTCACCTTCGGCAGCCTTTGCGAACAGGGTGCGTGCGTCCGCATCTTCGCCGTAGAGTTCCTTGGCGGTGTAACCCAAGCCCTTACCGGCAGCGTAACATTCCAGACAGCCTACCTTACCGCAGGCGCAGGGTCTTCCGTTTACCTTTACCGGGATGTGGCCCAGTTCTCCGGCAGTACCGAGAGCGCCTTCGTAGATCTTGCCGTCCAGTACCAGACCGGTGCCGATGCCGGTGCCCAGGGTTACGCAGATCAGATCCTGACCCTTGCCGGCACCTGCACAGTATTCAGCCCACGCAGCGGCCTTGGCGTCCTGTACCAGTTTTACGTTGTAACCGGTGTATTCTTTGAATTCCATGCCCAGAGGCAGATCAATCCAGCCCAGGTTCGGGGCACAGCCTACGGTAAGCTTGTCCGCAGATACGGTGCCGGGAACGCCGATGCCGCAGAAGCCGATTTCGGATTCCTTGACACCTGCCTGTTCCGCAAGACGCTTGATGGCATCATGCAGCTTGGGAATGAATACCTTCATGTCAGCGGCATTGCCGACCGGGAAATTTTCCTTGGCCAGAACCTTGCCGTCTTCGGCTACGAGACCGATGTTGACTTTGGTTCCGCCGATATCAATACCAACGCGAATCATTACAGTTCCTCCCCGTTTTCGATAGCGGCAATCATGTCGATGCGCTTCTGGTGTCTGCCGCCTTCAAATTCCGCAGCGAAGAATTCGTCTACGATCATTTCAGCGGTTGCGGAGCCGATTACACGGGCACCGAAGGCGATCATGTTGGCATTGTTGTGCTGACGGCACAGACGGGCGGTATACGGTTCGCTGCAGACTACTGCACGGATACCGCGTACTTTATTGGCAGCAAGAGAGATACCGACACCGGTACCGCAGATCAGAATACCGAATTCACATGCGCCGCTTGCCACCAGATCGGCAGCCTTTTTGCCGAATTCGGGGTAGTTGCAGCGATCCTCGGAATAGGTACCCACATCTACAAATTCATATCCTCTGGGAGCAAGATACTCCTTGATATGCTCTTTCAGCGGATAGCCGATGTGGTCACTTGCAATAGCAATTTTCATAGTTATACCTCCTGAAGCATACGTTCAGTATTATTATAACATATCAAAAAGGAAATGTGAAGTACTTTTTTCAGAATTTTTGTGAATAAAATAAGCTTTTCACTTCTTTTACGTATCTTTTCGGCTGTATACTTCTCTGGAGAATTTCCGTACATTCCCGTATACTGTGTTTTCGTTTTTTTGTTCACACGTATTGCATTCAATTTTTTTATATGCTATAATTAAACAACACAGTTGTCCAGTGCATTTACGGTTATCCCAGCTGCACTTGTCCTTTTTTGATTGATGCCGTATGTCCTGGTTGTCCGGTATGCGGTTATGGAGAGAATATGTATCAAATCGTTTATAAAAAGCACCTGAATTCCGCCGTTACACAGATGGAAATCGAAGCACCTCTGGTTGCCAGAAAAGCTAAGCCCGGTCAGTTCATCATACTCCGTGTGGACGAAGAGGGAGAACGGATTCCCCTTACCATTGCCGGTGCAAATGCGGAAAAAGGTACTGTTAAAATAATTTTTCAGGTTGTCGGCGGTACTACGGAAAAGCTGAACCATAAAGAAGAAGGCCAGTACATTCAGGATTTTGCAGGCCCGCTCGGGATGCCGACTCATCTGGATGGACTGAAGAAGGTTTGCATTGTCGGCGGAGGGGTCGGATGTGCCATTGCCCTGCCCGTTGCAGAAGAACTGCACAGATTGGGCGCGGAAGTGACCTCTATCATCGGTTTCAGAAGCAAAGATCTGGTAATTCTGGAAGATGCGTTCGCCGCCTGCTCCGACAAGCTGATCCGAATGACAGATGACGGATCCTGGGGACGTCACGGCAATGTGACCATTCCCCTGAAAGAAATACTGGAAAACGGCAATACATTTGACAGAATCATCACCATCGGTCCTCTGATCATGATGAAATTTGTGGTAGAAACCGCCAGACCGTTTGATGTACCTGTTACCGTTTCCATGAACCCCATTATGATTGACGGTACAGGTATGTGCGGCGGCTGCCGTCTTACTTTGCATCGCGACGGCGAACGGATCACAAAATTTGCCTGTGTGGACGGTCCCGATTTCAACGGATATGAAGTAGATTTCGATGAAGCTGTGTCCAGAGGCCGAATGTACACCGATTTTGAACGGCACGCCTATGACAAGTCCTGTAACCTGTTCAAAAAAGCGTAAAGAGGATACCACGATGGCAGTTATTCCAAAAAAGCATGAAATGCCCACTCAGGCTCCGGCAGTCAGAATTCATAATTTCGACGAAGTTGCGCTGGGATACACATATGAAACCGCAGTTGCCGAAGCCCAGCGCTGTCTCAACTGTAAAAACAAGCCCTGTATTGCAGGTTGTCCCGTAAACATCCAGATTCCGGATTTCATTTCCCGGCTGAAGACGGGGGATGTGGAGGGTGCCTATCAGGTTATCTCTCTTTCCACTTCTCTGCCGGCAGTCTGCGGACGTGTATGTCCCCAGGAGACCCAGTGTGAAAGCCAATGTACGCTGGGTATAAAATTTGAGCCAGTAGGTATCGGCCGACTGGAACGGTTTGCTGCGGACTGGCATAATGAACACCGTCCGGAAGCGCCTGTACGACCGGCGTCCAACGGTCATAAGGTAGCCGTGATCGGTTCCGGTCCTTCCGGTCTGTCCTGTGCGGGTGATCTGGCCAAAAAGGGTTATCAGGTTACGGTATACGAAGCACTGCACACAGTAGGCGGTGTTCTGGTTTATGGTATTCCCGAATTCCGTCTGCCCAAATCCATTGTAGCCAAGGAAGTGGAAACGCTAAAGGCTCTGGGGGTGGATATGGTAACCAATGTGGTTATCGGTAAGACCCTAACGGTGGATGAACTTTTTGATATGGGTTTTGAAGCAGTGTTCATCGGTTCCGGCGCGGGACTGCCCAATTTCCTGGGTATTCCCGGCGAATCCCTGAAGGGTGTGTATTCTGCCAATGAATTTCTCACCAGAAGCAATCTGATGAAGGCTTACCGCGAAAATCCCGATACGCCCATTATGAAGGGCGGTAAGGTTGCGGTTGTCGGCGGCGGTAATGTGGCTATGGATGCCGCCAGAACAGCTATCCGTCTGGGAGCGGAAAAGGTATGTATTGTCTACCGCCGTTCCATGGAGGAACTGCCGGCCAGACGGGAAGAAGTGGAACACGCCGCAGAAGAAGGTATTGATTTCCAACTGCTTTGCGACCCCATTGAAATTCTGGGCTTCACCAATCCGGAAGATCCGCGGGATCCGCACAATGGTTTTGTTTCGGGTATGCGCTGTATCAGAATGGAGCTGGGTGAACCTGATGAAAAGGGGCGACGCAGGCCCATTCCCGTGGAAGATTCCGATTTTGTTTTGGAAGTGGATACTGTGGTAATTTCTATCGGTACTTCTCCCAATCCGCTGATCAAAAATACCACATCCGGTCTGGAAGTCAACACCAGAGGCGGTATTATTGTAAACGAAGATGGTCTGACTTCGCATGAAGGTGTATATGCCGGCGGCGATGCGGTTACCGGTGCAGCTACCGTTATCTCCGCTATGGGTGCGGGCAAGAAAGCCGCCAATGCCATTGATGAGTATCTGTCGGCAAAATGAGTAGGTCTCAGTAAGTTATTTTCTCCGGAGTTTTACATTATGAAGCTTTTTATATTTCCCAATACATCCTGTCAGCGCTATACGGATGCCTCTCTCCGCGGAATCCGGCTGCTGGAGGAAAATTTCGGTGCAGAATGTGTTTTGTCCTCCGAAAGTACCGCACTTCTTTTCGGCGATGCTGTCCGTGCCGCAGGCTCGCCGGAAGACTGTGATCTTGTGGTTTCCATCGGCGGCGACGGCTGTGCACTGAAGGCGGCTGTGGTTGCTGTGACATACAATAAGCCTTTGGTCGGCATCAACAGCGGGCGGCTGGGGTATCTCTGTGCTCTGGATATTTCCGCCCTGGAAAATGGGGACGATCGTTTTTTCGATACTCTGCAGCCGGCGGAGCGTTCTCTGCTTTCTTTTACCCTGGATGGAAAGCGGCATTTTGCTCTGAACGATGTGGTATTCGCGAAAGAGCATTTTGGGGAAACGGTGGATCTGGCTGTTCGCTGCAATGAACGTACACTTGCATCCTGCCGCGGTGACGGGCTGATCGTTTCCACGCCCACAGGTTCTACTTCCTATAATCTGTCTGCCGGCGGTCCGGTTCTGCTGCCCGATGTCCCCTGTTTTGCCATCACACCCATCTGTCCTCATCTTTCCGACATTCATCCCTTTGTGGTGCCGGACAATGCGGAAGTGACTGTTTCCGTTGCGGGCAGATCAGAGCGTGCTCTCGTATATGCGGACGGTGTGCTTGTCGGGGAAATCCGTGACAGTCTTGCGGTTGCAAAGGATGCGCGGAAGCTGAAACTGCTTGTGAAAAACGGAAGTGCAAACAAGGCTGCCGAATAATCGTCACAGAAGCTCTTACGTGTAAAAAAAATCCTTCCGAATTCCGCAGATTGTATTGCTTTTGTAAAAGGTTTAGTGTATAATGAAGCTACAGTTTCCATGGAGACTGCAGCTTTTTTATTTCATTTTCAACAGATCGGAATTTCTCATGGCACAGTTTGACAGTATTCTTTTTGACCTGGACGGTACCCTTTGGGATGCTACCTCCGTTACCGCCGGCATATGGCAGGTCGTGGAACGGAATCACCCCGATATCCGCGGAAGAGTGAACCGAGACACTGTACAGCAATATATGGGGCACACCAACGAGGAACTGGCTTCCCTGCTATTTCCGGAAATGCCTTTTGCGGAGGGGTATGCGCTTGTCATGGAATCCTGCAGAGAAGAAAACCGTCTGCTCAGGGAAAAAGGCGGTATTCTGTATCCGGACGTGCGGGAGGTACTGGAAGCGCTTGCCGGAGAGTATCCGCTGTTTATCATCAGCAACTGTCAGGCAGGTTATATTGAAGCCTTTCTCGCCTATCACGGTTTTGAAGATTTGTTTACAGATCACGTCAGCTCCGGGGATTTCGGCCTGGCCAAGGCGGACAATATCCGTTATATCTGCCGCAAGCATGGTCTGAAGCATCCGGTTTACGTAGGCGATACCATCGGTGACTGCAATGCTTCCGCCGAAGCGGGATGTCCGTTTGTTTTTGTATCTTACGGTTTCGGTCAGGTTGATGCCAAAAAATGTGTCGCAGTCGCCGAATCACCGAAAAATCTTCTGACTATTTTGAGGTAATATATGCGTTTCTCGAATTTTCACACCCATTCCGTTTTTTCCGACGGTATAAATACGATGGAAGAAATGGTACTTGCCGCAATTGAAAAGAATTTCTCGGCCATTGGTTTTTCCGATCACAGTACCATGACGTTTAATCATTCCTACTGCATGAAGCCCGATGCGCTGCACGACTATATGCGTACGATCCGCGAACTGAAAGACAAGTATTCCGAGCAAATTCAGGTATTTGCCGGGCTGGAATTGGATTATTGTTCCGTACGTCCCGATGCGGATTTTGATTACATAATCGGCAGTGTCCACTGTATTCCGACACCTTATGGTGATCACACTTCCGTGGATAGTTCCGCCCCATTGCAGCGTGCCATTGTAAAAAAGTGGTTTGACGGGGATATGAACTGGTATGCACAGGTGTATTACAAGACCGTTATGGAAATGGCCAAGAGGTTTAAGCCCGATATTGTGGGCCATTTTGATGTAGTATGCAAATTCCAAGAGCTGGAAAATCCTGTATACAACGGTTATGCCCTGGAAGCGGCGGCGGCGGTGCTGGAGCACTGTTCCCTCTTTGAAATAAACACCGGTGCCATTGCGAGAGGCTACAAGTCCGTCGCTTATCCCTCTCCCTTCTTGATGCGGTATCTGACCGATCACGGTGCGAAGTTCATTCTTTCCTCCGACTGCCACAATGCGCTTTATCTCGATTGCTGGTTTGCGGAAGCGCTGGAATACTGCCGTTCCTTCGGTGTGCGTTCTCTGGTAACGCTGACCGGGGACGGATTTACGGAATACGGCATCTGAGACCGCTTTCCCTTGATTCTGTTTTAAACAGGTGATTTTTCCCTGAAAAATTCTATTTTTTTGCGAGGTGCTTGTTATGGAAAAAGTAAAAGTCGGTGTACTTGGCGGAAGACGTGGTTATACGTTCATCAACGCTTCCATCGAAGACCCCTGTGCCGAACTGGTTGCCATCTGTGACTTTGACAAAAGACAGCTGGAAGCCAGCAGAAAGAATGCGGAAGCCCATGGGCTGAACAATGTTGCGTACTACGAAAGCTTTGACGATTTTATTCAGCACGATATGGATGCTGTGATCATTGCCAACTACGCCAACGAACACGTTCCTTATGCCATCCGTGCCATGGAAAGCGGCCGTCATGTCATGACCGAATGTCTGACCTGCTCCACCATGAAGGAAGCTGTGGAACTGATCGAATGTGTGGAACGTACCGGCAAGATTTACGCCTATGCGGAAAATTACTGTTTCACGCCCATCCGTTGGGAAATGCGTCAGCGTTACCGCCGCGGTGACATCGGTGAACTGATGTATGCAGAAGGCGAATATGTGCACGACTGCTCCTCCATCTGGCCTTTCATCACTTACGGTATTCGTGACCACTGGCGCAACCTGATGCCCTCCACTTTCTATTGCACCCACTCCATCGGTCCCATTCTGTATATGACAGGTCTGCGTCCTGTTCAGGTTTCCGGTTTTGAAACACCCAATATGCCCTTCATGAGAGAACTGGGTACGGCATCCGGTACTCTGGGTATGGAAATCATCACCCTGGAAAACGGTGCTATGTTCAAGAGCCTCCACTTCAACATGAAGCACACTACTCATGTTTCCAACTATCAGCTGAACGGTGATCTCGGTGCCATGAAGGACGTGGGAGACAAGCTGGAGGTTTATATCGAAGAGCGTGGCAAAAACGGTGCCGGCAAGCATGAATCCTACCTGCCCGAACACGTTGTGGAAGCAGGCAAGGCTTCCGGTCACGGCGGCGGCGACTTCTACACCACTTACTACTTCATCCGCAGCATTCTGGGTGACGAAGTAGCTAAGGAACGCTCCATCGATGTTTACACCGCTGTGGATATGTGCATCCCCGGTACGCTGGGCTTCATTTCCATCTACGAAGGCAACAAGCCCATCAAGATCCCGAATCTGCGCAACAAGGCAGAACGGGATGCATACCGTAACGATACCCGCTGCACCTTCCCCCACATTGCAGGTGATCAGTACATCCCCAACAACATCTACGGTGATCCCGAGATCCCGGATGAAGTATTTGAAAAAGTTAAGAGAATGTACGAAGGCAAATAATTCCGTTTCTGTATGTACAGCCGGCTGCTTATTCAGGTATTGCAGTCGGCTGTACTGATTTTATACTTTGCTGTATCATATATAAAAAGGTATCCGGGATTCCCTGTGTGAACAGGTCCAGTAAAAATGGACAGTGACAAAAAAACTCCAATGTAGTAAAATAACTACAAAGGAGTTTTTTGTTATGTCAGGGAAAAAAGGAATCAAACATTACCCGGAAGAGTTCAAAGAACA